>JBBSOT010000218.1:0-8513 GCA_038259455.1 Hyphomicrobiales bacterium | reverse complement strand
CGCCAGACCTTTTCCTTGTAGACGATGCCGCGCGAGGAGAAGAACAGCACCGGCGTATGGGTGTTGGCGACGAACAGTCGCGTGACGAAATCCTCGTCCCGGGTCGACATGCCCGAGCGCCCCTTGCCGCCGCGTCGCTGCGCGCGATAGATGGAAAGCGGTACCCGCTTGATGTAGCCGGAATGACTGACCGTCACGACCATGTCCTCGCGCTGGATCAGGTCCTCGTCATCCATGTCGGCTGCGCCGTCGAGCAGTTCCGTGCGGCGCGGCGTGCCGAACTCTTCCCTCACCGCAATCAGCTCGTCCTTGACGATCTGCTGTATTCGTACGCGCGACGACAGGATGTCGAGATAGTCCTTGATCTCGGCTCCGATCGTGTTGAGTTCGTCGGCGATTTCGTCGCGGCCAAGCGCTGTCAGCCTCTGCAGGCGCAGTTCGAGAATGGCGCGCGCCTGTTCTTCGGACAGGTTGTAGGTGCCGTCCTCGTTGATGCGATGACGCGGATCGTCGATCAGCAGGATCAGCGATTCGACGTCGGCCGCCGGCCAGCGGCGCGTCATCAGCTGCTCGCGCGCGGTCTGCGGGTCGGGCGCCTGGCGGATGAGCTTGATTACTTCGTCAATATTGGCAACGGCAATCGCAAGACCGACCAGCACATGGGCGCGGTCGCGCACCTTGCGCAGCAGGAATTTCGTCCGCCGGCTGATCACTTCCTCGCGGAAGGCGACGAAAGCCTTCAGCATGTCGATCAGCGTCATCACTTCCGGCTTGCCGCCGTTGAGAGCGACCACATTGGCGCCGAACGACGTCTGCAGGGGCGTATAGCGGTAAAGCTGGTTCAGGATCACGTCCGAAACCGCGTCCCGCTTCAGTTCGATGACGACGCGGTAGCCCTGCCGGTCGCTCTCGTCGCGAATGTCGGAGATACCCTCGATGCGCTTGTCACGCACAAGTTCGGCCATCTTCTCGATCATCGTCGACTTGTTCACCTGGTAGGGAACTTCTGTGATGATGATGGCTTCGCGGTCGTTGGGTCGCTCTTCGATATTGACCTTGCCGCGCATCAGGATCGATCCGCGACCGGTCGAGTAGGCGGAGTAGATTCCGGCCCGGCCGAGAACGATCGCGCCCGTCGGGAAGTCCGGCCCGGGGATGATCTCCATCAGGGTCGGCAAGTCGATCGCCGGATTGTCGATCAGCGCGATTGCGCCATCGCAGACTTCGGACAGATTTTGAGGCGGTATGTTGGTCGCCATTCCGACGGCAATGCCGCCCGCACCATTGACCAGCAACGCGGGAAAACGTGCCGGCAGAACTTTCGGTTCGCTGCCCGACGCGTCATAGGTGTCCTGGAAGTCGACCGTATCCTTGTCGATGTCCTCGAGCAGTTCGTGCGCTACCTTGGTCAGACGCGACTCGGTGTAGCGCATGGCCGCCGGCGGATCCCCGTCGATCGAGCCGAAATTACCCTGTCCGTCAATCAGCGGTACCCGCAGCGACCAGTGCTGCGCCATGCGAACGAGGGCGTCATAGATGGAAGCGTCGCCATGTGGATGGTATTTACCCATCACGTCGGCGACAGGACGCGCCGACTTCACATATTTCCGGTTCCAGTGATAGCCGCTCTCATGCGCTGCAAACAGGATGCGCCGGTGCACCGGCTTCATGCCGTCGCGCACGTCGGGAAGCGCCCGGCTGACAATCACGCTCATCGCGTAATCGAGATAGGAACGCTGCATTTCCTCGATGATCGAAATCGGCTCGATACCGGAGGGGCCGCCAGGCTCGCGCGGTGTTTTTTGATCGTTCAAATTGGCTCACTTGGACGGTTGAGAATCATATCCCGTCTATATAGGAAGCGACCGCCATTATCCAAGCATTCCGGGCCTTGGCCCGCGTTGGCCACAGGCGCGATTTCGACCGGATGCCAGGCCTGAAATGCCGCTGCACCAGCCCCGGCAACGCGGCGCTTTCCGGGTGGCTCGACGGGCCTTGGCGACGAATCCGAGAATCTTGCGGGCTGGCGCTGGGACCCTGCCCGCGCTAGCCTGCGTGAGGAGGACGCGCCATGCCGAGTTATGACAGTCTTTTCAATGCCTTCGTCACAATCCTCGTGACCATCGACCCGCCGGGCCTGGCGCCACTGTTCCTGGCAGTTACGCGCGGCATGAACCGTGACGAGCGCCGACAGGTGTCTGTACGTGCCTCAATCATCGGTTTCTCGGTCATGGCCCTGTTTGCGCTGGCCGGGGCAGCGATCCTGTCGGTATTTGGCATCACCTTGCCGGCTTTCCGTGTCGCAGGCGGCTTTCTCTTGTTCTTCATCGCCTTCGAAATGGTCTTCGAGAAGCGTCAGGACCGCAAGGAGAAGATCTCCGACGTCGCCATCACCAAGGACCTGATCCACAATATTGCGGCCTTCCCTCTGGCCATTCCGCTGATCGCAGGTCCGGGCGCCATCTCCGCAACCGTGCTGCTGTCAGGCTCGATGCCGGGTGTTGCCGGGCAAGCGTCGCTGGTCGGCATCATCGCGCTTTGCCTTCTTGTCACCTTTCTGGTTTTTCTGCTCGCAGAACGCATTGACGGACTGCTCGGCCAGACCGGCCGCTCGATCCTGACAAGACTGCTGGGCGTCATCCTCGCTGCACTGGCGGTGCAGTTCGTCGCTGACGGCATCAAGGCCCTGATGGCGGCGTGAGCGGACAAGGGTCGGTCAAGGTACCTTCCCGCCCGATCACGCAAGCGGTCGCGCCATAGGCTTCCAGAAATTGTTGTTGACTAGGAAACTTCGATAATTTAGTTTCCTAGTCAACAAAGGTGCCTCATGAACTCGACCTCGGAACTGACCGATCACACCGGGTACTGGATGCGAATGGTGTCAAACGCTGTGTCGCAGGAGTTCGCGCGTAAGGTATCGGGCGAAGACGTGACCGTCGCGGAGTGGGCGTTCATGCGGGCGCTCTACGATTTGGAGCCGACACCTCCGTCAGTTCTGGCCGAGGGGATGGGTATGACGAAGGGGGCCATCAGCAAACTTGCGGAAAGGCTGGTAGCCAAGGGATTGGTTAAGCGGGCGCAAAGCCAGGAAGACAAGCGCGCTCAAAGCCTGTCGCTGACAACAGAGGGCCGGGCCAAGATCCCGGTCCTGGCATCGCTTGCCGACAAGAATGACGCTGAATTCTTCGGCGTTTTGACGAGGGAAGAGCACCAGACGCTCGACCGGATCCTGAGGGCTCTCGCCGAACGGGGCGAGCTGAAAGCAACCCCGGTGGACTGAACCCGCCGGCCAAATTCGATCTTGAAACGAAGGGAAACCGCCATGGACGCGGAACGGATTTCGATTGCTGAAACTTGCCTGCATGCCGCTCACGATGGAAGCCTGAGCTTTCCGGAAATCGTCGGCAAGCTGATCGCCGCCGGCTTCGAGGGCTACATGGTCGACTATCGCCGCAACAGCCGGACCGACTATCTGCCGGACGGCGACAGCGTAACGATGGATATGCAGCCTTCCGCTGGCAGTGTAGCCGCCGCCTTCGATGCCGCCGAGGTCGAGCGCCTTGTGCGATGGGCGCAGGCAAACCCGGCCGACTACAGCTACGTCGCCTTCTGCGAAAAGGCGAAAGCCGCAGGTTGCGCGGGCTACATCGTCTCGTTCTTGGGCCGCCGCGTCGTCTATTTTGGCCGCACCGCCGAGACCCATGTCGAGCATTTCCCGAAGTGACGGGTATCGGTCATTACGCTTTCCGGATTTTTGATCGGCGGGTAGAGCCCCGTCCTCTGCCTCGAGGATCGCCGCCGTAATCTCTCATTCGTCGCCCTGGAAATCTGTTGATCTGGGCTCGGGCGGCGGTCATATCCATCTCACGTTGAAGGACATTCTCCTTATGCTGGCCGATCTGATCAGGGCGACGATCACATTCGTGTTGTCGAACTATTCGCTGAGCTTCTTTGTGCTCGGTTTCATCGTCGCCCTTTCTGCCCTTGTTCGATCGGCAGTTCCACTCGACGGGCCGCGCGTCGTCGATAAGCTCCTCACCTCGTACGTGTTCTTCAGCATTGGCATCGACAGCTTCTGGAACTTCGTCATGCACGTCTTCTTCGGCCAAGTGTCCGCCGCCTTTATCGGCTGGGCCGACAGTCCGTTCCAGTTCGAGGTTGGAACCGCGAGCCTCGGCTTCGCGGTTGTGGGATTTCTCGCAGCCTTCAGGAGTTATGATCTGCGCTTCGTGGCCGTGATCGGCGAGAGTATCTTCACGCTCAGTGCGGCCGCTGGCCACGTCATTCAGATGATCACGGCGCATGACTTCGCACCGGGCAATGCCGGCATCATCTTCTGGACCGACATCTTCATACCGCTGTTCGGATTTGCGCTGCTGTGGCTGAGCCGCAGCGTTGAGCGCTCAAGAGCTGGCCTTGTCCCTGCCTGACCGGGCCGAAAGCAAGCCTTGATCGAGCCAGCTTTGGCAAGCCGCCGTTACTTCGCCAGGTTATCGAAGGCCAGAGCAGGCTGGTCGTGATCGATCATGCTCTGCCTGGCCTTGCTTCCTTCCCTTGATACTCGCGAAACGCATTGATCTTATTCTCGACCAGACCGGCCGCTCGATCCTGACACGGCTGCTGGGCGTCATCCTCGCTGCACTGGCGGTGCAGTTCGTCGATGACGGCATCAAGGCCCTGATGGCGGCCTGAGGCGGGCACCCGGTGATTGCCGGAAGCGAATCGCGTCCCGTCAAGCGTCCGGCTTTCCTGCGACGCCCCGCTGCAACTCCCTGTACGCTTCGGCATCGCCGTAATCCTCGAAGTGCGCATAGGCTGCGTGGGCTCCGACGACCCGGCGCGCATGCTTGATGGGACACCAGTGCTGCTCGGTCCGTCCGGCAATCTCGCGCGCATAGGCGATCAGACCATTGGCGTAGGAGCAGTAGGCGCAGTTGAATTTCTCGATGACGTTCAGATAGGCGAGATGATGCCTGTCGAAGACGAGGTAGTCGCCACGCCGTACTTTCTTCAGCCCGTAGGCCGGAAAGCATACCGCCTGGTAAACGGTTACGAACAGGTCGAGAATGACAAGAGGCACGATCAGAGCGTAAATGAAGGGTGCTGTCAGCACCACCATGGGACGCGCATTCAACATGTAGCTCGACAGGCGTGTCTTCAGTTCGCGATGCCGCCGAAGAAGCTCCTCCTCGAAGCGCGCGCGACCTTTCTCCAACCCGAAATCGAGGTCGGCGCGGCGCTTTGCGAGTTCCGCCTCAAGCTCAGCCTCAAGATGCTGGATCTTCTCGGCAAGGGAGGCGATCGTGGAATTCATCGGAATCTCGGCGTTTGAGCGATCTTGATGCTCCGTCAGTCTAGCACTCGGATTCCGGAATATGCCGAGCTTTCTCGGCACGGCATTGAGCGGTCGGCGCAAGCGCCTGCATCGCCAGGCCCTTTGAAACGACTACACCCCAGCTTGGACCCTAAGCCGAAGCCGACGCGCCTGTCTCGATGATCTCGAAATCATGCGTGATCGTCGCCGTCTTGGCGAGCATCACCGTTGCCGAGCAGTATTTCTGATGCGACAGATCGATCGCACGCGCCACCTTGGCCTCGGAGAGCCCCCGGCCCTTCACCAGGAAGTGCATGTGGATGCGGGTGAAAACCTTCGGCTCGGTTTCGGCCCGGTCAGCCTCCATCTCGACGACGCAATCCTCGATCGCCTCGCGCCCTTTCTCAAGAATATGGATGACGTCATAGGCCGAGCAACCACCGGCGCCGATCAGCACCAGTTCCATCGGGCTGGGACCGGGCGAACGGCCCTCGAGTCCGAGCGCTGTGCCGAACACCAGCTTGTGACCACTGCCGGACTCGCCGACAAAGGTCCGGTCCTCAACCCATTTGACGCGCGCTTTCATCAGTCGATCTCCAGTTTGGCAGGGGCTGGAGACAGTTGCCTGGTGTTGCCCGCCTCCGCAAGAGGGCAAGACCCTGGGCCATCCGGCTGCGCGTCTTCGTCAAGGCAGTTTGCGGACGATTCAGGGATTTGGCGGCGAATGTCTGCTGGCGAGGCAGTCTCAGCGCCGCGGCAGCGTGACGGTCATCTCACGTCCGCCGAAATCATGCACTGAATCATGCGCGCGCACGACGACGCTTTCGACTCCTTCGGGAAGCGTCACTGCGAGGCTGCGGGTAAAGGGTTGTTCGTCGACACGCGGATGAAACAGCGTCCGCGTTCCAACGACCGCGCCGCTGTCGTCGAGGATTTCGAAGCGATCCGCGTAATGGCTCCATCCTTCGTCGGCATGCCGGATCGTGACATCGAAACTGTAGGTACCATCGGCCTGCAGCGAGACCTCGACCGCTTCGACATCTGCCTCGCCGGCAACTGCCGGTGACGCCAGTCCGGCCAGCGCCGCGACGCAGACGGCCGGCAGGAGCCCGCGAAAGGCGCCTGCCCCGTCGGGTGCGGCCATTCTGGCCACCAGGCGTCGATCAGAACGGAATTTCATCGTCCAGATCGCGCGAACCGCCGCCGCCGCCGCCGCCACGGCTTCCGCCGCCGCCGCGATCGTCAGGCCCGGACTGGCCGAAATCCGAACCCTGCGACCGGCCACCGCCACCACCACCGTAGCTGACCTGGCCACCGTCGCCGCCGCCGCGCGAGTCCAGCATCTGCAACTCGCCACGGTATTTCTGCAGCACGATCTCGGTCGTATAGCGGTCGTTGCCGGTTTGATCCTGCCATTTGCGGGTCTGGATCTGGCCCTCGATATAAACCTTGGCGCCCTTCTTCAGGTATTGCTCCGCGACCTTGGCAAGCTGGTCGTTGAAGATCACGACATTGTGCCACTCGGTCTTTTCCTTGCGCTCGCCCGACTGCTTGTCGCGCCAGCTTTCCGATGTCGCGATGCGCATGTTGACGACCGGATCGCCCGAATTCAGACGCCGGATTTCGGGATCAGCCCCGAGATTACCGACCAGAATGACCTTGTTGACGCTGCCTGCCATGTTACTTCTCCAATACGCTTGCGGGGCCAGCCGACCCCGATTTCGCGCGCATCCTATATGATCGCGCCGCAGACGGCCCGGTTGAATGCCGTGCGCACGTCCACTGTCCACATGTGTTTTGTTCTTTGTTTGTTCTATAATGTTTCCGGGTCTTTTGCAACATCTCCGCGATGACCCTGGTACAGATCCGGATTTCCCGGACGTCGGCCAGAACGATCCTGTCACGGTTGCGGAACGGATGCGGCGGCCAGGAAAAGCATGCCTGGCGATCAGTTGTCGTGACGCGCATTGATCCCGAACCGAGACCCCATCGGACCTCGGCCTGTCAGTTTTCGGGATTGTCTCTCCCGACACTCCCGCCCAGCGGCTATCAATCGTTTAGAAGCCTACAGTATGCCAGATGAACGCCCTGCCCCGTCGCCAATGCCTTTGCAGGCTTGCTGTCTGCAACATTGACCGGCCCGGCCCCTTTCCGCCTAAGCCATTGGAAGTCTGCGACCCCCGAGGTCCGGCTTGCGACATGAACCGGCCCTGCCGTCACTCAAGACGTACAGGGCCCTTCCCGGGCTCTGCCCAGGCTACCGGTCGTCGACGACCGGCTTTGAATTCGGATGCAACGCGGCAATCAGCCGACGATCCGACCAATGGTCTCTGATTTTAGCGTATCAGCAGTGTGGTCTGCCAAACGAAGTCAGGCACCTGCGCCTGCTGTGGCTCCAGGCTTTAATGGAGCCATGCGGGACAATTAGGTGGCGTCATGCCTCACTCCTACGTCCGTTTGCACATGTGTCTCGCCGTCGCCTTGTCGCCCGTCTGCGGCGTCTCGCAGACCGCCTCTCTGGCAGCGATGCATGTCTCGGGGACATGCGGCTCCGGTGACGATTGGAAGTCTGTACCCGTAGCCCGGACACGTCAATCGCCAATCAGCCGGCTACACAAAACGTGATCGGCGGCCATCCGTCCCACAGGGACCGCCAGCAATTGTCAGGAGCCTGTTCGATCTTTGTTCTTTGCCCTTGCCCTTGGGTGCGATTCATCGCAAGACCGAATTTGTGGCGGCTCTGCCTCTCGACGTGGCGGCGAAAATACCTAGATATGGGCTTGGCGGCGTTTCCCCTGCCATCCCGACATACAAGACTGAGGCGGTGGAGCGGTCATGGCCGACCATAAATTCCTGTCCATTCGTGGCGCACGCGAACACAATCTGAAGAACATCGATCTCGATCTCCCGCGGGATTCGCTGATCGTGATGACCGGCCTGTCAGGCTCCGGCAAATCCTCGCTCGCTTTCGACACCATCTATGCCGAGGGCCAGCGGCGCTATGTCGAGAGCCTGTCGGCCTATGCGCGCCAGTTCCTCGAAATGATGCAGAAGCCGGACGTCGACCAGATCGATGGCCTGTCGCCGGCCATTTCCATCGAACAGAAGACCACATCGCGCAACCCGCGCTCGACGGTCGGCACGGTCACCGAGATCTACGACTACATGCGCCTGCTGTTCGCGCGCGCCGGTATTCCCT
>JBBSOT010000217.1:0-8529 GCA_038259455.1 Hyphomicrobiales bacterium | reverse complement strand
TGTCGAAGCCGAGACTTTTGCCGCCGATGCCGCCGGTCTGCTGGCCATTCCGCTGTCGCCGGCGCCGCGCGATTACATGTTCTTTTTCCGGCGCGAACTGGTCCAGACCCTCGAATGGGCGGGCAATCCGGAGAAATCCTATTCGACCGGCCCCCTCGGTGACAGGCTGACGCCGCGCAAGAGTTTCGCCATCTGGAAGGAGACCGTGGTTCGCCAGGCGCAGCCGTGGACCGAAGAGGACCGCGAGATCGCGGAAGCAGTTCGTGCGGCCATTGTCGAAGTCGTTTTGCGGCACAACGACCTGATGACGGAAGAGCGCGCCAAGGCCGCCGTTCGCCAGCGCATGCTGAACGATGAGCTCAATCACCGGGTCAAGAACATTCTCGCCATCATCAAGTCGCTGGTCGGCCATCCGGTACATGAGGGGCGCAGTCTCAGTGACTACGTGGCTTCGCTGAAGGGCCGGATACAGGCCCTTTCCGTTGCTCATGACCAGGTGATCCGCAGTGACGGCGGAGGGCTGCTGCTCCATCTTGTCAGCGCAGAACTCATGCCTTATCGCAGCGGGCAGACCGAAATCAATCTCGACGGTCCGGCGCTTTGGCTGGACAGCCGGGCCTATTCGGTGATGGCGCTTGTGCTGCACGAGCTCGCAACCAATGCGGCCAAATACGGGTCCCTGTCACGACCCGGCGGCAAGCTCGACATCGTCTGGCGGATCAATGGCGATGGCGGCGCCGACATTTACTGGACGGAATCAGGCGGTCCGGATGTGACCGTTCCATCGCGCCAGGGGTTCGGTAGCGCCCTGATCGACCGCAGCATACCCTACGACCTCGGCGGAACCCGCAATGTCGAGTTCCGTCCTGAAGGTCTCCATGCCCATTTTTGCCTGCCGTCCCGGCACGTCGCGATCAGCGACGGCAATATGGCAGGGCCTGCGGCCCAGCCATCTGTGAAAAAGCCGTCCGGCGCGACGACGCTCCCGACCGATCTCAACGTATTGCTCGTCGAGGACCAGATGCTGATTGCGATGGACGTGGAGGCCTCGCTGGGCGATCACGGCATAAAGAATGTCGCGACCGCCAGTTCCGCCGATATGGCGCTGGCTGCGATAGGCAAGCAGGCGCCCGACATTGCGGTGCTCGACGTCAATCTTGGCAGCGGCACCTCGTTGCCCGTCGCCGAAGAGTTGCACCGTCGCGGCATTCCTTTCATTTTCGCGACGGGCTACGGCGACACCGCGATCATCCCCGAGCAGTTTCGCTCGGTGCCCATCGTGCGAAAGCCCTACGAGGGAGAGGTGCTGATCGAGGCGATGACCCTGAAGCTGGGCGCAATCGCGAGCTGATCAGGCTGGAAATCTTGGCCCGGCCCCACCTGGCAATTGGCGGCCATATGGCAGCCTTTGCACAATTCTTCAGCGATCGGTCGCGCAACGTTACCACTCCTTGCCGTCGATGATCGTTGAGCAAGCGAAAGATCGATATAACCATCGGAATCTGGCATTCAGGAGATTCGATGCAGCAGACACCCATCGTCATGCGACCTCTCGGAGGGCTTGCCAACAGGATGTTCCAGTACATGTTCAGTCATGTGCTGGCGAACCGCATTCCCGGCGGTTACGTCTGCAACGCCGAACTGCCGGAATGGTCGATCGCGACGATACGACCGCCCATGTTCTGGAAATACCGTGTGCTGCGGGTCGAAGGCTATCATCGCTATGACCTTGACCGAATTGTCGCGCAGTTTCGTGAAAAGCGCGCGCGCAGCATCCAGTTCAAAGGCTTCGCGCACAGGTTGGAGTACTATGATCGGGCGGAAGTTGCCGCGATGTTCGACGGGCGCGCCGTCGAAGCGACGACCTATGGAGACGACTTTCTCGTTATCAATGTAAGGGCCGGCGAGATTCTCGATGGCTTCCACCGGAACTATTGCCCGATGCCATTCGGGTTCTTTGAGCAATTGGTCAAGGACAGCGGTCGCAAGCCGGTTTTCGTCGGACAGATCCATGACGACAACGAGTATTGCCGACGCCTGCGGCAACGCTTCCCGCGTGCAACGTTTGCTCCGAAAGTATCGCCATTGACCGACTTCGAGACATTGCGCCGCGCAAGTCATGTTGTTGCCTCCGTCAGCAGTTTCTCCTGGCTGGCGTGCTGGCTATCCTCGGCGCAGACGATCCACCTGCCGGTGGCAGGCATATTCGATCCGCGCAAAAGACCCGATATCGACTTGCTTCCGATGGAGGACCCGCGCTACCGCTTTTACCGGTTCGACATGGGTGACTGGACGGGCTCAGGCGAACAATTCGCTGCACTCTATGACGACTTGATCCCGTTCCAACAGGTCGCGCCATCGGCTGTGGGCAATGGATCAGGAATAGACCCCCGATGAGATTTCCATTCTCCAACAAGACGCCGGTCATCTGTGCGATGATGAAGCTTGAGCAGCCCTACGTGATCGAGTGGATCGCATGGCACAAGCTGCACGGTTTCGACCTGATGATCGCCGACAACTGCACTGCCGGCCCGCAGACGGCAGTACTCTCGGCACTGCGGGATGCGGGGTGGATCCAGCTGGTTGACTGGCGGCACGACCCGCTGCAACCGCAGCGACGGGCGTATTCCTATCTTTACTGGCGGGTGCTTCTGCAGGGCTACCGCTACATGGGTTTTCTGGACGCAGACGAGTTCTTCGAGCCGCTTGACGGGCCACCATGGAGTGGCGCCGAACTGATCCGCTCGGCGTTGAGCAGGAAAGGGGTGCACAGTGTCGCCTTCCGCTGGGTGAATTTTGGCAGCAACGGCAGAGATTTCTATGAAGATGAACTGGTTACCGTGCGCTTCTCAAGGCGAGGCGGGCACGACGTGTCTACCGCGCGCTGGAAGAAGGCGTTTGCGCGGGTCATATCTGTCCTGCCCAAGGCCGTGCGCAACCCCAGGCTGTTCATCGCCCACCCGCACGGATTCCCCATCGGACGCCGCAAGACGATGATCGACGGCATGACGCTTGACCGGCATGAAGCCGCCATGCCGATGGAGTGGAAGGTCGGCTGGATTCGCCACTATGCAGTCAAATCCAGGCATGAACTCGCCGAGAAGATTGGTCGCGGCACGGGTTTCACACCAGCGAACGAGGCGCCGTCCCTGGAAGAGTACAGGGCGACGAGGGATCAGAATGATATTCTCGATCCGCTCCAGCCCGAGATGGTGGAGGCCTTGCGCGAGAAGGTTGCCGAAATTGTCAGTTCGCTCGATCCGGCGATACGCGACCAGACCCGACCGGTGTCTCTCCCGGGCCGTTGAGGATCAGCGGGGCCGAACTCATTCCATAGAACGACAGCAGCGGACGACGCACGGCACGGGCAGAATCGAGCCGCCAGCCGGGCGCGCAGGTAAACAGCGCCTCTATCATCGCAGCGATTTCGATACGGGCGACATGCTGGCCGAGACAGACATGCATTCCCGTCCCAAAGGTCATCGACGGTGCCGGTGAACGGGTGAGGTCCAGTCGGTCGCCATCGCCGAACACGGCGTCGTCTCGGTTGGCGCTGCCGAGTACCGGCACCACAGCCTCCCCGGCAGCTATCCTGACATCGCCAAGGTCGATATCTTGCGCCGCGATCCGTGCGACTGCGTATTGCACCGAGGCGCCGTAGCGCAGAAGTTCTGCCGCAGCGTTGCTCCAGTCAACCTCACGGCGGTCGAGCATGGCGCGTTGGTCGGGAAAGCGGTCAAGAGCGACGATAGCATTGCCAAGTGCATCGACGACGGTTTCCTGGCCGGCAAAGATCATGAACACGACATTGGCCACGACATCTTCCCGAGACCATCGGCCTTCCGCCGCCTCCTTCATCATGCCGGCGACCATGCCAGCCGGCCGGAAGGCTTGCTGTGCCAATCGTTCCTCAACAAACGCCTGGCATTCGACATAAGCCTCTGTGATCGTCGCGGGAGGCTGGCTCTTTCGCAGGTCGAAACCGGCGGCCATTTGACCTGTAACCGCCTTTAACGCCCAGGGGTCTTCAATCTCGATGCCGAGAATCTCCTGCAGCAACCAGAAGGACACAGGGATGGCGAGGTCGACGACGGCATCCACACGGCCGGCCGGCCGCGCGCGATCGACGAGATCCTTACTTAATGTGCGCAGGCCATCTGACAGCCTCTCGATGGCAGACCGGGAGAGGAAGCCGGCGACAGGTCGGCGCAACTCACCATGCTGCGGGGGATCGGAGAGCAGGAGGGAGCGGGCAAGTAAAGCCATCGGCCCCTGATCGACAAGCTTTCGGCGAACAAGTTCGTATTGGCCGGGCGGCGCCTGCAACAAGTCGGGATGCTTCAGCGTGCGTGATACAAGTTCATGGCTGAAGACATAAAGCGCGTCGGTAATTTCGGGATAAGGCGCAGCACCACGTGCGATGCCGCCGTCGGCCCGCATTCGTGCGAATTGCGGAAACGGATCGCCCGCTTGAGCGAATGGATCGAAAAACGAATCCGTGATGCGATGGACTGCCAGCGGTTCATCCCTTGAGGTCTTTTCCAGAGATAACACGGAAACCGCCCGAGGTCGCATCCTGCGGGAAGAAGTCGGGCATCACGTAAAGGAACTCGCAGTCCAACACGCGGTAATGCATCCGCAGCAGCGGATCGCGTATTATCTCGTCCAAAGGTGGCTTGATGCCGGACGTATGCCAACGGTCAATACTGGCGCGGAATCGCGGGTCGGCGCGCACCTTCTCGTAATCGTCGCCGGATGAGCCGGCATAGGCTGAGCATCGGCCATCGCCGATAAGCCATCGAGCGTCGAGAGAACGACCATGGTTTTCCATTTTCCGGAGCAGCCGTACGGCCGTGTTGCCGCCGCGATGGCTGGGACGCACGCACAGATTATAGGCATATAGCGCGTAGACCGGCTCGCTGCGCGGTAGCGAGGCATAGGCGTCAAAGTTCGTCGGAAACCCGGAGCGCACGAGAGGATCCTGGTTGGTTTCAACGAAGCACAACGTACCGGCGAGTACGTCGCCGTCGATGGCACCGAACATCGTGTGGCCAAGCTCCAGCCGGTAGCGGATGACCTCCTCGCGTGCCTGCAGCGGCGCAGTCCACGCCGCCACCTCGAGTTCCATCAGCAGTGGCATGTCATCAAGGTTCAGCTGACGGATGGGTAGGGCGGTGCTCTCAGAATTCATATCTCGACCGTGGCAATTAATCGACGAAGCTATAGGTAGCATGGCGCATATTTGCTAGTCATCACCCGGTGCGAAACCCGCCATCGAGGCAACGAAACTGCATGATCTTCTACGTGACGCATCGAAAGCACGCCTACACGCATGCTGTCGTGCTGCTCTATCATCGCCAGGATCTGCAATCGGTGTTCCGGCTGGTCAGCTATCAGGATGCCGGGCTGCTGCTGAACGTGGCGGCCGGCGTGGTGATATGGACCGACATGGACCGGCTGACCTCGGTTGAGTTGGCGAGGGCCTCCTTGCTGAGTGACGATCTGGCGCGACTGACTTCGCTCACTCAATTGAACCACCCGACGGCAAGTATGCAGCGCTTTGAACTTCTGCGCCTGCTGAATGCCGACGGCAGCAATGGGTTCAACGTGTTCAGGCCGAACGCATTGGACAACACGATCCGCTATCCTGTCTTCATTCGAGACGAGGTCGGCGCCCTCTACGAAACGCCGCTGCTGCTGCACGACCGGGCGACTCTCGACGAGGAACTCGGTCGGTTGGACCAGCTGAAATTCGTGCGGCCCATGGTTGTGGAAATGGTCGGTGAGCGGTGGCCGGATGGCTACTACCGGAAGTTCGCGGCATTCCGGATCGGGGATACGATCTACGCGCAGCATTGCGCCATGTCGAAGAGCTGGTTCGTCAAGAATGCGCCCGATCATTTGCTGGCTGCACATCGCGCAGAGATCACGAACTACATCGCCGAGAACCCTCATGCTGACGAGGTGATGCAGATTTTCGACAGGGCCCGCATGCAATACGGGCGCATCGATTACACGCTGGCGGAGGGAAAGCTGATGGTCTTCGAAATCAACAGCAATCCTACAGTGCTTAGTGACCCGCCGACGCGTTTCGCGACCTACGACCCGCAGCCTTTTGCCGACACCCACGCAGAAGCTCTCCTTGCCCTGCCTCAGGCGACCGCGCCTGATTCCGTGCCTTCGATCGACATCGCCCACCGCGCGACACTGGCCAGGTTGAGGCGCCGCTACGATTTCAAGCGTATCAAGGTCGTGCTGCGAAAGGTCTTTACGCTGCGCCAGAGCCGTGGCGCCTCGCCTGAAGGCAACGACGACTGACGACTGCACGTCTGATGCGGCGTCAGATCTCCATTCTCTTGCAAATGAAAAGGAAGCGTCGGGCTGGCTCGGTCGACTGCATGGGCGGCGAGTGAGCACCCTGCCCATGCCACATCATCGTCCGGCCAACCCCTTCAGCCGGTACAATGCTTCGAGCGCCTCACGGGGGGTCAGTTCGTCGGGGTGGATGGCTTCGAGCGCCGCGCCGAGCGCATCTGCTTTTGCCGGTGGTGGCGCCTCGCGCCTGGCAACTGCCGAAAACAGCGGCAGATCGTCGACAAGCCGGTCGGCCTTGCCGGCGGATTCGCCTGTCTCGAGCTGCTGGAGCACGTCACGGGCGCGCTGCACGACGGCGGCCGGCAGACCAGCCAGTCGCGCCACCTGGACGCCATAGCTGCGGTCGGCAGCGCCCATCGCCACCTCGTGCAGGAAGACCACGTCGCCCTCCCATTCCTTGACCCGCATCGTGACATTGTGCAGCCGGCCGAGCTTCGCGCTCAGCGAGGTCATCTCGTGGAAATGCGTTGCGAAAATCGCCCGGCAGCGGTTCTTCTCATGAAGGTATTCGACGGCAGCCCAGGCGATCGACAGTCCGTCGAAGGTCGCGGTGCCGCGGCCGATCTCATCGAGGATGACCAGCGAGCGCTCACCGGCCTGGTTGAGGATAGCCGCCGTCTCGACCATTTCGACCATGAAGGTCGAACGGCCGCGCGCCAGGTCGTCGGATGCGCCAACGCGCGAGAACAGCCGGTCGACGACGCCGATGCGGGCGCTTGCCGCCGGTACGTAGCTGCCCATCTGCGCCAGAATGGCAATCAGCGCGTTCTGGCGCAGGAAGGTCGATTTGCCGCCCATGTTGGGGCCGGTCAGCAACCAGATGGCGCCATGACGTGCATCGCCCTCCGGCGAAAGGTCGCAATCATTGGCGACGAAGGGGTTTTCGGCCTGGCGGCGCAGCGCCTGCTCGACCACCGGATGCCTGCCGCCCTTGATCTCGAAGGACAGGCTGGCGTCGACCGAAGGACGACAATAGTCCTCGGCTGCGGCCAGCTTTGCCATCGCTGCCGATACATCCAACACCGCGAGTGCCTCCGCACCGGCGCGGATCGGTCCGGCGGCAGCAACCGCCTCCGCCACCAGACGGTCGAAGACGCCAAGCTCGATCGACAGCGCCCGGTCGGCAGCGTTGGCAATCTTCGTTTCGAGCCCGGCGAGGTCCGTGGTGGTGAACCGCATGGCGCTGGCCATCGTCTGGCGGTGGATGAAGCGCGCCTTCAGCGCGTCCGTTCCGTTCAGCACCGCCTGATGGTTGGCGGTCACCTCGATGTAATAGCCAAGCACGTTGTTGTGGCGGATCTTGAGCGACCTTATCCCGGTCTCGTCGATCAGCTCGCGCTCCATGCCGAGGATCACCCGGCGCGATGCGTCGCGCAGCGAGCGCATCTCATCCAACTCGGCATCGTAGTCCTTGCGCACGAAGCCACCGTCGCGCTTCAAAAGCGGCAGTTCGTCGCCGAGCGCGGTCTCGAGATGCCCGGCAAGAGCCCTGGGCAGCGCGGCAATGGCATCCATCGCGGCCGCGAGTTCGTCTGGCAAAGCGGCGTTCGACAGCAGCGCGGCGATCTCGCCCGCCGCCGCGAAGCCGGAGCGCAGCGCGCCGAGGTCGCGCGGTCCGCCGCGGTTGAGCGCCAGCCGGGTCAGCGCGCGCGGCATGTCGGCGACGCCTTTCAGCGCGGCGCGCAATGCTTCGCAAAGCTGCGGCTCGGCAAGGAAAAAACCGACCGCGTCGAGCCGGGCGTTGATCGCGGGCGGATCGGTGAGCGGCGACATCAGCCGGTCTGCCAGGAGCCGCGCTCCGGCGCCCGTCGCCGTCCGGTCGATCGCCTTGAACAGCGAGCCGTCGCGGCTGCCCGACAGCGTGCGCACGAGCTCGAGATTGCCGCGCGTCGCCGGGTCGATGAACAGCGTCGAACCCGTCTGCTCGCGCTGGGGAAACGACAGCGGCGGGCGCTCCGCCTTCTGTGTCTTCTCCACATAGGCGATGATCGCCGCGATCGCCGACAGTTCGGCGCGGCCGAAGGCGCCAAAGCTGTCAGGAGTGGCAACATCGAAGAAGCGGCCGATGCGGCCTGCCGCCGCTGCCGAGTCGAACAGCGTCGGCGGCTGCGGGCTGGCGATGCGGCCAAGCTGGTCGAACAGCGGCTTCAGCTC
>JBBSOT010000216.1:0-8585 GCA_038259455.1 Hyphomicrobiales bacterium | reverse complement strand
TTTTATTTTCTGACACGGTTCTTCAAGCTCATCTGCGGAACTGATTTATGCGTTCGCGCTGCATTCGAGATCCACTCTCGGTTACGACCCGCATTTGTATTGCAAATCGACTGAGACCACCACGCGCCGTAGTTGTGCCTTCCAAAAAGAGCCAAAGGCGCGGCTCTACATGGAAGACATGTAGAGAATACTCCGTGGTGGAATACTCATCAACCCGCTGATCTCCTCAACATGGAGATTCGAGAGATGTTTGCGAATAATCTGCGAGCTGCTAGGCAGGCCAAAGGTTTGTCGCAGGAGGAGGTTGCTCATCGCGCCGAAATCGACCGCACTTATGTCAGCGCCTTGGAGCGATGCGTTTATGCCGCGAGCATCGATGTCGTGGATCGCCTCGCCACAGTCTTAGGAATTGAGGCGTGGGAATTGCTGCGACCCCCACCAGAGATTTCTGGGACAAATAAATAGACGTACTGCGTCGTAAAATTTGTTCCGTGCGACGAAATCTCGGCAGATCGGTCGTATGTACGCGGCAACGCTACTTGGCTTTCCACGCGGTCTGAGCGCCTCTGGCGGGCGGAGACGTGTTGACCAGCTCAGACACGAAAATCGTGAGGGGTACGATATTCTCGTGCTGGCTCGCTTTTTCCAAGGCGTTCATGTACTCGTCACGGCGTGCAACTGGAATGACGGTCCACGGCACTCCGCTTTCCGCCAACAGCGCATTCATTATGAAACGCGCCGCCCTGCCGTTCCCATCAGGGAACGGATGAATGTACGTGAACAGGAATGGGGCGAGGAGTGCCTTAACGCGTGCATCGCGCTCCTGCGAAATGCATTCGAACAAAGCTTCCATTGCGTCAACGATCGCGTGTGGCGGCAAGGGCACATGCGAAGAACCGCGCAGATAGACATTGTGTGAACGATAACCTGCGAGCTGATGCGGCTTGATGATGCCTGCGGTTACAGAGGGGCTGAACATGGCTCGAAACCAGTCCTGGTGCCTTTCCTCAAGAAGTTCACCTGTAGCAGCTCCATCAAGGATCTTCCGGATATCCTCCCGCACCTCCTCGAATGCAAGTCTATACCCCTTTGCCGCCAGCGCGTTCCTGGTCTCAAAGTCCTGGGCGTCATCGTCCGGTTTCCATTGACCATCCTGCACCTTTTCAATCAACTCTTCCGATACTTCATATCCCTCGATCGAAAGTGAATTCAACGCGTCCGCCACATAGCGCTCCTCGATCTCAAGGATGTACGCGTCACGATCATTGATGCGCACCTCCTCGAAACCGATGTTATCGAGGGCGGCTTTCCTCATCTTCGCCCAAAGGTTCTTGATCCGTGTAGCGGACGGCGCCTGGGCTCGGCGGGGATCCAGTGTGATCAGGTCCACCTTCGGGTCAAAGGGGTTATCCTCGTGGGGATTATAGCCGGCCGATTCGAGAGCCTTGATAATTGTGTCGGCGTCTCGCGTCCTGCCAAGATGACGGAGCGCTGCCGCGACACGTCCACCGATGTGGCTTCGGCCTCCCTCCAGCAGATATCGAAGCATCGTGCTCGTTCCTCGGATTGAGCCGATGACGGCGATAGCATCGGTCGTCGACGTTTTCCACGACTCCGGCGACAGATTGCAAATCGCCTGCTCCATCGGCATCAGTCTCAATCCCGCTCTCGTCTCGCCCGGCTCGTTCTCCTTTGAGCGCAGCAGATAGAGCGACGTGTTGCTTGGCAGCGTCACAAGCTGGTTGTTCGCCTTCGAGCTTCTGACGATGGCCTGCACGGGGATGGAGTAGTTTTCGGACCAGAGAGCCACCGACGTCTCGGCAGAGAAACGCCAACCGTCAGCGAAACGGTCGTCAAGGTAGCGCCCTACGAATTCCCAGTAGACGGTGCTCCAGGCGGCATCGATCCTGTTGCTGGCGGATGGCCGTGAGTTTACCGCAAGCCAGCCCTTCATGATTTCCTCGAGAAAACCATTGTCCTGCAGTCGCTCCCGGTGGACACGGCTGAGCTCTTCGGATTTCACCACCGATCTGGTGCCGTTGTGGGTCACGCCTCTCAGCGCCGCGAGGGATGTGGCAAGCAGTTCGTTGGGTTTAGCCATGTTGGCCTCCGCTCATCTCCCGTGTCCTTTGTGTTCTTTGGCGGGACAAGAGCCTGTTGATGGCGCCATGCGGAACACGTCTTTCACGCAGCATGGTTGCACTAGTTTTGCGCATTTTACAAACACTAATATTATGCATTTTAAACACACTATTATTGTGAATATGACTCTCACTATTTTCATGCGATTGGCTCAGTCCCCCTCATGCCTTCCAAAACCGCCATACCAGCTACGATTGCGCAGAAATGAAAGCCCGGAGCACAAAGCACAAGCGTCACACACCTCATTTCTGGCCGTCAATGCGAGACAGATCGATTCTAATTCCCGTATTTTGCGGATCAGACTGTGAGTCCACGGTTTCAGAGCCGGAAGTGTGCTCAGCAGTCCCTGCCGCATCAAGCTGGCGGTCTCCACCGAGAGATTCAATGGTAGGACTGCCCGGGTCCTGTGCTTGAAATACGTTCACCCCTTCGAACTCGCCAGTCCTCCAGGCGGAAACGGCATCCTTAAAGATTTGAGACTGAACTTGGCTGTCCGTTGGATTGCCATACCATTTTGCCACAATGCGCATGACCTTCGCAAACATGGCAGTGCCCATGCGAAGATTCTCGCAAGCATCGACGAGGTCCGGTTTCAGTTCGGACGGGTCCTTCACGCCCACACCTGCTGGAACTTGCGTCAAACCAACCCGAACCACGGCTTTGCCCAGATGCTGCCTGACGATCTCCATGGTCTCATCGGGCGTTTTTGGCTTCGGCACGAGGATGAGACGACCACCGGCTTTCACGGTGATGGCGAGTGGATCGGGAGCGCCTGCCGCATCAACGAAACGCTCGACAATGGCGGGGTTGAGGGACGGATCGGAACATTTTTCATTCAGCGCAGCATCAAGCATCTCGGTTCCTTGGCAATCAGATGTTGAAGGAAAGGATAAGTGGTTTACCGAACAGCCGCGCCCATGCGGTGGTGCTCGCACGCTGGATCGCAATAACGGATGTTTCCGCCGTCCACCATCCATTGCCGACTGCAACAATGGCGTCCGGGTCGCTCATCAAGGAGTGCAAAACCGGCCAGACGATCAGCTGCTCATAGCAGATCAGGGGCGCCAGATTCTGGCCGTTCAGTTCGACGACAGGGTTTGCGAAAAAGTCCGCCCGCGCCCCGCCGGTTCCTCCCAGCCATGATCGCCAAGGCTGCCACATCGAGCCCGGGACAGGCATCCGCTCACGGTAGAGGACACGCCCGCCTTTGTTGGTGATGGCGACGAGGACATTGTCATAGCCTTCGGCATTGATAACGGAAGCTCCTGCTATCACCGTCAGAGATGTCCCCTTCAGCGCGTCGACCCAGAAGCGTTCGACTGTCGGGGTCCAGCTGCCAAGGGCACTTTCCGGCAACAGCACAATGTCGACATTGCCGGTAGCGAAGCGGCGCGCTGTCGCGGTCAATTCGCGCTGTCGGGCAAGACCTGCATCCCGTCCGAGCGATGCTCCAAAATCAAGATCGACACCACGCCAACCGTCGATTACTTTTGGATCGGTCCAGACTGCGGCGGACCAGAGCCAGAATCCGGCAAGGATGATGGCCACAGCCGGCCGGATGCGGGTTACGAGGCCCATCAGGCCGGCTGTCATCGCGGCGAGACCCAACCATCCCCATCCAGGAAAGAAGACCCCTGCGGCAGTGACAGGATGTGCCCATCCGGTGATTCCGAATGGCGGAACCGCCGTGAGGAAGGCTGCCACCAGATAGCGAAGCGGGCGCAGTTTTGGGTTTCGTGTCCAGAGCACGGCGTGGACGGCGACAAAGCTAGATGAAGCCAGCACCCAGAGCAGCAATCCGGGCCAGAGGTCGGATTGGTAGAAGGTCGCGACGCCCTGCGGCAGGCCCCGCGATGCAGCCAGAAAGTATCCCGATGACACCAGCGCTGCTGCGCGCCTCTTCGGCGCAATCGACCATAGAACGGGGAAAGCGAGAGCGACGGGTAGAAACAGGACCGAACCGCTCCACCCCACCCACCCAGCCACAGCTGCCAAGGCGACCAGTATCGCAGTCAGGAGGCGTTTACGGGGCATAGGTCAGAACCTCCTGAGCGAGGCCAAGAATGCCTGACGTGGGCAGCGGTCCGAAGTAGCGAGAGTCGTAAGACGCGACAAAACTGGAATGCAGGAACACAGTGTCCGCCGGAACCCGGCCACCAGAATAGGGTGTCAGAGGCCGCCCCTTGCCATCAGTCTTCGCCACTATCGAATTGGTGATTGGAATTCCATCGACGCGAACACCATCTCGGATTTCGACGGATTGCCCTGCGGTCGCAATCACTGTCTTGATCAAAGGCGCGTTATCACCTTCGCACAACCCGGATCGCAGATAGCCGCACTCACGGGCTGCACGGGTGGTGGCTGTGTCAGGAGGGCAGATGAAGACGAGATCGCCAACTGCGACGGGACGCTTGAGGGCCACGATGCGCCAGAGCCCGAGCGGCTCGCTTGGCGTGGTGTTGATCCTGTAGCCACCGATAGCTGCAGCAATGGGAAAAATGCCCAAGACGGATGCCGCGACGAAGACCAGGATTGCGGCACCTCTCCGACGTGAGTGATCATATCCCCTCCAACTCATGGTGTTGATCATTTCAGAGCCATCCCCTTGCTCTTTGTCTGACGCATGGCCTCGGATTGTTTCAGCGCCGTCACGGTCCGCTCATGCGCGGAAAGTTGCTGCACGGTCCGCATCGTGTTCCAGGCCTGTTGAACTTCATATCCCTGCGCCGGATTCATGCTTGCCGTGACCCGCTGGAACGCCTCACCGCCCGCCTCTTTTGCGGCAAGGGGCAGGAAAGTCCGTTCACCAAAGCGCTCGGACACCGCCCTGGCAAATCCTTCGAGTTCGGCCGTCACGTTTCTGTCTGCGAGAGCATGTTCGAGCCCGGCTGGAAGGTCGTTGCGAGCGATGGCGTCGCGGACACGTTCGAGCACGTGTCGCGCACTGGCGGAGAGCGCGGGGATTTCCAGGGCAATCTGTTGTCGTGACGCCAGCTCCTGTGCCCGGTGTTGCCGCGCTATTTCGGTTCTCTGACGCAGATAATCGCGGATAGCGTCGGCAAGGGCCGGGACATTGTTGAGCGCTCGCGCACGCTCCGACCTCTCCGTGCGGCTTGCAAACATGCCCGTCTTGCCCCTGAGCGTACCGAACGCTTCAGGCTCACCCGCAATCCTGACGATGGTGTTCTTCGCTGTTGTCCGGTCCCGCAGCATTGCGTCAACATCGACGGCCTTGAATGCGGCTTCCGGATGCGCATAGACATGATGGAAGCGCATCGACACCTCCTCCCATAGTTTCTTGAGCACTGGGTCAGCGACGAGTTTGTCCTCGACCGCCTGGTCGATCGAATTGGGGAAGGTGGTTGTGCCAGCCACCATGGGCTTTGCTTCCGTTGTTATATTGGGAATGGTTTTCGCCACGCTTGTAGGGAGGCCGATCCGGGCGCCAATGGCAGCAAGCCGGCCGCCGAGATCCACGAGCTTGTGTTTCTGCCGAACCGTCCATTCAAGCCGGTCACGGGCAATGGTTCTGGCAACATTGACGATGTGCAGTCCGCGGGCCTCCGCAAAGCGAAGGGCCTGGCCGTAAAAGCTGCCGCCCGCATAATCGAGCGTCGTCTCCTTGGCATTCCTGCGCGACAGCATCGGAACAAGACCGCCAGCCTTGGCGAATGATCGTGCACCGTAATAGACGGCGAGATCCTCGCGGTGGCGGGTCATAGCCACATAGGTCAGGTGACGATCAAGCGAGAGGGAGGCAAGCACCTTGACCTGATCAACTGTGGCGCCCTGGGCTTTGTGCACCGTCGTGGCATAACCGTGATCGACAGTGTTGTAGAAGCGCTGCTCAACTATGATCTCACGGCGATGGTCGCCTTCACCGATTTCGGCAACGATCCGGCCGGGGCCAGCTTTCACCACCCTGGCCAGCATGCCGTTCTTGACACCGAGCGAAGCCTCATTCTTCAGGAAGACAATCTGGTCGCCGGTCGCGAAGTTGCGGTCGCCGTCCGCTGTCTTGAAGGTCGATCCGGTTTCGATGATACCGCGCTCGATGAGTTTTGCGCGCGCCAGCTCGTTCAGCATCCGGACATCGCGGCGAAGATGCGCAAGGATCAGGGATAATCTGGCCGGATCATAATCCCGGTTCCAGTCCGTGATAAGGTTCGAGACCGCGTCCGCCTTCAGCTCAGAACTGATCATCCTTCCATTTGCCCGATAGGCATCGACCGCCTTGCCGACATTGCCACGCGCCAGATCAAGCGAGGCATCACGCATCCATTGCTCGCGCTGACGATAGATGGTTTCGAGTTCGGCATAACCGATGCGATCGGCAATCGCCCGGAAGGCGGCACCGGCTTCGATTGGCTGCAGCTGTTCGGGATCGCCAACCAGGACGAGTTTGGCTCCGGCTTTGGTCACCGCTTCAACAAACAGCGCCATCTGCCGCGACGACACCATCCCCGCCTCGTCAAGAACGAAGATGGTCCTGTCGTCGAGCTGCACGCGGCCTTGCGCCCAGCGGAGCTCCCAGGACGCAAGCGTGCGGGAGACGATACCGGCTTCCTTTTCCAGACCCTCCGCCGCCTTTCCGGCAAGGGCGCCACCAACGACGCGGTAGCCGGAAGTCTCCCACGCTTCCCGCGCGGCCTTCATCATGGTCGTCTTGCCCGCACCTGCACGACCAATCACGGCGGCGATCCGTTCACCGGCGGTAACATGCTGAATCGCCGTCTTCTGCTCATCGGACAGACGCTCATGGCGTGCAAACGTGGCATCGAGCACAGCTTGCCGCACGCCGTACGACGATCGCTTCAACAACCAGACCGCCCGGTTGGCCATCCCGGCCTCTAGCCGGATCAGCTCGCGGGTGGTGTATTTGGCAGGTAGCCGCTCACCGGTGGCAAAGTCGATCCTCTCGCGATCGAGCCGCAGCGTCTGAGGACTTTGCAGAATGCGCGCCATCAGGCTCTGGAAGAGGTGGGCATCGTCGATATACCGGTGCAGGATCCTGGCGATATCCCGCTCATTGAAGACGCTTCTCTCCCGTGTGATCAGATCGAGTACGATTTCCGGATTGCGCTGGATCCGCCGGGCATTCTCGGACCGGCGCTCTTCCTGCAGCTCTAACCGTTCAAGCGAGACCTGTTCGCCTGCGTCATCGGCTTTCCGCTTGATCGCTTTGGTCCCGACGCCAAGATGGATGGTGGGCGTAAGCTCGATACCCTGCTTTTCGAAAGAGCGGCCGTCGATGCGAATATCGAGACCGGCAAGCGCCAGATGACGGTTCTGGCAGGCAAACCAGCCGTCGCGAAACACATTGAAATCCTCGATGCTTCCTGCCCAGAGTTGATAGACGATCTTGCCACTGTCGTTGCGTATGGGATTGCCGTCTGGACCGATGACCGCCATCTTCTTCGGCCCAAACCCGTCTTCGGTCAGCGGTCGCAAGGTGGTCATCAGATGGATGTGCGGATTACCCGGCGCATCGTGAAAGACCCAGTCGGCTATCATGCCGTTGGCGGTGATGTGCCGTTCGACGAAATCGCGGACGAGCGCGATGTTCTGCTCGGCTGAGAGCTCGATCGGCAGGGCGATTGTGACATCCTTGGCGAGTTGCGCGTCAGATCGCTTCTCGAAATCCTCGACCCTGTTCCAGAAGGCTTCCGACGCTCCCGAAACCGAGCGATCGCCGATCATGGTGCGCAGCCATTGCGGTGCGTCAGCGGGGATCACGAACTCCTCGTGCAGGAGCCCTTGCTTGTGGGTGTAATCGATCGTCCGGGCTTCGCGGTCGAAGTCCATCTTCGCGCAGTGCCGGTAGGCTGCAGACAGTACGGCGCTACGGCCCGAGCCGCGGGCGACGACGCTGACGGAGAAATGAGGGACGGCCACGGCAGAGTTTCTCCCGGTTGCAAGCAAATCTATGCGTTCGTCGGGAACGGCCATCTCACCAGGGCACTCTCAGCAGGACGTCGTGATAGCGACGTATAATTGCGCCCTTGGAAGCCGTCCTTTCGAACGGCAGGGATCATTCACCAAAGCATCGCCCTTGGCGATTGTAGGATTCACAGTAGTGCGCTCAGCGCTCCAATCCTGAAAGCTGGGTTCGAAACACAGACTTTCTCACAAAGGAGACGAACGGAATGAAGAAGCCATCCTCAAAAATCCGCCAGGAGATTGCCAGACTGCAAGAGGCGCTCAAGGCAGCTGAAACGCGTGAAGCCGAGCGCATTGGGAGGGTTGCATTGAGGGTTCTGATTGGCTGCTTGATCGGCAAGACGTTTGCGTAAAACACATCCACTCATGGAGTGCAGACGAGATCTTATCGTCCGCACACATCACCGCCCTCGACGCCATCAAGCCGGACGAGATCATGCGCCTTTCGCACGACCGCATGTTCCTGCTAAGACTCGACCGCTAGCAGCATTCGCCCGAAAACT
>JBBSOT010000215.1:0-8641 GCA_038259455.1 Hyphomicrobiales bacterium | reverse complement strand
TGGAAGCCGATGTCGGCGTCCTCGCCGAACTCATGCCTGAGATTGCGGAACAGCTGCAGCGTGAACTGCGACAGGCGGATATTTTCGGGTACCGAGAATTGCTGGCGGATCGAAGCGCAAGACAGTGTGGTGGCTGAATGAGTGAAGTGCGGATCGCGCTCTATCAATGCTATCGAGCCGGAAAAACCTTGCTCGCGCAGATAATAGGCGACAGAACTGCCGACGATTGCGCCGCCGATAATCACCACATCGTATCGCGCCATGTTTTCCTGTTCCCAACCTTCCGACAAGCATGCAGATGACAGGTTCAGCCATCCGGCGGCAAGGGCTTGCAAGGGCCAGCAGCGCCGGGCAAGAAGACCAGATGACCGAGAAACCGATACGCCTGCGCCGTTCAGCGCTTTTTGTCCCGGCGTCGAACGACAGGGCAATTGCCAAGCTGGCGTCGCTTAATTGCGACTGCGTGATCTTTGATCTTGAGGATGCCGTAGCGCCCGAAGCCAAGGCCGAGGCGCGAGAAAATCTGCGAAGCTTCTTCGGCGCGCGCCGCGAAGGCGGGCCGGAATGCATAATTCGCATCAATCCGCTGACCAGCCAATGGGGTACGGAAGATCTTCTTGCGGCACGCGCCTGCAGGCCTGACGCGATCCTGCTGCCAAAGGTCGACACACCGCGCGACATCCTGGATGTCGACGACATGCTGGATGAAAGCGACGCGCGGCCGGAGATGCGTCTTTGGATCATGGTGGAGACGGCAAAGGCGATGCTCAACATCGGCCCGCTGGCGGAGTTTGGCCGCGACCGGGCGGCGAGGCTGGAATGTTTCGTTGCCGGTACGAACGATCTGGTCAAGGAAACCGGCATTCTGGAAACGCCTGACCGACGCTATCTCATGCCATGGCTCATGCAGATGGTTCTGGCCGCCCGAGCCGGTGGGCTCGATGTCCTCGACGGCGTCAGCAACGATTTCCGGGATCTTGAGTCGTTTTCGCAGGAATGCGCCGAGGGCGCGGCGATGGGCTTCGACGGCAAGACACTGATCCATCCGGCACAGATCGACACAGCCAACCGCGCATTTTCGCCCTCCAGGAGTGCACTGGCTGAAGCGGAGGGCATCATTGCGGCCTTCGCACTGCCGGAGAATGCGGGCAAAGGCGTGATCGCGCTTGCGGGCAGGATGGTCGAGCGGCTGCATCTTGCGCAGGCGGAGCGGCTTGTGGCCCGGGCCGGCAGGGCAGGTGATGCGGGAGGGGCGAACCCATGAAACTCTACCGTTTCCTCAGCGGACCCGACGATTCGAGTTTCTGTCACAAGGTCACGGCCGCATTGAACAAGGGTTGGCACCTGTCCGGTTCGCCGACCTACGGCTTCGATGCGGAAACCAAGACCATGCGCTGCGGCCAGGCCGTGGTGAAGGATGTCGACGGCGTCGATTACGATCCCGGCATCAAGCTCAGCGACTACTGATCGGCGTCTTCCTCGATCTTTTCCATATCGTCGTCCGAGAGGCCGAAATGGTGGCCGATCTCGTGGATCAGCACGTGGTTGATGATCGAGCCCAGCGTCTCGTCGTTTTCGGCCCAGTAGTCGAGGATGGCGCGGCGATAAAGCGTGACGCGGTTCGGCCCCTCGCCGGTCTGAGGGTTCCAGCGCTCCGCAATGCCGCGGCCCTCGAACAGGCCAAGCAGGTCGAACGGGCTTTCGAGGGACAGGTCGTCCATGATCTCGTCGGTCGGAAATTCGGCAATCTGGATGATGATCTCGCCGGTCAGGGTGCGAAATGTTTCCGGCAGGTGGGCGTATGCCTCGAGCGCCATCAGCTCGATTTCCTCGATGGAGGGCGATAATTGGTCTTCCAACGCGCGGGTCTGGTAGATGCGGGCCATGCTTTTTCCTTTAGTCGCATATAGCCGTTTGATCCGCTCGTTTCGAGGGTCTTGCCCTAAGGCGGGAAATTCGACCGTCCGTCGGAGGCAACGAAAGGAATAAATTCTCTATCCGAGTCGCTTGACTCTTCCGGTGGCCTCTGGAATCTATAGGAACATAACAGGAACATTTACCGGAAAGCAGGACCGTCATGGCGATCACCGCCGCGACGCAAGGGACCGTTTTTGCCTTGCGCCACAAGATCGCGAAAATCGAGGGCCGGCTTGCCGAGCGCCTTGAACAGCGCGACGAGGCGGCCGGCCCGGAAATCGTCTTGCGCCATCACGGCATTGCTGCGGCGGGCGATGGTTTGCTGCCGACGGGGGTCGGGGATCTGGACAGGGCGCTGGGGGGCGGGCTGCCGAGAGCGGCCTTGACCGAAATTCATGGTGCCGAAACGCGCGACAGCGGTGCCGCTGCGGGCTTAACGCTTGCCCTTGTGAGCCTGATCCTGAAGCAGCATGGGGACAAAAACCCGGTGCTGTGGATTGGTACTGCGGAAGTGTTTCGCGAGGCGGCCTTCCCCTATGCACCGGGGCTGCACCAACGTTTCGGCATCGCACCCGAAAACATCCTCCTGTCCGAGGCGCCGAAGCTTGCCGATGCGCTGTGGATTGCCGAGGAAGCTGCACGCCTGGCAACGCTCTCGGCCGTCATCATCGAACTGCGTGGCAACCCGCAGGGGCTCGATCTGACGGCGACACGCCGCCTGCACCGCCGGGCACAGGCAGCCGGTCGCCCGGTCTTCCTGCTGCGTCAGGCTGCCCATGGCGAGCCGACAGCGGCGCCGGTTCGGCTCCTCGTGTCGTCGATACAGGCAGCGCTTCGCCAGACGGCTGGCGGGGCACTGGCCGGTTCGATCGGCCCGCCGGGCTTTTCGGTCAGCATCGGCAAGAGCCGCACGGCTCTGCCAGGACAATTCATAGCCGAATGGAACCTCGATGAACGCTCCCTCCAGCAAAGGCGGCCAGACCGCCCCCCGGCAGAGAATCCTGTCGCTGTGGTTTCCCTATCTCAGCGTCGAGAGGGTCATGCGGCAGCGCCTGGGAAGGTCGTGGCGCTCCAGCCGGCCCAAAGCGATGGCACCGCTCGTCATCAGCCACCGCCAGAACAATACGCAACGCATCGCCGCGCTTGACGAGCAGGCTGAACGCATCCGCCTGAAGCCCGGCATGGGCATCGCCGATGCGCGCGCCATGCATCCGGCAATCGATATCGTGGAGGCCGATCCCGGCGCCGACCGCCGGTTGCTCGAAAGCCTGGCCGACTGGTGCGACCGCTACACGCCGCTGGTGGCGCTTGAGGGCACGGCCGGGCTCTTCCTCGACATCACCGGATGCGTGCATCTGTTCGGGGGCGAAAAGCGGCTGCTAGACGATATTCTGGCGCGTTTCTTCCATCAGGGCTTCGAGGCGCGCGCCGGGCTTGCCTCGACAGCCGGCGCTGCCTGGGCGGCGGCGCGGTTCTCAGGATCGCAGATCGTCGAACCTGGAAAGGAAGCGGAACTGATCGGGCCGCTGCCGCTGTCAGCGCTGCGGCTGGAACCGGCGACCTGCGCCAGCCTGGAAAGTGTCGGCCTGCGAACCGCAGGCGCGGTGATGACAGCGCCGCGTGCGCCACTGGCGCGCCGCTTCGGAAAACCCCTGTTGCTGCGCCTCGACCAGGCGCTTGGCCGGTTGGAAGAAGCCCTTTCGCCACGCTTGCCGGTGGCGCCGCTGTCGGTCGAGCGACAATTGTCCGAACCGATATCGGGCACGGCTGACATAGAGAGCCTGGTTGCCATGCTGGCGGCAACGCTGAAGGATCATCTCGAAAGGCGCGAGGAAGGAGCGCGCATGCTGCAGCTGCAGCTGTTCAGGGTCGATGGGGCGGTTAGCCGCATCGTTTTGGGGACGTCTCGGCCACTGCGCGATCCGCGTCTTGTACAAAGACTGTTTCATGAAAGGTTGACGGCGCTCGAAGGCGACATCGACTCCGGCTATGGTTTCGATCTGGTGCGCCTGTCGGTGCTTGCGGCGGCTCGTTTCGAGATGGAGCAGGGCGATCTTGCCGGCGCGCCGCTGGACAGCGACGAGAGCATTGCGCTCCTGGCCGACCGTATCGGCGCGCGTCTTGGCAAGCAGGCGATGCTGAGGCCGGTCGCCGTGCAGAGCCATTTGCCCGAGCGGGCTGTCATGATGGTTCCTTTTTGCGAGGCAAAAACGGTCGATGTACAGGCGGCGGGTGCGCCCGCCCGGCTGGTGGAAAGACCGATCCGCCTGTTTCGCCACCCCGAGTTGCTCGATGTGCCGGCAACCGAGGTGCCCGAAGGCCCGCCGCTCAATTTCCGCTGGCGGCGCGCGCTTTACCGGGTGGCCCGCGCAGAGGGGCCGGAGCGCATTGCGCCGGAATGGTGGCACGAGGATGCCGACGCGCCGGTACGCGACTATTTCCGCGTCGAGGACGCCGATGGCCGCCGCTACTGGCTTTACAGGCAGGGTCTCTACGAAGGCTCTCAAAAGGCGGTTCCCCGCTGGTTCATGCATGGTCTCTTCGCATGAACGCCCCGGCCGCCCCGTCCTATGCCGAGTTCGGCATGCAGTCGAATTTCTCGTTCCTGCGTGGCGCGTCGCGCCCGGAGGAGCTTGTGGTGGCGGCAAGACTGCTTGGCTACTCGTCGATCGGCCTTGCCGACCGCAACAGCGTGGCCGGCGTCGTGCGCGCCTGGCAGCAAGCCAAGGTGGAGGGGCTTTCCTATCATCCTGGCTGCCGTCTCGTCTTCTGCGACGGAACGCCGGACATCCTCGCCTATCCGCGCGACCGCAAGGGTTGGGGGCATCTGTGCCGCATGCTGACGCAGGCCAATCTGCGCGACGAAAGCGACAAGGGAGCACCCTGTCTCTATCTGGATGACCTTGTGGAATGGGGCGACAGGCTGTCGCTTGCCGTTCTGGCCGAGGTCGGGCCAGGCGCGCCCGATCAGAGCGAATTGCTGGCCCGGCTGAAGCAGCGTTTCGGCGATGCGCTGCGGCTGGCGGTGGCGCCGGACTATGCCGGCAATGACCGCTACAGGACCGAACAGGCTGCAGCCCTGGCAGCGGCGGCCTGCTTGCCGCTGATGGCGACCAATGACGTTCTGTACCATACGGGCGAAAGACGTGCGCTGCAGGATGTGCTGACGGCGATCCGGCTCAACGTGCCGGTCGCCGAAGCCGGGCTGGAACTCATGGCCAATGCCGAGAGACATCTCAAGCCGGCGCAGGAGATGGCCCGGCTTTTCCGCCACCATCCCGAGGCATTGTCGGAAACGCTGCGGTTTTGTGGTGAACTCGGCTTTTCGCTCAGCGATCTGGAGTACAATTATCCCGACGAGCCGACGGAATCGGGGCTTGAACCTCAGGCGGAGCTGGAAAGGCTGACGTGGGAAGGGGCTCGCAAGCGGTATCCGGACGGTGTGTCCGAAAAGGTCAGCGGCATCATCCGGCACGAACTCGCCACCGTGCAGCAGCTGAACTATGCACGCTACTTCCTGACGGTGAACGACATCGTCAAGTTCGCCCGATCGAAGGAAATTCTTTGCCAGGGGCGTGGCTCGGCGGCCAACTCCGTCATCTGCTACTGCCTCGGCATTACCGATGTCGGCCCGGAAATCATCGACGTGCTGTTCGAGCGCTTCATCTCGGCCGAGCGCAACGAACCGCCCGACATCGATGTCGATTTCGAGCATGAACGGCGCGACGAGGTGATCGCCTATATTTACGAGAGATACAGCCAGAAGCGCACCGCGCTGGCGGCCTCGGTCGTCACCTATCGCGGGCGCTCGGCACTGCGCGAAGTGGCCAAGGCGCTGGGCCTCTCGGACGATGTGCGCGATGCGCTTGCCGGCTCGGTATGGGGCTGGGGTCCCTCCGCGGTGGGCGACGAGGAGGCGAAGGCTGGCGGGCTCGACAAGGCCGATCCATTGTCGCGTCATGTCATCGGTCTCGCCAATGAGATCATGGGCTTTCCACGCCATCTGTCGCAGCATGTCGGCGGCTTCGTCATCACACGGGACCGACTCGATGAGATCGTGCCGATCGTCAAGACGGCGATGGACGAGCGCAAGATGGTCGAGTGGGACAAGGACGATCTCGACGCGGTCAAAATCCTCAAGGTCGACATCCTCGCACTTGGCATGCTGTCGTGCCTGAAGCGCGCCTTCGTGCTGCTGCGTGACCATTATACAGTGCAGGACCGACACGGGAGGGCGCTCGAACTGGCGACGGTCCCGCCAGAGGATCCGCATGTCTACGACATGATCTGCCGGGCTGACACGCTTGGCGTATTCCAGATCGAATCGCGTGCGCAGATGTCGATGTTGCCCCGGCTCAGGCCGCGCGAGTTCTACGATCTTGTCATCGAGGTGGCGATCGTCAGGCCAGGCCCGATACAGGGCGACATGGTGCATCCCTATCTGCGGCGCCGGCAGAGCAAGGAGAAGGTCGACTATCCGAAACCTGAACTGAAAGAAATTCTCGGCAAGACGCTCGGTGTGCCGCTGTTCCAGGAACAGGCGATGAAGATCGCCATTGTTGCCGGCGGTTTCAAGCCAGGCGTCGCCGATGAGTTGCGACGCGCCATGGCAACCTTCAAACGGACCGGCACGATCGGCAATTATCGCCAGAAGATGGTCGACGGCATGCTGGCCAATGGCTACGAAAAGGAGTTCGCCGAGCGCTGCTTCAAGCAGATCGAGGGCTTTGGCGAATACGGTTTCCCCGAAAGTCATGCCGCTTCGTTCGCGCTCCTGGTCTATGCCTCCTGCTGGTTCAAGACTTTCTACCCGGACGTGTTCTGCGCAGCGATCCTCAACGCGCAGCCGATGGGCTTCTACGCGCCGGCGCAACTGGTGCGCGATGCGCGCGAGCATGGCGTCGATGTGCGCGCCGTCGACGTCAATCATTCCGGCTGGGATTGCTCCCTGGAGCCGTCGGATTTCGACGAAAGCCGTATTCTCGGTCGTCATGGCGAGATGCGTGGCACCATCCAGACACGGCATGCGGTGCGTCTGGGCCTGAGGCAGATCAAGGGGCTCTCCGCCAAGCGGTTGAAGCAGTTTGTAGAGCGACGCGGAGAGGGCTACCGCTCGGTACGGGATCTGTGGCTGCGCTCCGGCCTCAATGTCGATGAAATCGAAAAAATGGCAGAGGCTGACGCGTTCCGATCGGTTGGCCTCGACAGGCGCGCGGCGCTGTGGGCGGTGCGCGCGCTTGACGGCAGGAGCGCAGCCGAAAAGCTGCCACTGTTCGACCGACCCGATATTGGCCTGCGCGACAACGAACCGGAGACACATCTGCCGCTGATGGCGCCCGGCCAGCATGTCGTGCATGACTACCAGACGCTCGGCCTTTCCCTGAAGGCGCATCCTGTTTCATTCCTTCGGTCACGGCTGGACCGTGCGGGCATAACGCCGAATGCCCGCCTGATCTCACTCCCGAACGGAAGGCGGGTTTCGGTCGCCGGATTGGTGCTGGTGCGGCAACGGCCGGGCAAGGGCAATGCCATCTTCCTGACGCTGGAAGATGAAGAGGCCGTCGCCAACATCATCATCTGGGCACGCGATTTCGAGAGGTTCAAGGCGGTCGTCATGGGCTCGAAATTCATCCGCGTGACCGGCAGGCTGCAACAGGAATCAGGCGTCGTTCATATCGTGGCCGAGAAGGCCGAGGACCTGACCTCGTGGCTTGCGACCCTGCTTGAGGAATCCGCGACGCAACCGGTCAAAGGCGATGGCGACGATGGCCATACGGCCCGGAACACCAAGATCGACCGGGCAGGACTCGGTCCCTTTATGCGCAGCAATGCACCTGTCAGTCGAGACACGGAGATGGTTGCCCGCCGGGCCGGCAAGGTGATGCCGAAAGGCCGCAACTTTCAGTAGTGCAGGCCCATCAGCGACGGGTGCGCGGGGCGGAGATCTTGCCAGGTTTCGCCTCGATCTCGACCGGACGCGCCTCCGAGGGGAGCATGACCGGAATGCCTTCGCGGACCGGATAGGCGAGTTTCGCCAGCCGTGAGACGAGTTCACGCCTTTCGCCGTCCCAGACCAGCGGTCCCTTGGTCAATGGGCAGGCGAGCAGTTCGAGCAATTTGACATCGATTTCCGGTTCCTGGCGCGTTTCGGGCATGACCTTGTTCCGGCTACTGCAGGCTTGATCCGAAACTGTCATTGTCCCGGGCCAGCGTCATTTCGGTCAGTGCAATCAGCGTTTCGGCCCGTGTCTTGAGGTCGGGTGCCTCCAGCAGCGCCTGCTTTTCGGCCGGACCATAGGGCGCCATCATGGACAGCGCATTGACGAGCATTGCGTTTTCAGCACGGCTCACGCTCTCCCAGTCGGCTTCCAGGCCGTTGGCCTCGAGGTAGGCGCGAAACGTCGACAACAATGCGGACCTGTCGATTTCCTCGCCCGACTGATCGTCATCCAGATCGCCGACGAACGTCGTTACCCGGCACTGCCGGTATGGGGTCTTCACCGCAACTTCGCTTGCTATGCGGAATCGGCAAACACCCTGAAGCGCGATCAGATATCGCCCGTCGCCGGACTCCGTAAGCGAGGTTACACGACCCATGCAGCCGACGCTGCATAGTTCGGGCTCTCCATCACGCCGCACGGCACCATCGAAAGCCGGCTGGACCATGCCAACCAGACGCTTGCCGGACAAGATGTCGTCGATCATCTGCAGGTATCGCGGCTCG
>JBBSOT010000214.1:0-8656 GCA_038259455.1 Hyphomicrobiales bacterium | reverse complement strand
CCATCGGGGGCAAGATCGAGCCAGTACCGCCAGATCTCTTCCTCGATCGCGCGTCCTTCCGCTTCGGTGCGCGCCTCTGCGAGATAGGCGAACAGCTTTTCCCGTCGGGAACAGGATTGCGCCCCGGCCGTGGAGACGTTCGCATGCCAATGGGAAAGCGCCGGATCACCCGTGGCCGCCACAGGTTGAGGAGCCGCCGCGACCGACATACCGACAATCATGGCCAGCCAGTTCATCCGACTACACTAGCGTATTGTCTGTCGGAGTGAAGCCGTGACAACGAGATGCGGCACGCGGCGAGCCATTGACGATGTCCTGCGCGAGCCCTAATTGACGCAACACCGCAGCCCGAGCCGAGAGACCCCAAGATGCCGATCATCGACTTCCTGGCGCCCTATTTTGCTTTCACCAGCGATCCGACTGCGTGGGTAGCGCTTATGACGCTTATCGTTCTCGAGATCGTGCTTGGTATCGACAATCTGATCTTCATCTCCATCCTGACCAACAAACTGCCGGTTGAACAGCAGGCAAGTGCGCGGCGCCTCGGCATCGGCGCGGCGCTGGTCATGCGGCTTGTCCTGCTGGCGACCATTTCGTTCATCGTGCAACTGACCGCGCCCCTTTTCACGCTCTTCGACCACGGGTTCTCGTGGCGCGACCTTATCCTGATTGCCGGTGGCCTTTTCCTTGTCTGGAAGGCAACCAAGGAGATCCATCACACCGTCGATCCTGACGACCACAAGGACTCCATGGTCGGAAAGACGCTGCAGCTTTCTCTCGGCGGCGCCATCTTCCAGATCCTGCTGCTCGACCTTGTCTTCTCCATCGACTCAATCATCACCGCCGTCGGCATGACCGACGAAATCGCCATCATGTACATTGCCGTTATTGTCGCCGTGACGGTCATGTTGCTGGCCGCCACGCCGCTCGCCAACTTCATCGCCAAGAACCCGACAATCGTCATGCTGGCGCTCGGCTTCCTGCTGATGATTGGCATGACGCTGATCGCCGATGGCATGGGCTTTCATGTACCAAAGGGCTATATCTACGCAGCGATGGGCTTCTCGGCGCTGGTCGAGGGCCTGAACATGCTGGCGAGAAACAAGAAGAAGCGAGAGGGGCACTGACCGGCTCCTGAATGGAACCTGTCGCCTGCCTGCCTAGACACCGTCGAGCACGATGATCGTCGGTCGGCCGGGCAGTGACCGCAGCGATACCTTGAGTGACCGGTCAGGCCGGAACTCAACGTCAAAGTTCTTGCCCATCATGCCGGTGAACTCGCCAATCGGGGTCGAGTGCCTGTGCATCGGCAGGATCATTGACGAATAGAGCCGCGTTGCGATCTCGCTCATCCGGTCAAGGGAAAGCGTCATGCCACCGTCGATCGGCACCATCAGGATGTCGAGCCGACCGATCGCGCCATAGTGGGCATCTTCCAGCCTGTGATGCAGGTGTCCCAGATGGCCGATGCACAGGCCCGCCACTTCGAAGATGAAGATCGAATTGCCGTCCGGCTCGAGCGCTCCGTAGCGCCTGATGTCGGTTGGCACATTGCGGATGTAGACGTCATCGACCACGACGGCATGGCGGGCCGCGCCGCCGTCCGCATTCCAGCCGCGCAGCACATGCTCGATTGCCGGATCGGGAAGGTCCGAGAAGTGCGTGCGGTGCGCCTTGTTCATCGTGACCACACGGGGCAGCGGGTCGCTGCCATAGACGCCCGAGAAATCGGTGGCGATCCTGACACCGGCCGGTGTCTCGATGACATAGGTCGAGTGCCCGGCATAGGTGATCGTCACATCGCCATCGACAAACACCTGCGCGGGCGTGAAATTGGCATAGGTCACCGAGGGCAGCGCCTGTGCGATCGCCATGCATCTGGACGGCGGCGGTTGGTCCTGTGCCATGGCGGAAAGCGACCACAGGATCGACAGTGCCGCAACAGTTGTGACGAGCCTCAGCATTGGCTGTCTCCCCTATCAGGATATGTGCGATAGCCGACGATAGCGGGTGAGATGTCTCTGACCAGCCGGAACGGGCATATCGGGGGTCACGTTTTCGCGAGCCGGCAACGCCTCGTCGTCTGGACGTTTCGCCTCGTTTTCACTATAAGCCCGCCATTCCGAACACTGCTGGAACACGACAGGGACGCAATGGCTGGCCATTCACAGTTCAAAAACATCATGCACCGCAAGGGCCGCCAGGACGCGGTGCGCTCCAAAATGTTCTCCAAGCTGGCGCGCGAGATCACGGTTGCCGCGAAATCAGGCGCTCCCGATCCGGCAATGAACCCGCGCCTCAGGCTCGCCGTGCAGAATGCCAAGGCAGTCTCCATGCCGAAGGACAACATTGCGCGCGCCATCAGCAAGGCGTCGATGGGCGATGCCGAAAACTATGAGGAAGTCCGCTATGAGGGTTATGGTCCGGGTGGCGTCGCACTCATCGTCGAAGCGCTGACTGACAACCGCAACCGCTCAGCCTCCAATGTCCGCGCCGCCTTCACCAAGGCCGGCGGCGCGCTTGGCGAAACCGGGTCCGTTTCCTTCATGTGGGACCGCATTGGCGAGATCTACTATCCGGCCGCCGCCGGAAGCGCGGAAAAGCTCATGGAGGCGGCAATCGAGGCTGGCGCCGACGACGTGTTGTCGGACGAGGAGGGGCACACCATCCAGTGCACCTTCGAGGGGCTTGGCGATGTCTCGAAGGCACTTGAGGAGGCACTCGGCGAGGCCGAATCGGTCAAGATTATCTGGAAACCACAAAACAGCATTCCGGTCGACGAGGAACGCGCCCAGTCGCTGATGAAACTGGTCGGCGTGCTCGAGGACGATGACGACGTCCAGAACGTCTACGCCAATTTCGAGGTCGACGACGAAACAATGGCCCGGCTCAGCGCCGAGTGACGGGCGGTGCTGGGTTGCCTTGACGGTGATCGTGGAGCTTGCGCGGCCATTGTGGAGCTTTATCCCTCCTGAACAGAACCGGGTTTCCAGCCATGACTTTCGCCAAACTCGACCTGTTGGGACACAAACTCGAAGCTCTCGAGCACGCGCAGGCCATTCTGGGCGCCGACGAGGCGACCCATATGGCGGTCGGCGGCGGTGAAAAGCGCGCCGAGGCAATGTCCGTGCTGGCCGGCATGCATCACCGCCAGGCGACGGCTCCCGAAATCGAAGACTGGATTGCGGCAGCCGAGACCGAGAGCCTCAACCAGGACCAGGTCACGGCATTGCGCGAATTTCGCCGCCATCACGCCAACCTGACTTGCCTGCCGGCCGAGTTCGTCGAGCGCCAGACAACCGCGCGTATGCGGTGCGAACAGCTCTGGCGCGCTTTGCGCGCCAAGAATGACTGGGCGAGCTTTCTGCCGGCACTGGAAGGCGTCATCGCGCTGGTGCGCGAGGAAGCCCAATTGCGCGCCGAGGCGACAGGCCTTGATCCCTATGACGCGCTGATGGAACAATACGATCCCGGCAACCGCACGGCCGAGATCACGCCGGTATTCGCCGATCTCAAGACATTCCTGCGCGGTTTTGTCCCGCAGGCCCTCGCCGTCCAGCAGGAGCGCCTGGCAAGCAGCCCGCTGAAGCCGCTGTCGGGGGATTATCCGATCGAACGGCAGCGGGAGTTGGGCCTCGCCATGATGGCTGCGGTGGGTTTCGATCTGACCCATGGCAGCCTGTCCGTGTCGCACCATCCGTTCTGCGGCGGCGTGCCGAGCGATGTGCGCATCACCACGCGCTATCGCGGTACGGAGTTCCTGTCCGCGCTGATGGGCGTGTTGCACGAGACAGGACATGCCCTGTACGAGCAGAACCTGCCCAAGGAGTGGTCGCACTGGCCGGTGGGCAAGGCCCGCGGCATGGCCATGCACGAGAGCCAGAGCCTGTTCGTTGAAAAGCAGCTAGGTCGCAACCCTGCCTTCTGGCAGTGGGCGCTGCCCGAGATCGAAAAGCATCTCGGCGAAAGCTGGAGCATGGATGACATCCTGCCCCATGTGCATCTCGTCAAGCCTGGCCTGATCCGTGTCGATGCCGATGAGGTCACCTATCCGCTGCATGTGATCCTTCGCTACGAGCTCGAGCGGGATCTGATCGCCGGGCGGATGGAAGCAGCCGATATTCCAGAGGCGTGGGACGCAAAGATGCGCGACTATCTGGGCCTCTCGACCATCGACAATTTCGCAGACGGTCCGATGCAGGACGTTCATTGGCCGAGCGGCGCGTTCGGCTATTTCCCATCCTATACGCTCGGCGCCATGATGGCGGCTCAGCAATGGGCGGCTATGAAGGCCGAGCATCCGGCGGTCGAAGACGAGATTTCGGCCGGCCGCTTCGACACCGCCAATGACTGGCGCCGTGAAAAGATCTGGTCGCAGGGATCACGGTACTCAACGCCCGATCTGCTCGAGCGAGCCACCGGTGAAAGGCTCAACGCCGCTCATTTCATCGATCATCTCAAGGCGCGTTATGGGGCGCGGCAAGCGATCGCCGCCTAGCAACAGACGGGCGCCGCGCAGAACCGGCCCAAAGGAGAACAATGTCTCTCACCAACCAGGATCTGGTCGAACTCGTTGCCTTCCGGCGTCATCTCCACCAGCAGCCCGAAATCTCCAACGAAGAAGAGAATACGGCGCGCGCGGTACAAGCCTTTCTGCAAGAGACGCGTCCCGACGCCGTTCTCACAGGGCTTGGCGGACACGGTGTCGCTGCGGTTTACGAAAGCGGTGAGCAGGGGCCGACGGTCTTGCTGCGCGCCGAACTCGACGCGCTGCCCATCGAGGAGCTTTCCGACATTGCCCACCGTTCGCAGCTGCCCGGCAAGGGGCATATGTGCGGCCATGACGGCCACAGCGCCATTCTGGCGGCTGTCGGACGGCAACTCGGTCGCCAGCGCATGGCACGCGGCCGTGTCGTCCTGATGTTCCAGCCGGCCGAGGAAACCGGCGACGGCGCCGCCGGCGTCACCACCGATCCCCGCTATGCCGCCATCGCGCCCGACTTTGCTTTTTCGCTGCACAATCTTCCCGGGACGCCGCTTGGCCATGTCCGGTTGAAGGCAGGCGTGGTCAACTGCGCCTCGCGCGGCATGCGCATCGTGCTGACTGGCAAGACCGCGCATTCCTCGATGCCCGAGACCGGCATCTCGCCAATGCAGGCGATCAGCGCGTTGATGCCGGCGCTGCCTGAACTTGGCCAGGGCAGCTTCGCCGACGATGAGTTTTCCATGCTCACGGTTACCCACGCGTCAATGGGCGAACCGGTGTTCGGCATTGCGCCCGGCAACGCCGAGGTCTGGGCCACCTTGCGCACCCGGCTCGATGGTCGCATGGCCGACCTTTGTGGCGCCGCCGAGAAACTCGCGCACCGCGTCGCTTCGGCCCACGGCCTGTCCTGCGACATCAGTTATCATGAAATCTTCGTCGCCAGCCTCAATGAGCCGGAGGCCGTCGCCCATCTGCGCGCAGCGCTCGATGCCGAGAGCGTAGCCCATGACGAAGCCGAACTGCCGATGCGGGCATCGGAGGATTTCGGGCGCTTCGGCCATGGCGCGAAGTCGGCCATGTTCTTCCTCGGGGCGGGCGAACGCCACTCTGCGCTGCATAATCCCGACTACGACTTTCCAGACGACCTCATCCCCATCGGAGCAGCGGTCTTCATGCGCACGATACGAAATTTGCTCGGCTGAGCGGTGCTACTCCGCCGCGCCTAGAAAAGCGCTTGCACCTGTCTCGAACTGCAGCTTGGCCAGCCTGGCATAAATGCCGCCCTTCTTGACGAGGCTGGCATGCGTCCCTTCCTCGACGATCCTGCCGCCGTCCATCACGAGGATGCGGTCGGCCTTGAGAACGGTCGCCAGCCGGTGTGCAATGACAATGGTCGTGCGTCCCTTCATCAGCCGTTCGAGTGCGGTCTGAACCAGCGTCTCGCTTGACGCATCAAGGGCTGAGGTCGCCTCATCGAGCAGCAATATCGGCGCATCGCGCAAGATGGCCCGGGCGATAGCGACCCTCTGCCTCTGGCCGCCCGAGAGCATCACGCCGCGTTCACCGACCTCGGTGTCGAAACCGTTCTCGAGTCGGACAATGAACTCATCGGCCTGCGCATCGGCAGCGGCCTGAGATACATCCTCCGGCGAAGCCCCAGGCCTGCCGAACGCGATGTTTTCGCCAACCGTGGCGGCGAAGATCGTCACATCCTGGGGGACGATGGCGATCCGGGAACGGACGTCCTTCGGCTCTGCTTTGCAGATATCGACGCCGTCGATGGTGACTGAGCCGCCAAGCGGGTCGTAGTAGCGCAGGATGAGCGAGAATACCGTGCTCTTGCCAGCTCCTGACGGGCCGACGATCGCTACTGTCTCACCGGGCTTCACCGAAAAGGACAGTTCATGCAGCGCCGGCATGTCGGGCCTTGCCGGATAGGCGAACGAAACCTTATCGAACGCCACCGCGCCCTTGGTCGATGTCGGCAGGGCAACTGGATTGGCAGGGGCTGTGATTGCCGGCTGCTCCTCGAGAATCTCGGTCAGCCGCTCTGCAGCACCCGCGGCCTGAGAGAGCTCTCCCCAGACCTCTGACAGCGCGCCCAGGGCGCCCGCCGCGAAGACCGAATAGATCAGGAATTGTCCAAGCGTACCCGGCGAGATGGCGCCGGTGAGCACGTCGCGCGAGCCGAACCACAGAACCATGACGACTGAAGCGAAAATGGTGAAAATGGCAAAGAATGTCAGCGCCGCCCGCGCCATGACCGACGAACGCGCGGCATCGAATGCCGCCTCCACCGAGCGCGAGAATTTGCCGGTCACCAGCTGTTCGTTGGTGAAGGCCTGTAACGTTCGCACGGAGGATATCTGTTCGCTGGCATACGCGGTCGCCTGAGCAAGCGTGTCCTGCGCCAGACGCGATTTGCGCCGCACGGAGCGTCCGAAGGCAACCAGCGGAAGCACCACCAGCGGGATTGCCGCGATGACCAAGCTGGACAGTTTGGGACTGGTGATGACCATCATGCCGACGGCGCCGAACCCGAGGATGGTGTTGCGCAGAGCAACGGAAGCAGTTGCGCCGACGGCAGACTTGACCTGCGTGGTATCGGCAGACAGCCGTGACACGATCTCGCCTGACTGCACCGTGTCGAAAAAGGCCGGAGACAGCTCGGTGACATGCGCGAAAACATCGCTGCGCAGATCGGCCACAACCCGTTCGCCGAGCGTGATGACAAAATAGTAGCGACAGGCCGATGCAAGCGCCAGAACCGCCGCCATCACCACCAGCATCGAGAAGTAGTTTGCTACGAAAGTGGAGTCGGCGTTGGAAAAGCCATGGTCGATCATGCGGCGAACGGCCAGCGGCAGGGTCAGCGTTGTGGCTGCCGCAGCGGCCAGCGAAACGACGGCGCCAGTGACCATGGCCGGGTATCGCATCGCATAGGGCAGGATGCGCCTCAGCGGTCGTAGCGACCGCCTCTTGCTGTCGTCGGCCCCAGCCATCATAACAGCCATGTCCCGTTCCCCATTTGCCCGGACCGCCATTCCAGCGGACTTGGCCTTGTGATTCAATTTCGGCTGATGTATAGGCTCGCCGACCGTTTTTGAAGCCGTAGCTCCTGATTAGCTGCGGCTTGACGTTTTTCACAATAGGCGCATCGACGCAGGCCGCAGGCCTGGACTGCCAGTGCCGGAGCCAGGAACAGAGCCATGAAAGACAAGATCCACCCGGACTACCACATGATCAAGGTCGTGATGACCGATGGCACCCAGTACGAGACCCGTTCGACCTACGGCAAGGAAGGCGACACGCTGAACCTCGACATCGATCCCAGCACGCATCCGGCCTGGACCGGCGGCAACCAGAACCTTCTGGATCGCGGCGGTCGCCTTTCGAAGTTCAAGAAGCGTTACGAAGGCCTGACAATGTAGGCTGTGGTTTCTGCCACAATTCTCGAAAAGCCCGCCGCCATGGCGGGCTTTTTTGTGTCTGGCGATCAGCGCTCTGTGAGCTTCAGTTCGATACGACGATTGCGCGTACGTGCCTCAGGCGTTTCCTGGTTGTCGAGCGGCTGGAACTCGCCGAAACCGGCCGCCACCAATCGGTTTGCCGGCACCCCGCTCTCGATCAGGAACTTGACCACCGAGGTTGCGCGAGCCGAAGAAAGCTCCCAGTTATCGCGGTATCGCCGGTTGCCGGATACCGGGATATTGTCTGTGTGCCCGTCGACGCGCAGCACCCAGTTGATCTCCGGAGGAATCTCCCGCTGCAACTCGATAATGGCGTCGGCCAGCTTCTTCATCTCCACCTTGCCCGCGCTGTTAATCTCTTCAGAGCCGGACGGGAACAGCACTTCGGACTGGAAGACGAAGCGGTCCCGACTATGCGGATGTTCTCGCGGTCTGAGAGGATTTCTCGCAGCCGGCCGAAGAAATCTGAGCGGTAGCGGTTCAGTTCCTGTACGCGCTGTGCAAGCGCAACGTTCAGCCGGCGGCCAAGATCGGCAATCTTGGTGTTCGACTGGCGGTCCTTTGCTTCTGACACCTCAAGAGCATCCTCAAGTGCGGCAATCTGCTTCCGAAGGGCAGCGATCTGCTGGTTGAGCAACTCGACTTGGGATAACGCGCGTTGGCTGATTTGCTTTTGGGTATCGAGTTCGCCCTCGATGCT
>JBBSOT010000213.1:0-8660 GCA_038259455.1 Hyphomicrobiales bacterium | reverse complement strand
GCCCCCGCCCCCGCCCCTACCCACGGCCCCGGGGCTCCGATGAACGCGCGTTGCCTGTGGCATTGCGCCGGAGACATCGCATAGGGTCCCGGCGCGGGGAAGTGTCGTCGGGATGTCTGATGGGACGGGCGGCCGATCGACACGTTATCAGTTTACGTCGCACGGCCAACACCAAGGGCAGGCAACCTTTTGGCGCGGACGCCATTATACTTGATACATAAATCATAAATCCGTGAGACGACCCCGAGCGATGCCGACCATCTATACGATAGGCCATTCGACGCGCCCGATCGCGGAATTTGTGGTTTTGCTCAGGCAGGTCGCGGTGGACCTGCTTGTCGATGTGCGCTCGATTCCGTGCTCACGAAAGAACCCGCAATTCAACTCCGATATTCTTGCAGTAACGCTCGCTGACTCCGGCATATCCTATCGGCATCTGGCCGCTCTCGGCGGTCTGCGGCATCGGCAAAAGAGAGCAGCATTGTCGCTTAATACATTTTGGCGCGTCGCCGCTTTCCGAAACTATGCCGATTACGCGGCAACTGACGCGTTCCGAATGGGATTGGGTGAACTTTGAGCCCTCGCTGATAACAATTGCTGCGCGATTATGTGTGCCGAGGCTGTGTGGTGGCGCTGTCACTGCCGCATCATCGCCGACTACCTTTTGGCCGAAGGAGTTCCGGTGATGCACATCATGGGACTCGGTAAGATCGATCCAGCAAATCTCACGCCTGGTGCGCGGCTGCAGCCAAACGGAAAGCTTCTGTATCCGGCCACGAGCGCGGTGGTCAAAGCGACAGGCTGATCGGGCTGCGGCGCGAATGGATTGTATTTGCTCTCGCGGGACGCACGACGGCCGGATCTGCGAAGCTTTCATGTCTGGCCACATCCTATCGCAGGACGAACTGCGCTGTAAGTTGAAGCGCCGCGCCACGACGTGCGCGACGGCCAGCATGGCGACCAGTCAGGTACGGCCCTCAGCTGGCCACGCGGGCGGATATTGGCGCGCAGGTCAGCCGACCTTCGTGGTCGGCACTGTTTCAGCCCCGAGAAACGGCGGCTCCGTCGTGGTCAGGTCTCCGTAGTTTCCGAGTCTACCGGCGTTATCCTCGGCCGCTAAAATCCAGCGAGTGGTCGCGAAGAGCGATCGGATCCGGAAGTCTGCATGGCGAGGGCCGGTTGCATCCAGGACTCAAGTCGTGCGCGGGATCGTTGCCACGACTGCCAAGGCTCGGGATTGACCGTGAGACATACGGGGTGTAAGCGCTTTCGGCGGTACAGATCAACAGACGGGAGTGGCGGATGTTGTGGGATGCCTCTGCCATCAATGGCTACGCCGTCGAGGCGAGCGACGGCCGGCTCGGTACCGTTAGCGACTTACTGTTCGAAGATGTCGGCTGGGTCATCCGATGGCTCGTTGTCGACACCGGCAACTGGCTGCCGGGTCGCAAAGTTCTTCTGCCGCTTTCGGCCTTGGGGCGACCCGATCGGGTCCTGCGCCGCTTCCCCGTCAAACTAACCATGCAACAGGTCAGGGACAGCCCGGATGTGGTTACCGATCAACCTGTATCTCGGCAGCATGAAGCCAATCTCTACGACTACTATGGCTGGGATCCCTATTGGGCTGGCGGGTTCCTTCCAATGAACGACGCCATAGCGATGCCGTTGGCCGTCCCGCTTCACCTGTCAAGTTCAAAGCCGCGTGACGTGGGTGAGACGGACGCTCCGTCCAGCGAGCGTGATCCGCATCTCCGCAGCGCCGCAGTCGTCACCGGGTATCATATACATGCCACCGACGGCGAGATAGGTCATGTCGAGGATTTCCTCGTGGAGGATGCCGGATGGAGCATCCGTTACCTCAAGGTCGATACCAGGAACTGGTGGCCCGGAGAGAGGGTCTTGATTGCGCCGAGTTCGGTGCGAGAGATTGATTGGACCGACAGCCTGATCCACTTGGACGTCAACCGCCAGAAGGTCAAAGGCAGCCCACGATACGATCCGTCCATCACGGTAGATGGAACCTATGAGGAAAAATTCCTGACGTACTACGGCATTCGGTGGGTCCAAACATGAGAAGCGCCAGAGATAGTCGGATCTGGTCGAGACCGTTTACTTCCAAGCTGCCGGAGACGGTCCAGCAGCAGCCGCCACAAGGAGATCCGAATGAGTGAGGAAAAGTCGAACCTCAGCGGACCTGATCTCACTCAGGGAGTTGAACTCTCAACGATTCCTGACGGAACTATGTTGCTCGGACACGCGCGGGGCGAACCAGTCCTTCTTGCCCGACGCGGCGATGAATTGTTTGCCATCGGCGCCATCTGCACGCATTACGGCGCTCCGCTCGAACAGGGTCTCCTCGTGGGAGATACGGTTCGATGTCCGTGGCATCACGCGTGTTTCAGCCTGCGCACAGGCGAGGCCCTTCGTGCGCCGGCGCTGGACCCGGTGTCTCGCTGGCGCGTCGAAGCGGTGCGCGACCTGGCGCGTCAGTTTACGCCCGTCGATCAGCCGGTCGGCGCCGTCTACGTCCGGGAGAAGCTGGAAACAGTAGCGCAGCACTCGTCCCCGGCAGCGGCCGGTATGCCGGAATCTGTCGTCATCGTCGGCGGTGGCGCGGCCGGCAACGCCGCGGCGGAAACGCTCCGTCGGGAGGGTTACTGCGGCAGTATCACGATGCTAAGCGCCGATGAGACGCTGCCCTGTGATCGGCCCAACCTGTCGAAGGGCTATCTCGCCGGCGCCGCGTCCGATGAGTCGAATCTGCTCCGATCGGCGGCGTTTTATAAAGATCACAAAATCGATCTGCGCCTGGGCGTCCGCGCGGCGGCGATCGACCCAGGGAGCGGGCACGTAGAGTTGGCGGATGGCGGCAGGCTGGCCTATGGCGCGCTCCTCCTCGCGACCGGTGCCGACCCGGTGCGGCTTGAGATTCCCGGCGCCGATCTCCCGCACGTCCACTATTTGCGTACGGTGGCGGACAGCCGCGCTTTGGTCTCCAAGGCTCCGACATCGCGGCGCGCCGTGGTGATCGGCGCCAGCTTCATCGGTCTCGAGGTCGCATCCTCGCTCCGCGCCCGGAATATCGACGTCCATGTGGTCGGTCCAGAGACCATACCGATGGAAAAGATCCTGGGGCCGGAGGTCGGGAATTTCGTCCGCAGACTCCATGAGGACCATGGCGTGACGTTCCACCTCGGCACGACCGCGACTTCGATAGACGAACAAACCGTGACATTGAAGAATGGAGAAAAGCTCCAGGCCGATCTTGTCGTGGTCGGCATTGGCGTGCGGCCGGATACGGCATTGGCGGAACGAGCGGGGCTGGCCATCGACCGCGGAGTCGCAGTGGACGCGTTCCTGGAGACAAGCGTCCCGCATATCTTCGCGGCTGGCGATATCGCGCGCTGGCCGGATCGGTTCACCGGCGAGAAGATCCGCGTCGAACACTTCGTCGTCGCCGAGCGCCAGGGGCAGACCGCGGCGCGCAATATGATCGGCCGACGAGAACGGTTCGACGCAGTCCCGTTCTTCTGGACCGAGCAGTATGATTTCAGCCTTGCCTATGTCGGGCACGCGGAGCGCTGGGACCACGCCGAGATCGATGGGTCACTGGAAAAAGGAGATTGCGCCGTCACCTATCGGCGCAACGGCAAGAAGTTGGCGGTTGCCTTTGTTCATCGTGATCTCGAAGGGCTTCGTACCGAAGTCGAATTCGAACGGGCTATCTCCGGGCGCAGCTCAAACATCTAGGCGGTTCAAGGCTCGGCCTCACTGGGCGGGCGAGCGACAGCGGCAAGCGGGAGGTAATGATGGAGAAAAGATTTAAGGTCGGCGATCATGTGACTTGGAATTCGGAGGCTGGCCACGTCAGCGGCAAGATCATCAAAGTGCATACCAGAAACGCCGATTATAAAGGACACACCCATCACGCGAGTCCCGATGATCCGCAATATGAAATCAAGAGCGACAAGACCGACCACATCGCGATGCACAAAGGTCATGTGCTGAAGAAAACGCGCGGCTGAGAGACATCCGGAGTGGCTCTAATGAGGAAGAGAATCGCCGCGGATCGCGGTCAAACTCAAGCTGGCCACGACCTGCGTTGGCTCAGGCATCTGCGACGTGCTGTCCTCGACAGCTCTAGCGACCGCGTCACCGAGCAATGGATTATCAACCATCAGGGAGCGGTAATGCCTACCAAGAAAGCACGATCGTTCAAGACGATTGCCGCTGGCACCGCAGTATCTTGGCACTACCGCAGTGCTATCGGTCACGGCACCGTTACCGGCGTCCACAAGCGCGGCACTACGGCCGCCAACACGATGTACTCAATCACAGAGCATGACCACCATCCCGGCGAACCGGCTGTGGTATTTCATTCCGGCAAAGCATTGACCCGCACGCGGAAGTAGAAGATGGCAATAACTGGTCAAGGGTATCGCACCCAGCACGATGCTGGCAGTCCGGGCAATGCGGGCCGGTGCGGTAGCTTTTCTGGAGAAGCCGGTCCAGTACGACAAATTGGCTGGCTACATAGAGCAAGCGCTTGCATTGTCACGCAGTTCGGCGGCGCATTTTTCGTGGCACTGCCCTGCGCGCACGCAGGCGATGACGAGCATTCTGGCCACCTCAGAGCATCTCGAACAGCAGTCTCTCGAAGGCGCCGGGGTTTTCGTAGGGGGCCCAATGGCCGACGCCATCGATGACCCGGAAATCGAGGCCGGGATGAAACCGCCGCATCAGGCGTTCGCTTTCCACCGCCGTCCGCTCAGTGCTGTAACGGTCGTTGCCGCCCCAAATCGCCGACAGTCGCGCCGAAATCAGCGGCATGACCGCCAACAGGGTCGTCGTGCGCGGAATCGTCCCGATACGGGTCCGGGTGCGTTCGATATTCTCCAGGTGTATGCGGGCCGCCAGCTCATCGGCCTTTTTCGGATCGTGGATCATCAATCTGGTCAGGTTGCGCTGCTGGACGGCGATCGCCTCGGCTCTGCCGGCCCCGGGCATCGAGCGCTCCAGGGTCGGCATCGTCGATGGGTGGGGCGCGCCCAGGCCGCCGGGGCCGGAAACGAGCAGGTGGCTGACGCGACCGCCATCCTGCGCCGCCAAATGCCCGGCCACGATGCCGCCGAATGAAAACCCGGCCAGTCGATAGGAGTCATCGGGGACCAATTGGCACAAGGCGGCGCGTAGCGAGCGGGCCAATCGTTGCTCGGAAAAATCGCCTGCCAGCATCTCCGAACTGCCATAGCCGGGCAGATCGGGCACGAGCACGCGATAGCGCGCGCTTAAACCCGGCAGATTGCGGGTCCAATGGGTCCACGATCCGTAATCGCCATGCAACAGGACGAGAGGGGGACCGGCACCGCCGATAAGCCAGTGCAGGCGGCTGCCTTCGGCTTCGACCCAATGCTCAGCGAAGCCCGCAGCATAATCGTGGAGCATGGCATTCAGGCGGAGATCACGCGATAGCACGTCGTCTCACAACACGGCTCCTCGATCGGCCAGACTGACGTTACCTCAATTCCAACCCAGCTCTGACATGTCGTCTGACTCGAACTTGCCCCAATCCTGGATCGCCTAGACTATAAAATTCCGGTGACAGCGTCACCCGTTTTCGCCGATGTTCGCTTTTGCGTCGATCTCATCGGCGCGGTCCGCGATCGTGCCGGCGCCTCGGGCGAAGGTCGAGCGACTTTTTTTAAGATGTCTCGTTCGGCCTTGAGCCTCGTCACTTCGCGCTTCAGCCGCGCGATATCGGCCTGCTCGGGCTTCAGCTGCCCATGGCCAGAAAAAGAATGCTGCGGATCGTCCGCAAAATCCTTCATCCGTTCGCGCCGCTGCGTCTGATGCACCGCCAGATCCCGCGACGCCTGCGCCACCGACACCCCGCGGTCCCTGATCAGGCCAGGCCAGCTTTCAGCGCGGAATATACATCTCGGCCTTGACTGCCTGAATGATCGTGTCGATTTGTCGGTCGATGCCGGCAATCGCGGCTTCGGCGCAACCCGCTGCTGGGGCTGGGCGCGATGCTGGCGGTGGCGGTGTGGCTGGTGGGCGGGCTTTGTTTCACCCTGCGGCGCACGCACAAATGCTAGACCGTACATCTAGGCCGCCGTCGTCGCCGGCCAGCGCTCCATCCCTGAAGGCCAGAGCAAATTCACAGCTATTAACGGGAGCCCAAGCGATGTCGTCAGAAGCTGATTTGCTCTAGACCGTGATTTGCTCAGGGCTGCGGCGTCCATTTCTGTACGGCGGCAGCAATGCTTGGCCCGGCCTTTTCCAAATCTTCCGGCAACATCACCGGCAGGATTTCGACAGTGGCGTTGAACCATAGGAAGAACGGTTCGGCGATCGACGGGATCTGCGAAGCATCCTTGATATCGACGATAATATAGCCGCCGCGATGGCCGTCGACGGTAGTGAAGTATGCCGCTTCCGCTCCAATGTCCTGCAAAACGGCATGCATCTTCGGGCCGAAATGATGATCGCTGATCGCCCGGTCGCCAGCGACGGTCGGAATTTTTATTTTCACCAGAAAGCGCATGGTTGGTCTCCGTTGGATGATCGACGAAGCATGACTATGACTCAGTCGGACCGGTGCACGGTTCTTTCTTTATCGCGGGCGGCTCGGTCACGGGTGCGCAGTCGCGCGCACTGGTCCGGCGCAAAACGAAACGCGTCGGTCCGCTCGTTTCTTCGCGCGCCGTCGATTGTCGCAAGATACGTAGAGTGAATGGATTTTTGGCGGCGGCGATCGCGAATGGTGCGGTTGGGCCCGCGCAGCTAGGCCTGCTATGCGGCCGGTGCGGCTTACCCATGCGCCTCGAGATCGTAAGTGACCCCGGCATTCTCGCCGCCACGCAGTTTGTATTTCTCGACCTTCTGGGTCGGCGTGCGTGGCAGATTTTCGCGGAACTCGATGTACCGCGGAATCCAGAAGCGGGGCATGTGCTTCTGACAATGCGCCCACAGTTCCTGGGCGCTGAGCGGCTGGCCCGGGCGTAGCACGACCACCACCTTCACGTCGTCCTCGCCCAGCGGGCTGGGCACGGCGATGGCGGCGCATTCCAGCACTTTGTCGTGCTGGTTGATCACGCTTTCCAGTTCGTAGGAGGAGATGTTCTCGCCGCGCCGGCGCAGCGCGTCCTTCTTGCGGTCGACGAAATAGAAATAACCGTCTGCATCCATGCGCCCGTTGTCGCCGGTGTGGAACCACAGATTGCGGAACGCCTCCACCGTCTGCTGCGGCATGTTGTAGTACTGGTTCATCATGTTGAACGGCTGGCGCGGCCGCACCACGAATTCGCCGACTGTGCCCGCCGGCACTTCGTTGTCCACGTCGTCGACGATCTGCACGTCGTAGGTCTCCGTGTTGGCGTGGCCGCAGGAACCCTGAGGCGCGGTCTCGCCGGGCCAGGCGCAGGTGACGATGCCGGTCTCGGACTGCCCGTACACTTCGTGGATCTTGCAGTTGAAGCGCTCCTCGAAGGTCTTGTTGCGCTGCGCCAGGTAGATGCAGCGCAAAGTCGTTTTGGCGTCGTCGGGTCGCTCGGGCTGCTTCAGCAGCAGCGGCACCATGGAGAATATGGTGTGGCCAATGGTGGCGCTAAATTCGCGCACGTCGTCGAAATAGCGGCCGGGCGAGAAGCGCTCGACCACCAGGCACTGGCCGCCCACCGCCATTGTCGCCAGCACGCCCAGCCAAGAGGCCACGGCGTGGAACAGCGGCATGCAGGTATAGAGCCGGTCATGCGGCTCGAACTCGGTCAGCTTGACGAAGTCGAGGGCGAAGGTGAGGACGTGGCAGTTGGTGGTCAGCGCGCCTTTTGACGGGCCGGTGGTGCCCGAGGTGTAGGAAATGGCGAAGGCATCGTCGTGGCGCGCCAGCAGCGCGGGCTCGCGCGCGCTGGCGGCAGCGAAGGCGGCGAAATCGTGCCGCGCCAGATGGCCGGGCAGACCCGTCGCGCCCGTCGCGCCGTGCACGATCACGCGCTTCAGCCTGGGCAGTTGGGCTGCGACATCGGCCAGCCGGTCGAGGAACTGGGCCCCGATCACCATGGTGCCGACATCGGCCAGGTTCAGTTGATGCGCCAGGATGGCGCCGCGATATTCGGTGTTGATCGGCACGTAGGCGATATTGGCCTTGGACGCGCCCAGCCAGGCGAACAGGAATTCCGGCGAATTGGGCAGCATGATCGCCAGCTTGTCGCCGGCCGCCATGCCAAGCTCGGTCAGGAAACTGGCAAAGCGGTTGGCCTGCTCGTTGAAGGCGCCATAGCTCCAGCTTTGTCCGGCGCAATGCAGAAACGGGCTGTCGGGCCGGCGTTCGGCCATCCGGCGCAGCAATCGGCCGACGGAGCGCTCGGCGCGGTCGATATCGTGCATGGTTCCTCCTGCTGCTTTCGTTGGTATTCGCGTCGTTTCTATCGCGCGTCGCGCCGCACAGCGATACGCGCGCGCGGCAGGGCCAACGAATTGTTGCACCGCCGCATTTGCGCGCCATCGCGCGGCAGGTGGTCATCGTGCGCCGCGGCGCCGAAGGCAGGTAATTCGCCAATCCTGCCAGCAAAGCGGTGGGAAGCATTTGTGGCGGTACGCCCACTACGGGCCACGTTCCGGCGCGGCCTTCGCATTTAGCCAGTCATCCATATTCTTTG
>JBBSOT010000212.1:0-8711 GCA_038259455.1 Hyphomicrobiales bacterium | reverse complement strand
TCCGATGAACGAAGGGCAGCTAAACGCTGTCACGACCCTAAGAGCAGACAGTCAGGACTGTCCGACAAAGCGGTCATTCACAAGTCGGATTCTGGATGAATGAACGAAGGGCAGCTTAGGCGGATTGGCGTTCGAAAGGAGACTTACCGGACCGCCCAACATTGCCGCCACTCCAACCTTCGTGAACTGATGTCCGCTCACGGGCGGCGAAAGACGAACTCTGATGATCGAATTTAGCGGACCAAAAACCTGGACGGTTACTTTCCGAAAGTTGAATTTGCTAGCGCTACGTCCGCTTTGTCGGCTGCAGACGTCGCAACGCCAGCAGTCAAACGTGACGGCAGCTTATGTTTGCTCTTGAACAAAACTGTCGTTCCAATGTGACCCCTAGGTCGCCGCTCGGCCCGCGGCTGGCGATTGCTTGACAAGCTTGCCCATCAAGCCGAGTTTCCTGCCCGGTCACCCGCCCAAAAAGTCTATCTTCGGTCGCTCTTTTCAGTCGCTGGTCCCCAGCGTCTCAACAGCTTCTCCATGGAAGCCAGAAGGAGTATGACATGACCGAACCCAACCCCGACACGCTTAACCTCTTGGTTGGCAAGATGCTCGGCGATCTCGGCGGCGCCTTTAGCGTGCCAACGGTCAGCATCGGCATTCGTTTGGGTCTTTTTGCCTCTTTGCACTCGCATGGGCCCGCAACACCCGACGAACTGGCGGACCGCCTTGGGCTTGCCAAACGGTATGTCCGTGAGTGGGCGCTGGCGCAGGCGGCGAATGGTTACGTCCAGTTCGACCCTGCAACTGAGCAGTTCGGCCTCACACCCGAGCAGGCGATGGTTTTTGCCATCAAGGAGAGCCCACTCTACCTTGAAGGTGCATTCGAACTTGCCGCCGCCATGATCGAGGGGCAGCCAAAGGTCGAAGAGGGCTTTCGAACCGGGCAAGGTGTTGCCTGGGGCGAGAGCGCAGGATGCCTCTTTTGTGCAGTGGGAGCCTTTTTCCGGCCCGGTTACGTCAACGCAATTGTGCAGGCTTGGCTCCCTGCACTCGAGGGAATGGTGCCCCGGCTAGAAGCCGGAGCGAAGGTCGCAGATGTGGGATGCGGCGTTGGCTTCTCCACGCTGCTCATGGCTGAGGCTTTCCCGAAAAGTGAGTTCATCGGTTACGACTTTCATGCTCCTTCCATCGAACAAGCGAACGCCCACGCTGCTGAGCACGGATTGGGTGAGCGGGTGCGCTTCGAAACGGCATCGGCGAAGGCGATTGCCGAGACTGAGTTTGATCTGATCACGATGTTCGACTGCCTTCACGACATGGGCGATCCGCGCGGGTGTGCTGAGCACCTGCACAAGCTTCTTAAGAAAGACGGCTCATGGATGATCGTCGAACCTATCGCAGGAAACAGCCCTGCTGAGAACATCGGCAACCCTGTCAGTCGCCTCTACTATAATGCTTCCACTATGGTCTGTGTGCCCACGTCGCTGGCTCAGGAGGTAGGCGAAGCGCTCGGTGCGCAAGCAGGGCAGGAGAAGCTCACGCAAGTTATTACAAGTGCCGGCTTCAGCAGCGTTCGCAGAGCAACCGAAGGCCCCTTCAACATGGTTTTGGAAGCACTACCTTAGGGAAGTAGTCGCTTTGGCCGTATGCTCGCTTTTCGCCAACTGGCAACCCTAAGTAGGTAAGCAGTTGACCGGCAGATCTTGGACCGTAAGTGGACGGACGGCTCTCAGATTCCGAAGTGGCAACTTCAGACGTTACCCTTTGTTTTCGACGATTTTGAATGCAGGCGTTCTATTTCCTGTCGGAAAGTCCCGGGAGAAACCGGATAAGATTTCTCCCGGGGCTTGACCGGGTCGGTGGCTCAGAACCTGAACCCCACCGATACCGATCCGGCGATGCTGGTGGTATCGCCGATGAGGCCGCGTGCTTCGGCGCCGATGGTCCAGCCGCCGCCCATATCGTATTCGCCGGTGGCGGTGAACAGCCCGCCCTGGCCGTCGACCAGCGGCGAGCGCACGGGCCGCGCGACGCTGGGCGCGCCTTGCAAGGTGAAGGCTGTCTGGGCGAACTCGCTCGCTCCGTCGACATATTGCGCGGACAGATCGATCCCGCCGCGCGCGCCCTGCCAATTGGCGAACATCCCGCCGCCGTAGCGAGTGAGCGTATGGTCGGCTCCGCTGCCAGAGAGATTAAGCGCCTGCGCCCCGATCTCGGTCACACCGTCCATGTCGGCGTCGGCATGGTGGATCGAGATTACCGGCCCGACAGCCCAGCCGCCGGTATCGCCGCTGCTATTGCTGCTTCCCAGCGCGAACCCGTAACGCGCCTCGCCCGATAGCGAGAAGGTTGTGTAGTCGGCCACGCCTGCCGCATTGCGCGAGAGCGCGTTGACGCGGATACCGCGCGCTACATCGGCCTCGACATCGGCATAGGATACCGCGCCGGTGATGGTCGGTCCGGCATTGCCGCTGCCCCAGCGGGTATAGGCCCCGATATCCCAGCCATTATAGTCGGCGCGGCTCAGCCGGTTGTCGACCTCCAGACTGCCATCGACATAGCCGACACTGGCACCCAGCGCCCAGCCGTTGTCTGGTCCGCGATAATCCATCCCCAGTTCGAAGCCATAGGAGCCGTGATCGGCCTCGGCTGCATTGCCGTCACCGTCGATCGATCCGGTGCGGCCATTCACCCCGCCCCACAGGCCCCAACCTTCACTGGATTGCTGATGAGCGCGTGCGGTCAGCCCCTGCGAGCGCGCCAACCCGGCCTCGGCCTGATCGGCGAGCAGGGTGGCGTAGATCTCGCCCGAAGCGGTGTCGAAGGCGGTGAGCGCCTGCGGCGTAGTGGCGAACAGCAGCGCCATATAGACATCGTCCGCATCGCCATTCGTCCGGTCGAGAGAATCGAGCCGGATGGCCGCATTGGTCTGGTTGAAGCTCGTGGCGACCGTCGGGAACAGCCCCGTACCCGATGTGGGCGGCGGTGGCGGAGGAGGAGGAGGCGGCGGAGGCGGCGGAGGAGGCGGAGGAGGCGGAGGAGGCGGAGGAGGCGGAGGAGGCGGAGGCGGAGGAGGTGGCGGTGCGTTGTTCACCGCCAGCCGCAGCCCCACATCGTTGCCGTCGCCGGCTGCGTAATCCACGCTCGGGGTGAGGAAGGCGAACATGTTCTCGATCGCGCCGAAGGTGCCGCTCACGGCGTCGGCGGCATCGTTCTCGATGATGATATAGTTGAACGGATCGGTTCCGGCGAAAGTGCCCCTCTCGAACACCCGCAAGGTCGCGCCGCCCAGCGTGACGGTGCCGTTTACGATCACCAGGTCGGTGTCGCCCATATCGTTGAGCTCGACATCGAAAAAACTTCCCGCATCGAAGGTGAGGTTGCCGTTCACGGTCAGCGTGCCGATGCTGTTACCGGGCGCAAGGATGCCACCGGTCAGCGATAGAGCACCTATGCTGCCGTTTCCGCCGATAAGACTGCCAGAAAACAGACTGAAATCGGTGGTGGAAACATCACCGTTTACGAATAGCCGTCCCCCGCGCAACAGGTAATTGGCAAAGGGCGAACCATCGCCAGTAATCCGTAGCGTCCCTGGCCCGTTCTGTTCGAAGTTTTCGAAATTGGTAAAGGCAAGGTCGGACAGGGCGAAACTGGTATCCGTGCCCGTACCGGCGGTGAAGCTGGCAGTATCCTCGTCCGCACCGCCATCGGCGGCGGGGTTATCGGCAAGCGACTGGAGCAAGAAGCTATCGACACCCGCACCCAGGCGGACATCGCCATTTATAGTACCCGCAGTGAAAGACACGATATCGTCGCCCGCGCCGGTATCGACATTTCCGTCGATCTGGCTACCTGCCTCGCCAGTGACCGTATCGGCGCCGTTTGAGAGGACGATATCGCCGGTAATGGTGCCGCCATCTGCATTGACGATCTGGCTGGCTCCCGTGGCGGGGCCATCGACCATAATCGCCACGCCGCTGCCGCCAGTGATCGTTCCGCTATTGAACAAGGTCGCCAGGCTGCCGTCGCGGGCGGAAAATTGAACGCCCAGGGCATTACCGGAAATCGTAGCATCCTCGTTACGCAAACTGGCAGTGGCGTAATCGCTGATCATCACGCCACTGCTGCCATCGCCGCTGGTAGTTATGTCCGCCGAGTTGATGAAATTCACCGTCGCACCGGCGCTGGTTCCGGCCAGAACGACGCCGGGAAGATTGCCCGCAGTGCTGGTCAGCACGCCGCTATTATTCAATGTGATTACATCGGCCTGAATCGAGATGGCGTTTCCCACGCCCATCATGATCGCGCCTCTATTGGCCAGAGTGACCGTGCTGGTGCTCGCCGTGCCGGTGGCATTGGGGTCGATGGCGGTACCGGCATCGAATCGCACCTGGATTCCGTCGGATCCGCCGTCGGTGCTGGTGGATAAGTCGATATCGCCGCTATTGACCAGATTGGCGGTCACCGCGTCATCGAAAGTGCCGAACACGGTAATGCCCAGAAGGCGGGGGCCGCTCAGCGTGATATCGCCACTATTGTCGAGCGTATAGGTATAGTTGCCATCGGCAACACCTTGAAAGCTCGACAGGCCGATTCCGCGCAACACATCGCCGGCCCCGGTAAGTGCTGCGGTGTTGTTGACCGCGATACTGCCCGACGCTCCCTGATTTTGCAGGAAGATTGCGCTCGAATTGAAGCCGCCGATGGTGATCGCCGCGTTATTCTGGACCGATATGTTGTAATTAACGGCAGCCAGGTTCTGAGCATCGAGCGGACCGCCGGTGACGAAAATACCGAAGCCGAAATCACCCGTGATCGAAATCGCCCCTTTGTTCAAAACCGTAAGGTTCTGCGAATTCCGAAGCGCTTGGTTGAGTATTCCGCGCTGCACCTGCCCTGTGCCGGTGATGGTCCCACTATTCGTGATATCGATAGTGGAAACGCCTGTGGTCGAATCGTTGATACCGGCCCCGACCAACCCGATTGGGCCGGAACCGACCAACGCTATATCCCCGCTATTGATGATAGTGGTAGCGCCCGCTGCGCCTTCCTTATTGGTGACGATGCCAGCGGCAATCCCGGCGAAATTCGTGTCATCATTATCCACGCTGGCGGTGACAATGATATCACCACTGTTGGTGATATTAATCGCGCCGCCGCCTCCGGTGGAACGGGCGTTGATGCCTGCCAGCGGATCGTTGCGCTCGCCCGTGCTGGTCGAGGTTGCCGAGAGGTTGCCGCTATTGTTGACCGTGATATCGCCGATGCCAGAAAATTGCCGGACCAAAATGGCGTTGGAAAACTGGGCGCTGGTTGTTACGCTGACGTTTCCGCGATTGGTCACGCTTACATCGCCGCCGCCATTGAGAATGTTGGCTTCGATTGCGGCAGCCGCCTGACCGCGCCCATCGGTTGTAATATTCGCGCCCGTGTCGAGCGTAATCGAAAAGCCGTTTTCGTTCTGCAGGATGATGCCCTGCGCCGGATTGGCGATATTCGGATTATCAAAGGTGACTATCTCGACCCCGTCTTCCACGAATACGGAATAGTCGCGATTGTTCTTGGCAACACCAATGGCGAAAATTCCGTTTGGAGCGATCTGCCCGGTGACATTACGTATTCTAAGAACATCGAAATCGGGCGTATTGGGAAGCGCAACGACACCATCTTCAAGATCCCCCTCGCAAACCGCTTCACCATTCACAATCGGACAGTTCGGATCTTGGCCGGGGATGGTTTGCTGTGCGGCAGCAGGCATAGTCAATCCAAGCGCCATTGCGCCTATGCTGGTGGAAAGCAGAAGTCGTGATGTGTTGGTACCGTTAAGCGAACGCGAAAATGCCATGGAAATATCCCTCATCCTGGATAAGGGCGATATGCCCTCTCATCCATAATTGCGCTGAAATGGGGGGAACCGGATCACTAAAAATTAGAAATTATTTCTGTGCTTGCGTGGTAACCCTTGGACAAGGCGAACGCTGTTATCCCAGAAAGCAAGCATTCTAGACATCAAATGATATCCATGCCGACGCGTGCCGTGTGCGGCTCGATAAAGTAATCCCGACATTTCCAATTGGCTAGAGGTAAACCTGACCGAGACCGATCCGGCGATGCTGGTGGTATCGCCGATGAGGCCGCGTGCTTCTGCACCGATAGTCCATCCGCCGCCCAAAATTGTATTCAACAGCGGCGGTGAACAGACCGCCTTGGCCATCGACAGAGGCGCGCGCCTTGCCAGTTTACGGATACTGAGACGGCTTGCTGCACATCCCCGTTGGATATTGCAATTTTCCGGCAATTCCATATCGTTGCATCGGGGGAATGGGATGGCCGTTACACATGATACGCAAATCCTGCTTCATCGCTGGCAGAAAGGCGAAGACGCAGCCCGCGATCTCCTGATCACCCACCTCCATCCCGAACTGTGCCAGATTGCCGCGGCAAAATTGCGCGGAGAGCATAATTCGTCGCTCTCGACCGGAGATCTGATCAACGACGCTGTGCTCAAATTGATGCGTGGCCAAGGCGATAGTCCAGCGAACCGCGCGCACTTTGTCGCGCTCGCAGCGCGGATGATGCGCAACATCCTGACCGATCATGCGCGATCGAAAAGCCGGGCCAAACGTCGACATCACAAGGTCGAGCTGTGCACTCAGGTAGAAGGAGGGCAACGCTTTGATCTGCATTTGCTTGATTCAGCGCTAATCAGACTGGGGGTAATTGATAGCGAACTGATGGAGCTGGTGGAAATGCGCTATTTCGGGGGAATGACCGTGGCCGATATCAGCGTGGTAACAGGCTGGTCGGAACCCACTCTCAAGCGCCGGTGGCATGCGGCACGAGTCTGGCTCGCCGATGCGTTGGCTAATCCGATAGACGATGTCTGATCCTGATACCGAACGGAAGACGCTCGCGCTATTCCAGCAGATGCTGGATATCGTCGAGAAAGATCGTGACGCCTGGATCGAGGCCCAAACCGAAGGACAGCCAGCCTTGCGGGTCCGGCTTGTGGCCATGCGCGAGGCCGATCGTCGGACCGCGCTCCACACAGGCGGTTTTGGCAACGCAATCGAAGAGGAGACCGAGCCGACTAGGATAGGTGCCTACAGGATCGTCGAACTGATCGGGCGCGGCGGTATGGGAGCGGTCTATCGCGGCAAGCGTGCAACAGGAGACTTTGACCGCCAGGTCGCGATCAAGGTTATCAAAGCGGGCCTGCTGTCGGAATTGCTGATTGATCGTTTCCGCCGCGAGCGTCAGACGCTGGCAGGATTGATCCACCCCAATATCGCGCAGCTCTACGATGGCGGGGAAACCGAAAGCGGCTCACCCTATATCGTGATGGAATTGATCGATGGCTTGCCGCTGTTGCAATGGGCCGACGAACATGGGCTGACGCTAGCTGATCGGCAGCGCACTTTCCGTGATATTTGCAGCGCGGTCGCTTTCGCGCACGGCAATCTGGTGGTTCACCGCGACCTTAGCCCGTCCAATGTTCTCGTTACGCGCGAAGGGCAGGTCAAACTGATCGACTTCGGGATCGCCAAGCCAGTCGATACGCTCGGCCTTGACGATGCGACCTCCAGCGCCTCGATCGGTAGCCTCAGCCTGACGCCCGGATATGCTGCGCCCGAGCGCCGGATAAGCCCGCAGGTCTCGACCGCTGCGGATATCTATTCGCTAGGCAAGATACTCGAAAAACTGATCCATGAAGATGGTGCTGATCCCGAATTGCGTGCGATCCTTGCCAAAGCGACTGAGGAGAATCCGGCCGACCGTTATCAGACCGTCGATGCGTTGAGCAATGATGTGGCGAACTGGCAAACGGGTTTACCAGTCGGTGCGGTGCGTGGCGGGCGGTGCTATTTCGCGCGCAAATTCGTGGGCCGGAACCGCGCTGCAGTAATCGCTGCGAGCGCTGGACTTGCGCTATTGGTCGGTGCGCTGGTGTTAACGACATTTGCTTATAACAGAGCGGAAGCGGCCCGCGATGCGGAGGAGGCACGCTTCGAGGAATTGCGTAGTCTGGCTCATTATATGCTGTTTGATCACAACGACCGGCTCGAGCGGATCGTGGGCAGCGTAAAGGCGCGGGTCGAACTGGCGGACCGGGCCCAGACCTATCTCTCCCAGCTTGCTGCCTCGCCGCGAGCTAGCGACTCGCTCAAAATCGAAGCCGCGCAAGGCTTCATCAAGCTCGCACGGATACGCGGTGTTCCGGTGGAGCCGAATCTGGGAAATCGTGATCAGGCCGAGGTTAACCTCGTCGAAGCTATCCGACTGCTCGAGGCTATCACAGACCCTGCCGTCGAGACCGCGCCTGACTTGGCCACTGCGCTGGCATTGCGCGCAATGATCGAGTTGCACGGTGCCGGCGAAATCGAGGAATCGGGCCGGACAATCGCCCGCGCCGCTTCGATCCTTGGCGGTGTTCCGCGAGTTCGACGCTCTCCCCGCTGGTTCATCTCGCGGGGTGATGTTCGCAAGGCACAGCTCGAGCAGGCGGCGATCGACGGACGTATTCCGGATGTTCTGCGGCTGGCGGACGTACTGGAGCGTGAAACGGCAAACTGGCCCGAACCGTCGCGCGCTTCTCACGCCGCAGCGCTGGATCGCGGTTACGCGGCCTATTGGCGGGCCTTTTCGCTGGGCCGCAGGGACGCGCCAACGGACGCGCAAATGGCCGAAGTCGTTCCAGCCTATCGCGAAGCGGAGCG
>JBBSOT010000211.1:0-8763 GCA_038259455.1 Hyphomicrobiales bacterium | reverse complement strand
TGCATGAGCGCCAAGGGTTCGACCCGCAGGCTCTGATAAGACGCCTTAACATACGGGCCGATATCGGAAACTACCGGCCCTTCTAGCGCGATCCTGTGCCTCGAGGGTTGCCCGGTCGCGGAACAGATGCCGGCGCGGCACGCGATCTTTCACCAGACGGGTGCCGTACGCGCATTGCACAAGCCGGCATTGCAGGGCATGGCTATCTGAGTGGCGCGTTGCGGGGAGTGGTCATTTCCGCTAATCAGGCGCCAACCTGGATGGAGCCGTCAGCACAGCATGAGCCTTGGCGATACAATCAAGAACGCATTTGTCCCCGTTCACCGCGAGGGATATCCGTTCATCGGCGGCTTCGCTGTCGTAACGCTGTTGCTCGGCTTGTTTTCGACGAGCCTGTTCTGGATCGGCCTGATCCTGACGGCCTGGTGCGCTTACTTCTTTCGCGATCCGGTGCGTGTGACGCCGCTCGACGACCGGCTGGTGATAAGCCCGGCCGATGGCGTGGTATCGGCGATCGGACCGGCCGTCCCGCCCCGCGAACTCGGTCTCGGTTCCGGCGAGATGACGCGCGTATCCGTGTTCATGAACGTGTTCTCCTGCCATGTGAACCGTTCGCCCGTTCGCGGCAAGATCACGCGCATCGAACATCGGCCGGGCAAGTTCCTCAATGCCGAACTCGACAAGGCGAGCCAGGAAAACGAGCGCAACGGGCTTGTGATTGACAGCCCCAACGGGGTTGTCGCATGCGTTCAGATCGCCGGCCTTGTGGCCCGCCGCATCGTTTGCTGGGCCGATGCCGGAACGGCCATCGGCGCTGGAGAGCGTATCGGCCTGATCCGGTTCGGGTCGCGCGTTGACGTTTTCATGCCGGTCGATGCAACGGTGAAAGTGGCGCTTGGCCAGACCGCCGTGGCGGGCGAGACCGTGATGGCTGAATTTGGCGGCGGCGCCGCGACGCCGCTCGTGCGGATCGATTGATGCTGTTCCAGCCCTTTCAGCCGCATGGGCGCGGCGGCCCCCGCATCCGCGAAATACCGCTTCGCATGGTTCTGCCCAATCTGGTGACGGTGCTGGCAATCTGCGCCGGACTGTCCGGAATCCGCCTCGCCTTCGAGGGACGCTTCGAAACCGCAGTTGCAATGGTCTTGATCGCTGCCTTCCTCGACGGGGTCGACGGACGGCTCGCCCGCATGCTCAAAGCCACGTCCAAGTTCGGCGCGCAAATGGATTCCCTTGCAGACATCGTGAACTTCGGTGTCGCTCCGGCGCTTGTGCTTTACGCATACCTGCTCGACCGGGCCGGATCGCCCGGCTGGATCGCGGCGCTTCTGTTTGCGATCGCCTGCGGGCTGCGCCTGGCGCGCTTCAACGTACTGGACGAAGAACTCGATCGACCTGCGTGGCAGGCCGACTACTTCGTCGGTGTGCCGGCCCCGGCGGGCGCCGTGGTGGTGATGCTGCCGATCTATCTGTTGCTGGCAGGTGGCCTTGTACCCGACCGAACGCTGGCCTTCGCCGCCAGCGCGTTCACGATCATGGTCGCCTTTCTGCTGGTCAGCCGTCTGCCTGTCTATTCAGGCAAGAAGCTCAAGGTGCCCGGTGACAGGGTGCTGCCGCTGATCCTGGGCTGCGTGCTGTTGCTGCTGTTGCTGTTCTCATACCCCTGGCAGACGCTGTCGGCTTCAGTCATCGCCTATCTCGTCTTCCTGCCGCTGTCGGCGCATGCCTACACGCGACGCGCAAAGATCGAGGATGCGAAGATCGCCGAACCGGAAACATCCAGCGAGACGGACTGAAGCGCCTGCAACTGCAAGGCCTTTCAAGCCGCTATGTCGAGACCCAGCCATTCAAGGGCCAACCGGCGGGCTTTTACGTAGTCGGTCTTGCCCGAGCCGAGTAGCGGTATCTCGCCCACCTTGATGATGTCGTGTGGCACCATCAGATCAGTGGCGCCTGCCTTGCGGCCGAATGCCCGAAGTGTTTCCGGATCGGCGTCATTGGCCGTCGTGACGAGCACGATGCGTTCGCCCTTGCGCTTGTCGGGAACGGTGACGGCGGCATGATTTTCTTCCGGCCAGAGCGACTTGACCAGCATTTCAACCGCGCCAAGCGAAACCATCTCGCCGGCGATCTTCGCAAAGCGCTTTGCGCGGCCGCTGATCGTCAGGAAGCCCTCCCGGTCAAGCGAAACGATATCGCCCGTGTCGTGCCATTCGCCTTCAAGCGGCTGCAATTCCCCCGGGCGGTCCGCGGTCATGTAGCCAAGCATCAGATTGGGTCCCGAGAGCCAAAGGCGCCCCCCCTCGGCGATGCCCTCGACCGGTTCGAGCCGCATGCGCATGCCCGGAAGCAGCCGGCCGACCGTGCCGTCGCGATTGTGCGCCGCCGTATTGACGGCCACGACCGGAGCAGCTTCCGTCAATCCGAAACCTTCCAGTATCTCGGTGCCGAACCGTTCACGCCAGATCGTTCGGGTCTCGGGCCTGACGGCTTCGGCGCCAGCGACCGCGAAGCGCAGGCTCGAGAAATCCTCAACCTTGGCCGTGCGCGCATAACCGGCAAGGAAAGTGTCCGTGCCGAACATGACGGTGGGGCGCGCCTTGCGCGCGACCTCGGGAATGATCTTGTAGTGCAAGGGAGAAGGGTAGAGGAACAGCCGAACGCCGTTGACCAGCGGAAGGATGGTGCCGCCCGTCAATCCGAAGGAGTGGAAAACAGGCAATACATTCAGTAGCTTGTCGGCAGGCGAGAAGGTGACGCGCGCTTCGGCCTGCATGGCGTTTGTCAACAGGTTGCGGCTTGAAAGGACGACAGCCTTCGGTGTCCCCTCCGAGCCCGATGTAAACAGGATCACTGCCGGAGCGGCACTGTCTTGCGGCCCCAGCGGTCTGTGCCACAACAAGGCGGCCATGAGTTTTTCGGAGGTCCGGACCCCTGTTCGAAGATCCTCCAGCCAGACGAAGCGTGCCCCGGCGGCCTCTGCTGCTTCGACGATCTCTGATAAGCCGGCTTTCTCGATGAAGGCACGGGACGAAATGATTGTACGAATGGCTGCAGTACGAATCCCGGCCGATATGCTTGCAGCACCAGCCGTATAGTTGATCATCGCCGCAACGCGACCGCCTGAGAGCAATCCGAGCAGCGACAGCACCACGGCGTTGGAATTGGGCAGAAGTACGCCGACAGCCTCGCCTGCCTTGCTCATGGCCAGGAATTTCCTCCCCAGAACCCGAGCGCCGATAAGCAGTTTGCGGTAGCTCAACGGTCCGGTGATCACGTCTTCGACGATGGTTCGGGAGGGGCCAAAACGAATTGCCGCATCGGCGATCGCGTCAAACAGGCTGCGCTCGATGCCGGCTCCAGCGAGCCGGGACTCGGCCATGCGGTCGAACAGGGCATTCGATGCAGTACAGACGGCAGCGCCTCCGGCACGCTCGATCAATTGGCCAATCGACATCGGCTCCAGCGCGGTGATCGACAGCCGGGTCAACCAGTTGCGCGGTGCGTCCTCTACTCTTCTCGTCGAGAAAGGCAGCCGCCGCGCGCCATCGATGAAAATCGGGACGATTTTCGCGTCGGCCTGCAGGGCTATTCTTGCGACGGCGCGGAAAAGTCGAAACGATTTGGTGTCGGGCTCGACATTGTCAGGAAAATAGACCGCCAGACGCCCATTGCCTTGCAGAACACGCACCAGGCGTCGGCTGACGAACACGTGCTTGGCCCTGAAGGTGATCGTGCGGGCGAGCTCGCGCCAGGGCTCGAGCCACATCGCGGTGGCCGACCGTTCGTCGAGGATGTGGAGCGTGTTTTCGGGCAGCAGCGACAGCATCAGCGCAGGATCGATATGCGACTGGTGCCAGATCGCATAGATAACAGGCGTCTGCGCATTGCGCGCATCGCGCAGTTCCGCATCGTCGACGCGGAACAACAGCTTGAAGGGCGCATAGAGAATCGCCGGGCGCCAGCCGATTTTCACTCTGAACCGCGCAATCAGGGCAACCGCCAGCCATATGGCCAGAAAGCAAAGAAGTATTGCTCCGGACAGGATCATGCCGCATCTCCCAGCCCACCGCATGGCGGCTCTTGCTGGCCGCTATGCCTGGGAAGGTATCGGATGCCGCGCCAAGGTCAATGGCGGGAGCGCGAGAAGCTGCTCAGGAAGTCGGGCGGGCAGGCCGCGCGGCGGCGCCGGGCATGATCTTCTTCTTGGGTGCGGGCAACAGGCCGTCGCGCTGGGCCTGCTTGCGGGCAGCCTTACGCGTGCGGCGGATGGCCTCGGCCTTTTCGCGAACGCGCTTTTCGGATGGCTTTTCGTATGATTTGCGCGCCTTCATTTCACGGAAGACGCCTTCGCGCTGCATCTTTTTCTTGAGCACGCGCAGTGCTTGTTCGATATTGTTGTCGCGGACGAGTACCTGCAATGTTTTTCCTTACTGAATGCATGCCGTGTCGCTGGAAGCGTCGTGTCGGGCAGGCGCTGGAGAGAATGAGCGGTTCGGCGAAAATGGCGAACCAGTGATTTGGTGCGCAACGTAATGCCTGATCTGCGGATATGCAACTGCTGACGGCCTCTTTTTGCAGGCGCGGTGCTTGCCGTCGAAGGGTTTTTTCCTGCCAGGCTGCTGACAGCAGCCTGGCAGGAGCGGGGCACTAGAAGGACGATCGACAGGTAACGAGCGGAAGCGTCGCGGAAATGACAGGTGTTGCCAAACAATCGGCCGAGCGAACGCTTGGCATCATGCTGGTCAGCCTGTCGGCTGCGGTGTTCGGGCTGGCAGGCGTGCTGACCAAGTCCATTGCGGCCGACCCGCTTGTCATCAATTGCTGGCGAGGCCTTTTCGGCGGTATCGCGATCACCGTCTATGTGCTGTGGCGCCGCTCGCGCACTGGCGCCAGCCTTCGGCTGGGCTGGCAGGGGTGGCTGCTGGTGCTGGTCGGTGCCGTGGCCAGCATGGCATTTATCGCGGCCTTCAAAGCCGGCTTCGTGGCCAACGTCGCCATCATCTATGCGACGGTCCCATTTGCGGCAGCGCTTGTTGCGTTGCTTGTGCTTGGTGAGCGTTTTCGACGTCAGACGATGATTGCTTCATTGGTCTCGCTGATCGGCGTCGGAGTGATGGTATCGTCAGGCTTGGCAGGCGGAAACTTCCGCGGCGACGCCATGGCGCTGATCATGATGCTGCTCAGCGCGGTGTACATGGTGCTGGTGCGCAAATTCAGGGATACACCGGTGGTCTGGGCTGCCGCAGTCGCTGCGTTCCTGTTGTTTGGATTGGGGTGGCTGGTCGCCGATCCTCTGTCGATAGGGCGCCGCGACTTCGTTCTCCTGGTCATCTTCGGCGCCTCATTCGCGCTTGCCGTGGTGCTTTGGACGGAAGGCGTGAGGCTTGTGCCGGCGGCCGAGGCAGGACTGCTTGGTTCGGCGGAAGTGCCCTTTGCCATTGTATTCGCGTGGCTGTTTTTGGCCGAGCAGCCGCCGCTTGCCAGCTGGATTGGCGGCTCCATCGTGCTTTCGGCGGTGTTTGCGCACGCCTTCATGGACTGGCGGCGAGCCATTGCGGCGAGGCGAAGGTCTGCTGTGCAAGACATGTCTGCACCGGACAACGTCGACCAAGTCGACGAGGTCGGCCGAGTTGCGTTGAAGCCACACGCTGCGTAGTCAAGGATTTCTCGCCGCAACGGAATCTGGCCATGCCTTCAACGCTTCTGACCACCATCGGCTTCGATGCTGACGACACGCTTTGGCAGAACGAACAGTTTTATCAACTGACCCAGGCTCGTTTTGCCGAATTGTTGCGCGAACACGCCGAGCCGCATGACCTGTCGGCAGGGCTTCTTGAAGCCGAAAAGCGCAACCTCAAGATCTATGGGTTCGGAATCAAGGGGTTCACGCTGTCGATGATCGAGACAGCGATCGAGATGACTGCAGGCAAGGTGCCGTCTTCCGTGATCGCCAAGATACTCGATGCAGGCCGCGAGATGCTCGCGCATCCAGTCGAGACACTGCCCCACGCACGCGAGGCGCTGGAATTTCTGCATGGCTCCTATCGGCTGGTCCTGATCACCAAGGGTGACTTGTTCGACCAGGAACGCAAGGTCGCCCAGTCGGGACTGGGCGAATTGTTTGCGGCAGTCGAGATCGTCAGCGACAAGTCGCGTTCCACCTATGCACAGATTTTCGACCGCCATGGTGATGGACCGGAAGCATCAATGATGGTCGGCAACTCGATGAGATCTGACATACTGCCGGCGATCGCGGCGGGCAGTTGGGGCGTCTACGTACCGCACGATCTGACATGGTCGATCGAGCATGGCGAGGCGCCGATTCACGATGAACGCTTTCACCAGATCGACCATCTCGGTAAATTGCCCGCGCTTATCGAGCGGATCGAAAGCTGAAGGCCGATTTAGGCGCTATGCGGGCAGGCGATACTCGACAAACCGGTCGGCGCGGGACTGGTAGATAAGGCCGGTCTCGGTAAGTCCGGGCCCCGTCAGGCGCAAGATCTTGGCGGCGACATCCGATGGATGCGGCAGCGTCTCCGGATTTTCACCGGGCACGGCCTGTGCGCGCATGGCGGTGCGGGTGCCGCCAGGATCGAATGCGTTGACCCTGAGGGGCATGTTGCGCGTTTCATCGGCCCATGACCGCGTCAAGGCCTCGACGGCCGCCTTGGAGGCCGCATAGGGGGCCCAGAAAGCGCGCGCCGAATGGGCGGAGCTTGACGAGACGACCACGGCCCGTCCCTGATCGGCGAGGCGCAGCAGCGGATCGACCGACCGGATGAGCCTCCACGTTCCGGTAACGTTGACCGCCATCACCTTGTCGAAGGTCTTGGCCTCGACATGGCCGATCGGCGCGATGACGCCAAGCACGCCGGCATTGGCAACCAGAATGTCGAGCTTGCCCCAACGCTCGTGGATCGCGCCGCCGAGCCGGTCAATGCCAGGCATGTCGGTCAGGTCGAGCGGCACCAGCGTGGCTTCGCCTTTGCCCGTGCGGTCATGCTCGGCCTTGATCTCGTCGTCGAGTTCCTCGAGGCCGCCGACCGTCCGCGCGACTGCGATCACATGGGCACCCGCAGCGGCAAGATGCCTGGCCGTGAAATAGCCGATGCCGCGCGAGGCACCGGTGACAAGGGCGATGCGGCCAGACAGGTCCGGCGTCAATTCAGACAAAGACAATGCTAATGCCCGCCGCTCGCCAGCAGCGACAGCGTTCGGACATTGTCCGAGCCTTCATGGTCTGCCAGCCGCGTCGGATATTGCGCGGTGAAACAGGCGTCGCAAAACTGTGGTTGCTCGCTGTTGCGGGCTGTCTCTCCGACGGCGCGGTAGAGCCCGTCGATCGAGAGGAAGCCGAGCGAATCGACACGGATGAAGTCGGCCATATCGGCGACCGACATGCGAGAGGCGAGGAGCTTGGAGGTCTCCGGCGTATCGACGCCGTAAAAGCAGGATGAGCGCGTGGGCGGTGATGCAATTCGCATATGCACCTCCTTGGCGCCGGCTTCGCGCACCATCTGCACGATCTTTTGGCTGGTCGTGCCCCGCACGATGGAATCGTCGACCAGCACCACGCGCTTGCCTTCGATCATCTTGCGATTGGCGTTGTGCTTGAGCTTCACGCCCATGTGGCGGATTGAATCGCTCGGCTGAATGAAGGTGCGGCCAACATAGTGGTTTCGGATGATCCCGAGTTCGAATGGCAGCCCGGCGGCTTGAGCAAAACCGATTGCCGCCGGTGTGCCCGAATCGGGAACCGGCACGATGATGTCGGCGTCGACCGGGCATTCGACTGCGAGCTCGGCGCCGATGCGCTTCCTCACGTCGTAGACATTGCGGCCCTCGACCGATGAGTCCGGTCGGGCAAAGTAGACATACTCGAAAACGCAAAAGCGTGACTTCTGCGGCTCGAACGGGAAGAAGCTCTCGATACCCTTGCCAGTCACGACGACCATTTCGCCGGGTTTCAGGTCGCGTACGAAGCGCGCGCCGATGATATCGAGTGCGCAGGTCTCGGAAGCGAGGATCCACGCCCCGTCAAGGTCGCCCAACACCAGCGGGCGGATGCCCAGGGGATCACGGCAGCCGATCATCTTCTTGGACGTAAGCGCGACCAGTGAAAAGGCGCCTTCGAGCTGGCGCACGGCCTCGATGAAGCGCGAGTTGACGTCCTTCTCGCGGCTTGTCGCCACCAGATGAAGGATTGTCTCGGTGTCTGAGGTGGAAGAAAAGATCGAGCCTTGCTTCTGCAGCGTGCGCTGCACGGTCATGGCGTTCGTTATGTTGCCGTTGTGGGCAATGGCAAAGCCGCCATCGGCAAGTTCGGCAAAAAGCGGCTGCACATTGCGCAGACCGGAGCCGCCAGTGGTTGCGTAACGGGTGTGGCCGATGGCGCGGTTACCCTTGAGGCTGTCGATGACGGCCTGGGTCGTGAAGGTGTCGCCGATCAGTCCGATGTGGCGCTCGACATGGAACTGCGAGCCGTCATACGAGACGATGCCCGCAGCTTCCTGGCCCCTGTGCTGCAAGGCATGCAGCCCAAGCGTGACGATCGCGGCGGCGTCCTGGCGTCCGAAGATGCCGAATACACCGCATTCGTCGTGAAAATGGTCGTCGGCCTCGGCCAGCAAGGATGTGTCTGCCATCGGGCGATCTCGCTTCAGCAAAAACGACATATAGTGCAGCGGCGCTCGTCGCGCCACCGCCTGAGACGAGCGACCAACATTATTCTGGCGGAGGGGCCGCGTCAGAAGGTTG
>JBBSOT010000210.1:0-8885 GCA_038259455.1 Hyphomicrobiales bacterium | reverse complement strand
TTATCGCGGCGCGAGGCGCAGGTACTCGGGCTGCTGGCCGCCGGGCGCAGCAACCGCCAGATCGCCCAGGCGCTCTGCCTCAGCCCGCGCACCGTGCAGCGCCACGTCGCCAACGCCTACCTGAAGATCGGCGCGCACAACAAGGCCGACGCCACCGCCTACGCGATGCACCATCGCCTCGCCTAGCGGCACCCGCGCCTCAGCGTCCCGCCCCCAGCACCGCGCGCAGCCGCGTCGCCAACGCGACCTCCTCCTCCTCGCGCAGCGCGGTCGCGATCAGCGCCAGGGCGCGGTCGTGCAGCCGGCTGCAGTCGAGGTTCCCCGTCAGGAGCCGCGTGCTGCCGATCCGGTTGCTGATGCGATCCGTCAGGCCGAAATCAACGCACAGGAAATGTCGCAGCGTTCGGCGCAACAGCCCAAGGATGAGTTCCGCACCACGAGCAAGCTTTTCCAGACTCCGCCTGAGACTGAAGCACGCCGCATGCAGCCTGAGCCAATGGCGGTTCAGCATCGCGAACCAGTGCAGCAGATTGCTCCGACCCAGCAGCGCATGCCGCGGGTTGAGGACTTCTCGCCTGTCGTAAAGGCAGCTGTGGAGGCCAAAAGCCGGCCGGTCGACCAGGAGAACAGCGGTCCGATGGGGTTGCTCAAGCGCCTGACCAACGGTCTTGGAAGGCGTGACGAGGAAGCAGCGCACCTGGAACCGGCCCCGACACGCGAGCCGAAGCTGCGCCAGCCGGCAACTGAAGCGCGTCGGATTCCAAGCCAGGATCCGCAGCTTTATGCACCGCGTCGCGGCCAGCTCGACGAGCATGGACGACTGGCTCCGCAAGTACGGGCAAGCCACGAGGACGATCAGCTCGAGATTCCGGCTTTCCTGCGCCGGCAGGCAAACTGACGCATCGTTACAAGACATCGGCGGACAGACTTTGCGGCCTGTCCGCCGAATCAGAAAGAGATTTAAATTCAGTCGTTTATGATTCGTTTTAGGTTGTTTTGCCGTAACACAGGGTAAGAAAGCGTGATTTGGAGTCTCCTCGCCCGACGACTATTCTGTGTCGTGAATAAGGCAGCGTGTGGGGGGATTCGGGGATGAGAGTCCGCCCGCCGCACAGGGCCAAGTCCAGTCTCCTGGGGTCGGGAGAGGGGCATCGGCTTTACGGGCGCATGGGGTTAAACTTGCACGACTTTCAGACGACACTCAAATCGCGCGTATCGCTGTCCGGCATAGGCGTTCATTCAGGCAAGCCGGTTTCGATCAGCTTCTTGCCAGCCGACGCCGATACCGGCGTCGTTTTCCAGCAATGCGACGGTGCAGGAAATGAAATTCGCGCCCTGGTCTCGGAGATCGGGGCAACGGACTTGTGCACGGTTCTCGGCGATATGTCGGGCTTTCACGTCGCAACTGTCGAGCATGTCATGGCGGCTCTTCTCGGTCTTGGGATCGACAATGTCATCGTCGAGACGGATGGCAGCGAGATGCCGATCCTTGATGGCAGCGCATCTGGGTTCGTCGAGGCGATCGATCAGGCCGGCATTGCGACGCAGGCAATCAAGCGGCGCTACATTCGAGTACTGAAGCCGGTCCGTATTGAAAGTGGCGCCTCCTGGGCTGAGTTTATGCCCTATGACGGTACGCGTTTCGAGGTCGAGATCGACTTTGAAAGCCCGGCTATCGGGCGGCAATCCTTTGCCAGGGACATCAACGCCAAGACCTTTCGACGTGATATCGCGCGCGCGCGTACCTTCGGCTTCATGAAGGATGTCGAAAAGCTATGGGCTGCGGGCTATGCGCTCGGCTCTTCGCTTGAGAACTCGGTGGTCATCGGCGATGACAGCAACGTCATCAATATGGAAGGCCTGCGCTACGAGGATGAGTTCGTGCGCCACAAGATGCTCGACGCCATGGGCGATCTTGCGCTGGCCGGGGCACGTTTCATCGGTTGTTTCCGTTCCTACCGCGGTGGCCACCGGCTCAATGCGGCGTCTCTGCGCAGGCTTCTGTCAGATCGCTCGGCTTTCGAGATTGTTGAAACCAACCGGCGCGAGAGTGGCCGTTCGGCTGAAATGACTGCGGTTAACGCAGCCGTTTACGCGCCGTGGGTGCTCTGAAGGCTCAATTCCGCGGATAGTTCGGCCCTGCATAAAGCAAACGCGTGGCGGTTCTTGCCCCGCCACAAAAATGCGCCATTGCTCGGCGATAGCGTTGCCGTTGAAAAGCCGTTATGATCTATGACGCCATGCCGACGACCAATGTTGCGCCGAAGGGGCTTTAGTCCACTATGCACTTTCAGAATATGGCTCGTACCGAACGTACGGTAAGAACGAAACTTGCGATCGCAATGGTTGCCGTGGCTCCACTGCTCGCGGCTGGCTGCATGTCGAAGGATCCTGAAGTCGACCTGTCGACCTATGTCGAGCAGACAGAGTCGGCCGATACGCTTTACAATCAGGGACTGGCCAATCTGAACGCCGGGCGCCTCAAGGAGGCCAGCCGCAAGTTCGAGGCGGTAGACCGGCAGCACCCCTATTCGGAGTTTGCCCGCAAATCGATGGTCATGGGTGCATTCACCAACTACCGCCAGGGCAATTACGATGAGGCGGTCAATGCCGGCAAGCGCTATGTCGCGCTGTATCCTTCCTCGGAGGACGCGGCTTACGCGCAGTATATCGTTGGCCTGAGCTACTTCAGGCAGATCCGCGACGTCACCCAGGACCAGAAGGATTCGCGGCGGGCTATCGAGGCGATGGAAGAGGTCGAGAACCGCTGGCCCGAGTCGGAATATGTAGAGGACGCGCGCGCCAAGGTCCGATTCGCGCGCGATCAGTTGGCCGGCAAGGAGATGCAGATCGGTCGGTACTATCAGGAGCGCCGTGAGTTCATCGCAGCCGCCAAGCGTTTCCGGTATGTCGTCGAGAATTATTCCAATACCCGCCACGTCGAAGAAGCGCTGGCGCGTCTGACCGAGACCTACTACGCCATGGGTCTGACCTCCGAGGCCCAGACTGCGGCGGCCGTGCTTGGGCACAATTATCCCGACAGCCAGTGGTACAAGGATTCCTATGCGCTGCTGCAATCGAATGGGCTGCAGCCGCGCGAAAACAAGGGTTCCTGGATCTCGCGGGCTGGAAACCTGTTCGGCGGCGCCTGACCTTTAGCGGGATTGAATGCTCTCCAGACTGTCGATCCGCGATATAGTCCTGATCGAACGCCTGGACATAGATTTTGCGGCAGGCCTTTCTGTGCTGACTGGCGAGACCGGCGCCGGCAAATCCATCCTGCTTGATGCATTGTCTCTGGCGCTCGGCGCGCGCGGTGACGCTTCACTGGTGCGGCACGGCGCAAGCCAGGGCCAGGTCACTGCCGTTTTCGATGTACCACTCAACCATCCGGCACGCGCCATCCTCACCGACAACGCCCTTGACGACGATGGGGACATCATTTTGCGCCGGGTGCAGAGCGCCGATGGCCGCACCCGCGTGTTCGTCAACGATCAGCCATCCAGCGTAAGCCTGATGCGCGAAATCGGCCGTGCGCTTGTCGAAATCCACGGACAGCACGATGAGCGGGCGCTTGTCGATGCAGCCGCGCACCGCGATTTGCTCGACGCATTTGGCGGCCACCTCGGCGAAACGAGGCTCGTTGCGAAGGCTTGGAGACAATGGCGCGAGGCTGAGCTCGAATTGTCGCGCCATCGTGCCAGGGTAGAGGCCGCGGCGCGCGAGGCCGACTATCTGCGGGCTTCAGTCGCCGAGCTTTCGCAACTCGATCCTCAGCCTGGCGAAGAGACCGATCTCGCCGAAATCCGCACGACGATGATGCGAGCCGAGAAGGTGGCAACGGAAATCAAGGACGCACAGGACGTGTTGTCGGGCCAGAACTCGCCACTGCCGCAGCTTGCAAGCCTGCTGCGGCGTTTGCAGCGCAAGACGGCGGAGGCGCCGGGCCTGCTTGACGAGGTGGTGCAGTCGCTCGACGAGGCGATGTTGTCGCTGGATGCCGCGCAGGCCGGAGTCGAAGCGGCGCTCAGGGAGACCGAGTTCGACCCACAGCGGCTGGAAAGAGCGGAGGAGCGCCTGTTTTCGCTGCGCGCGGCGTCGCGCAAATATGATGTGCAGGTCGATGATCTCGCCAAGGCGCGCGACACGATGTCTGCCGACCTTGCTGATCTCGATGCCGGTTCCGAGCGCCTGACGGCGCTCGAAAAACAGGCGGTTGGGGCCCGTGCCGCTTACGATTCGTCGGCATCCCGGCTTTCGGAGTTGCGCCATGCGGCGGCGACCGGTCTTGGCAGGTCCGTCGCCGGGGAACTGCCGGCGCTGAAGCTCGAACTTGCCGAATTCATCGTCGAAATCGCCTCGGATGCCGATAACAGAACAGAGGACGGCATCGACGAGATCGAATTCTGGGTCCGCACCAATCCGGGCACACGGCCGGGGCCGATGATGAAAGTTGCTTCAGGCGGCGAGCTGTCACGCTTCCTGCTGGCATTGAAAGTCGCCCTGGCCGATCGCGGTTCGGCTCCGACGCTTGTTTTCGACGAGATCGATACCGGCGTTGGCGGAGCCGTCGCCGATGCGATCGGCCAGCGGCTGGCACGGCTGTCGGAACGGGTGCAGGTGCTGTCGGTCACTCATGCGCCACAGGTCGCGGCGCGCGCGGCGACGCATTTCCTGATCTCCAAATCCGCCAATGCCGACCGGGTCGCCACCGCCATCGCGGCGATGGATCGTCCGGCACGGCAGGAGGAAATCGCCCGGATGTTGGCCGGCGCCACGATCACGGAAGAGGCCCGCGCTGCTGCAGCCAGGCTGTTGCGGGAAACGCCGACCTAGCAGCGCCCCTTGTTCGAACGAGCATGGTGGTTGCTGCCGGCTTTTTCTCCTGCCATACGGTGCAGCAGCAAACAGATGGACCCTCAACAGGGCCTCAGCCAGCGATTGGATGGTCAAATGCGGTTGACGATGATCGGTAGCGGATATGTCGGGCTCGTCTCCGGTGCCTGCCTTGCAGATTTTGGTCATGAGGTCGTGTGCGTCGATACGGACGCGGCCAAGATAGAGGCGCTCAGGCAGGGCAAGATACCGATCTTCGAGCCGGGTCTCGATCAGCTGGTCGCAGCGAACGCCGGTATTGGTCGCCTGACCTTCACGACGGATCTTTCGCCGGCCGTCGAAGACGCCGACGTCATCTTCATTGCGGTGGGCACGCCTTCGCGGCGCGGCGACGGCCATGCCGACCTTTCCTATGTCTACGAGGCCGCCCGGTCGATTGCCTCGCGACTTACCGGATTTACGGTTGTCGTTACGAAATCCACCGTGCCGGTCGGCACCGGTGACGAGATCGAAAAGATCATCCGCAAGACCAATCCCACGGCCGATGTGGCCGTTGTGTCCAATCCGGAATTTCTGCGCGAGGGGGCAGCGATCGATGATTTCAGGCATCCCGACCGTATTGTTGTCGGGCTGTCGGATGAGCGAGCCGAGGCCGTGATGACCGAAGTCTACCGGCCGCTCTATCTGAACCAGGCACCGATGCTGTTCACGAGCAGACGCACGTCCGAGCTGATCAAATATGCTGGCAATGCGTTCCTTGCGATGAAAATCACATTCATCAACGAGATCGCGGATCTTTGCGAAAAGACAGGGGCAAACGTCCAGGAAGTCGCGCGTGGTATTGGCCTGGACAAGCGCATCGGCTCCAAATTCCTCAATGCTGGCCCCGGCTATGGCGGCTCATGCTTTCCCAAGGATACGCTGGCGCTGATCAAGACGGCACAGGATTATGGCAGCCCGATGCGTCTCATCGAGACGACCGAAGCGGTCAACACAACGCGCAAGCGGTCGATCGCACGCAAGATCGTCGCGGCATGCGGGGGCGACGTCAGCGAGCGCAAGATTGCGGTGCTGGGCCTGACCTTCAAGCCGAACACCGACGATATGCGCGAGGCGCCGTCGCTTGCCATCATCCAGGCGCTTCAGGATGCCGGTGCTCATGTGGCCGCATACGATCCGGAAGGGATGCCGCAGGCGAAGACCATGCTGGAGAATGTTGAATTCGGCAGCGACCCCTATGACGTTGCCAGGGATGCCGATGCGCTGGTCATTGTCACCGAGTGGAATGCCTTTCGCGCCATGGATTTCAAGAGGCTCAAGGCGGTCATGAAGACGCCGCTGCTGGTCGACCTTCGAAACATCTACCGCAAGGAGGAAGTGCGCGACGACGGCTTCGCCTATGTCGGAGTCGGCCGGCCAACGGAAGACTATCTCAGTCCGGTTCGGCTCAATCTCACGGCTGACAAGGCCTGAAAAGATTGCGGGTGGTGACAGGAGCGGGCGATTGCCCCCTTGAACGTGCAGACACAGTCCCGCAATAGTTCGGCCTGAAACGCATCCGGATTGCTTTTATGGCCACTGCGCAGAAACCCGTCGAAACGCTCACCCAGGACGAGGCAAAGGCCGAACTGGCGCGGTTGGCGGATGAGATTGCCGGTCACGACAAGCGCTACCATGGCAAGGACGCGCCGACCATCTCGGATGCCGATTACGACGCGCTGCGCCTGCGCAATGCGGCAATCGAGGCGGCCTATCCCGAACTGGTTCGCGACGATTCGCCATCGCGCAGGGTCGGTGCTGCGCCGTCCGGCGCGTTCGGGCAGGTCGTTCACTCGGTGCCGATGCTGTCGCTCGACAATGTATTTTCGGACGCGGATGTTGTCGATTTCATTGCCAGCGTGCGGCGCTTTCTCAGCCTGTCAGCCGATGCCGAGCTTGTATTCACTGCCGAGCCGAAAATTGACGGCCTGTCCATGTCGCTGCGCTACGAGAACCGCCGTCTGGTAACGGCCGCAACCCGTGGCGACGGAACCACCGGCGAGAATGTCACCGCCAATATCCGCACCATTGCCGAGATCCCCGACAGCCTTCCCAAGGATGCGCCCGATATCGTCGAGGTACGAGGCGAGGTCTACATGCGCCGTGACGACTTTCTGGACCTGCAAAAGCGCATGGCCGAAACCGGACAGACCTTTGCCAATCCGCGCAACTCGGCGGCCGGCAGCCTGCGCCAGAAGAATCCCGAGGTGACGAAGACGAGACCGCTGAAGTTCTTCGCCTATGCCTGGGGCGAGACAAGCGAGCCGCTGGGCAAGACTCAGTATGAGGTGGTGCAGCGCTTCGCCGACTGGGGCTTCCCGATCAACGATCGGATGCAGCGTTTCGACAATGTTGAGGCGATCCTGTCGCATTATCACGCCATCGAAGCGGAGCGTGCCGAACTGCCCTACGATATTGACGGTGTCGTCTACAAGGTTGACCGGCTCGACCTGCAGGAACGGCTGGGCTTTCGCTCGCGCAGCCCGCGCTGGGCAACGGCCCATAAATTCGCTGCCGAAAAGGCGATGACGGTGGTGAACGGCATCGATATCCAGGTTGGCCGCACCGGCGCGCTGACACCGGTGGCGCGGCTGGAACCGGTGACGGTCGGCGGCGTCGTGGTCACCAACGCGACCCTCCACAATGAGGACTACATCAAGGGCATCGGCAACAAGGGCGAGCGCATCCGCGACGAGGGGCACGACATTCGCGTCGGCGATACGGTCGTCATCCAGCGTGCCGGCGATGTCATCCCGCAGGTGCTTGACATCGTACCGGACAAGCGCCCGGCCGATGCGAAGCCCTATGTCTTTCCCGACCGCTGTCCGTTCTGCGACAGCCACGCGGTACGCGAAGAGGGCGAGGCGGTACGCCGATGCACCGGCGGCCTGATCTGTCCTGCGCAGGCTACCGAGCGGATCCGCCACTTCGTGTCGCGCAATGCACTCGATATCGAGGGGCTTGGGGAAAAGCAGATCGAGTTCTTCTTCAATGTCGGGCATGAGGCGCTCCAGATCCGAAGCCCGGCCGACATCTTCACCCTCAAGAAGCGGCAGCAACGACTGCCAGACACGCTCGAAGGATCTATGCAGCGGCTCGACAAGGTGGAGGGGTATGGCGAGACCTCCATCAAGAAGCTCTATGCTGCAATCGATGAACGGCGAGAGGTCGCTTTTTCGCGGTTCCTGTTCGGTCTGGGCATTCGGCATATCGGCGAGACCAACGCCAAGCGTCTGGCGCGGCATTTTACGAGCTTCGAGGCGATGCGCACCGCAGCCGAGGCCGCCAGTCCGCCGGAAGGAAAGGGTGATTCCGGCAATGCCGAATGGCAGGAGATTGTCGGCGTCAACGGTATCGGCTCGATCGTCGCCGAGGCGCTGGTCGACTTCTTTGCCGAGGAGCACAACCGCGAGGCAGTGAAGTCATTGCTTGAAGAGGTCACGCCGCTCGATGAGGAGCCCGTCGGCACGGTCTCCTCGCCGGTCGCCGGCAAGACCGTGGTTTTCACCGGCTCGCTCGTAAAGATGTCGCGCGACGAGGCCAAGGCAATGGCTGAAAAGCTTGGCGCCAAGGTTGCCGGGTCGGTCTCGAAGAAAATCGACCTGGTGGTGGCCGGTCCGGGTGCGGGATCGAAACTCAAGCTCGCGAGCGAACTTGGCATCGAGGTGATCGACGAAGATCAGTGGTTCCAGCGGATCGGGAGGTCCGATTAGGCCGCGATGAAGCCCACGGCGACCCCGAAGCCACGTGCCGGCGGCAGGACAAGGCGGTTACCGGTTCTTTCCAACTCCAGGCTAGAAAGCCGATCCAGCGTCTTGCAGGCGACGGTCAGTCCGGCGAGATGGGGGCCGTCTTTCATATGCGGCGGTTCGACGCCAAACGCCTTCTTGAAGATATCCGGCTCTGCCAGAATGATCGTGCCGCGTGGCGTGCGAAATGCAACAAGTCCCGGTTCCTCCATGACCCCGGCGGCCCCAACGATAATGGCGAAGTGGTCAGCCAGGCCAGGT
>JBBSOT010000209.1:0-8892 GCA_038259455.1 Hyphomicrobiales bacterium | reverse complement strand
TGATCTGCGGCGAGACGGCTAGATTTTCATCGATTCGTTTACAGTTCATCGGGCAGTTCCTCCATGTCATGGTCAGGCGGGCCCGCACCAGCCCCGCTTGAAATACTACAAACGGTGCGTCACTTCATGCGGCCGGGGTGTCGATATTGCTGTCGCCTATGTCGACAAACTTGGCGCTGTAGGTTTTTTCGCCGAGCCTTTCGATCAGATCGAGTTGGGACTCGAGCCACGCTTTGTGGTTTTCCTCGTCGAGAGCGATTTCCTCGAACAGCACGCGCGTTCCAAGATCGTCGGCATCATAGGCCGCTTTCGAACCTCGCACATAAAACGCGATCGCCTCCTCTTCTGCCGCAAGGTCAGCGCGGAACATGTCGGTCAGGCACTGCGATCGTTGCACCGGCTGTGCGAATGCGATCTCGGGCGTGCCCTTCAGGAACATTATGCGCCCCATGAACCGGTCCGAATGAAGCAGTTCTTCTGCCATCTCATCGCGCATTTTCCGAGCGAGCCTGGACAAGCCCCAGTCGTCAAGCACATGCGCGTGAAGCTGATACTGATGGGCGGCCGTCATCTCCATCTGCAAGGCAGTATTGAGAGTTCCGATGGTCATCTCGTTGGACATTTTTCAGTTCCTTGGTTGGTGTTGATTTGGCAGGTGCGACGTCAGCGGCGCGCACAAACCCTTTGCAGGCGTCTCGACCGTGCGGGGTCAAAGGCTGTCGAGCGGCACTTTCAGGTAATGCGTGCCGCCTTCTTCGGCGGGGGGCAGCCTGCCGCCGCGCATGTTGATTTGCAGCGACGGAATGATGAGCTTCGGCATGCCAAGCTGGGCATCGCGCGCGGTGCGGAACGCGATGAATTCGTCGCGTGTCTTGCCGTCGCCCACATGGATGTTGTGGGCCTTTTCCTCGGCGACGGTCGTTTCCCAGCGGATCTCGCGCCCGTTTGGGCCGTAGTCGTGGCACATGAACAGTCGCGTCTCATCCGGCAGCGCCAGCACCTTCTGGATCGAATCGTACAGCGTGCTTGCATCGCCGCCGGGGAAATCCGCCCGCGCCGATCCGCCGTCCGGCATGAAGAGCGTGTCGCCGACAAAGGCGGCGTCACCCATCACATGCGTCATGCAGGCCGGCGTGTGACCGGGCGTCGCCATGGCGAATGCCTTCATGGTGCCCACCATATAGGTGTCGCCATCTTCGAACAGGGCGTCGAACTGCGATCCGTCGCGCTGGAACTCGGTGCCCTCGTTGAACACCTTGCCGAAGGTGTCCTGCACCACCATGATCCTAGCACCGATGCCGATCTTTCCGCCCAGTTTCTGCTGGAGATACGGCGCAGCGCTCAGATGGTCGGCATGGACATGGGTCTCGATGATCCACTCCACGGTCAGGTCCATCTCCTCGACCTTGCGGATAAGCATGTCGGCATGGTCGTAGGTGATCCGCCCCGCCGCATAGTCGAAGTCCATGACGCTGTCGACGATGGCGCAAGCTTTCGACGCTGGATCCTTCACGATGTAGCTGATCGTGTTGGTCGCGTCGTCGAAGAAGGCATGGACTTCGGGTTTGATGTCCAGATTGATCGGGTGGTGCATCATGGTTGTCTCCGTTTTCCAGGGATCAGGCCGTCACGCGGCGGGCGCCGCCTTGGGTTTGCAGAAATTTCGCGATGAAGATGCCGGCGATCACGGCTGCGGTGAAGGCGTACACCTCCCACCGGCCGGTCCCGAGCGCGGGCAGCGCCCCGCCCGGGCAAAAACCGGCGATTCCCCAGCCGACACCAAATACCACCGAGCCGCCCAGAAGACGGGCGTCGATGGTTCGGTTCACCGGCACCTGAAACGTGTCGGCCAGCACGGGCGCGGCGCGCCCGAAGACCAGCCGGTAGCCGATGAAGGTCGTGACCAGTGCGCCGCCCATCACGAAGATCAGCGAGGGGTCCCAATTTCCGGCGATGTCAAAGAAGTTCAGCACCTTGGCCGGGTTCGCCATGCCGGACAGCGCAATCCCGGTGCCAAAGACCAGACCGATGAGGTAGGAAAAGATCAGACGCATGGCTCAGGCTCCGATGACGTGGCGCACGACATAGACCGTGGCGAAGGTGGCTATCATGAAGGTGAGCGTTGCCGCGATCGACCGCGTGCTGAGCCGCGCCATGCCGCAGACGCCATGCCCGGACGTGCAGCCGGAGCTGAAGGTCACGCCAATGCCGACGAGCAATCCGCCGCCGATCAGCATGGGGGTCGAGACGGGTACCTGTACTGTCGGCACCTCGCCGGTGATTGCCAGCAGCGCAAGCGGACTGCTGACCATGCCCAGCAGCACAGCGGCGCGCCACGCGAATTCACTGCCCGACGACGGGACGAGCAAACCGGCCAAAATGCCGGTCGCACCCATGATCCGGCCGAGAAACAGCATCAGCAGCGTGGCCGCCAGCCCGATGAGGACGCCCCCGCCCAGCGAGGCCCAGGGTGTGAACACGGTCTCCATCGGTTCAGACCCGGCAGGTCTTGACGCCGAGCATCGAATAGACCGGGCAGACACGGGTTGCGGCGACGACCAACATGACGACTCCCACAACAGCCGCCCCGTACTTGAGGAACGGCCCTTCGAACAGCGGCAGTCCGCTCAGGAAGGCGAGATAGAGAAGCGCGAGGCCAAGGACGGCCCGAAAGATGCGGTCGACGGTTCCAACATTGATGCTCACGGCAAATCCTCCAGGATAAAAGCTGTCTTATGGATATAACTTTGCCGCGCCATCTTCAGTGACATTGTCACGCATCTCGGCATTAATCGGCGGCCCGAGGCCGCGCGCAGGCCGTGCAGATCAATCGCTCTCGGCTATTCGCTTCAGGCTGTCGCGGGCGAGCAGCCTGACACGGCCGCGAGCCTGGCTCACGAATCCGCGTTTCTGAAAGTCCTGCAACACGCGGGACACGACCTCGCGCGCCGTACCCAGTTCTCGGGCGAGGTCGTCATGTGTCGCCGAAACTTCGACATTTGTGCCGGCCAGTGTCAGAAGCCTCGCCGCGAGCCGCACGTCGATCCGGCCGAACGCCACCTCATCCACCACATGCAGCAGGTCGAGCAGTCGGCGCGAATAGGCCGCGAATACGAATCTGCGAAAGCTCGGCTCTTCCGCCGCCAGCAGATCGAAGGTGCCTTGCGAGAGAGCGACGGCAACCAGCGCCGTTTCGGCAATGCCCTCTGCATTATACGCCTCCTCGGCCAGCATGCAGGCCGTCGTCAGCACGCAGCTTTCCCCCGCCTCGACCCGGTAGAGCACGATCTCGCGCCCTGAATCCGCCGTCTGCGACACACGCAGCGTCCCTTCGACCAGAAACATCAGGTTGTCGGGACGACTGTCGGGACTGAAGACCGTCTCGCCGCGGGCGTACCGTGTGACATGCCCAGTCGCCAGCAGCCGATCCCGCACCGCGCGGGGAAGGCCGCGCGTGCCCTGGAACCGCTCTGTCCAGTCGCCGATGTTCATTGCGTGGTCCCCGTTGCGGCACTTGCCGCACTCTCTGCGGTGGCAATGCGCCCAAGAAGCTGGTCGCGATTGGCGGATATGTCGGCCAGCGTGAGACCGTCCAGAACCGCCATGAACGCGCGCGTCGCCTCTTGCAGACCTCGGGACAGTCGGCAGATCCCGATAAGGGGACATGTGTTCGATTCCGGGTTGAAGCACTCGACCACATCAAGCGGCCCCTCGGTCAGCCGGATCACGTCTCCCACGACAATCTCCTCGGCCGGACGGGCAAGTCGGAACCCGCCGCCCCGTCCGCGCTGCGTCTTGAGGTAGCCGGCCAGTCCCAGCTCATGCACGATCTTCACGATGTGCGGCCGGGCAAGCCCATGCACCCGCACCACGTCATCAACGCGAATCAGATCGGGCGATCTTAGTGCAGCAAGTTGAAGCGATCTGAGCGCGTAGTTGGAATATGACGTAAGCTTCATCTGGGTCTCCTCCAGAAAGTTATACTTGGAATATACCTTATTTGCAAGTTGGGTGACAATGTCACTGAGGCGCATGGCAGGGGGCGGTAGCCAGAGACCAACCACATGAAAGGAAACATCATGCCTCTGCTTCTCGGCGATATCGTCCCGGACTTCACGGCCGAGACGACGCTCGGTCCAATCTCGTTCCACGACTGGATCGGCGATGACTGGGCCTTTTTCTTCAGCCATCCTGCCGACTTCACGCCGGTCTGCACCACAGAGATGGGCCGGACCTCGCAGCTAAGCGCCGAATTCGACAAGCGCGGCGTCAAACCCATCGGGCTCAGCACCGACACCGTCGAAGAACATCTCAAGTGGATCGAAGATGTGAACGACACCCAGAACACCACGCTGCGGTTCCCGATCGTGGCGGACCTGGATCTGAAAATTTCGCACCTCTACGACATGATCCACCCGGCCCAGTCCGAAACGGCCGCCGTGCGCTCGGTCTTCATCATTGACAACGAGAAGAAGCTTCGCCTGACGATGACCTATCCGATGAGCGTGGGGCGCAACTTCGATGAAATCCTGCGCGTGATCGACGCCTTGAAAACCGCCGACGCACTGGGCGTGGCACTTCCCGCAGACTGGCGTCCGGGCGACCACGCAATCATCCCGCCAAGCCTCAGCGACGCCGATGCGAAGGTCCGGTTCCCGCAGGGGTTCGAGACGCTGCGCCCCTACCTGCGCACCGTGGATATCACCGCCAAGGCGTAAGTCGCGCCTGTCCCTGTCCGGGACGATAAACCGATCACATCAAGGAGAATGGCACCAATGAAGAAACAAATTCTGGCGTTTGTCGCCGTACTTGGGATCGCCGCGCCAGCGCAGGCCCAGGACGTCCCGGATCTCGTGACCCTGCTTACGTCGGGCGATCCGCAGACGCAGCTGATGGGCATGGTGTTGACCATGCAGGCGATCCAGCTGGGATCGGACGCGCATGTCCTGCTGTGCGGTCCTGCGGGCGATCTTGCGCTTGAACAGGCGCCGGCGTCGGCAACTGCGCCGCAGCAACCGCAGGGGATGAGTCCGCAGGGGCTGATGCAGAAGGTCATGCAAAGCGGTGCAACCGTCGAAGTCTGCGCGATCTACCTGCCGAACAAGGGGGCCGATGCCGACGTGCTTCTGGATGGGATTGCCGTCGCCAAACCCGCGGAAATGGCGGCGCGCATCCTCGCGCCCAACACGCGGATCATGTCCAACTGACGTGACCGACAAGGCCCCAAATCGGGAAGGCGGCAGGGCCGCTTTCCCGCCCATAGACGAGGAATGCCATGCTTGACGGTTTCAGCGCGGAAACCCTGGCGCGATTTCAGTTCGCGTTCACAGTCTCCTTTCACATCATCTTTCCTGCCTTCTCGATCGGGCTGGCCAGCTATCTTGCGGTGCTGAACGGCCTCTGGCTGCGGACGCGGAACGAGACGTATCTCAAGCTCTTCAACTACTGGAAAAAGATCTTTGCCGTGGCCTTCGGCATGGGCGTGGTGTCGGGCATCGTCATGTCCTACCAGTTCGGCACCAACTGGTCCGTATTTTCGGACCGTGCCGGACCCGTCGTCGGCCCCTTGATGGCATACGAGGTGCTTTCGGCGTTCTTTCTCGAGGCCGGGTTCCTGGGGATCATGCTGTTCGGTCGGGAAAAGGTCGGCGACCGGCTGCATATGTTCGCCACGGCCATGGTTGCGTTCGGCACGCTCATGTCGGCAACCTGGATCCTGAGCGTCAACAGCTGGATGCAGACGCCTGCCGGCTACAGCATCAACGACGTGGGTCAGTTCGTCCCCGAGGACTGGTGGGCGATCGTCTTCAACCCGTCGTTTCCCTATCGCCTCGTCCACATGGTGCTTGCGGCATTCCTGACGACCGCGCTGGTCGTCGGTGCGGTGGGAGGGCTTCACCTGCTGCGCGACCGGACCGACCAGGAGGCGCGGCGCATGTTCTCGATGGCCATGTGGATGGCCTTGCTCGTGACGCCGGTTCAGATCTTCGCAGGCCACGAACACGGGCTGAATACCGATCAGCATCAACCGGTCAAGATCATGGCCATGGAGGGGCATTACGAAAGTCACCCGGAAGGTTGGTCGCCTCTTTACCTGTTCGGCATTCCGAATGATGAAACCCAGACTCTGGACTATGCCTTCGGCATTCCCGGCCTTGGAAGCATCATTTTCGAAAAGCCGTTGGACGAACCGGTCATGGGTCTGGACACGGTTCCAGACGAAGATCAGCCGCCCGTGTTCATCGTGTTCTGGTCCTTCCGCTTGATGGTCGGGCTTGGCCTTCTGATGCTGGGGCTGGGCGCGTGGTCGGCTTGGGCGCGCTGGCGGGGGCAGCTTTTTGAAAACGCTTGGCTGCACCGCGCCAGCATCGCCATGGGACCGACCGGTTTCATTGCGGTTCTCTCAGGATGGATCACCACAGAGGTCGGCCGGCAACCCTTCACGGTCTACGGAATGCTCCGCACAAGCGACAGTCTTGCTCCGGTCGATGCCCCCGCCGTGGCGGCGTCGCTTCTGGCCTTCATCGTCGTCTATTTCTTCGTCTTTGGCGCAGGGACATTCTACATCCTCGGGATGATGAACAAGCGCGCCGGCACACCGAAACTGGGACTGCGCGACGGACCGATCCGGACGGCCGGCATCACGCCCGCGCCCGGAATAGATCCCGATTTTATCCCCGGAGAATAGGAAGAACCCATGCTCCTCGACCTTGCATTCATCTGGGCCGGCCTGATCGCCTTCGCTGTGCTCACCTATGTCATTCTCGACGGCTTCGATCTCGGTATCGGCATTCTGTTCCCTTTCGGCCGATCAGAAAGCGACAAGGACCTCATGATGAACTCGGTCGCCCCTGTCTGGGACGGCAACGAAACATGGCTGGTGTTGGGAGGCGGCGGGCTGTTCGCGGTCTTTCCGTTGGCCTACGCGATCATCATGCCGGCGCTTTACATGCCGATCACCCTGATGCTGCTGGCGCTCGTGTTCCGTGGCGTCTCGTTCGAGTACCGCTGGCGGACACGCCGCTGGAAAGGCGTCTGGGACGCGGCATTCTTTGGGGGGTCGCTGGTTGCGGCTCTGTGTCAGGGCATCGCGCTCGGCGCACTCGTGCAGGGGATCGAGGTGGAAGGCCGCGCCTATGCGGGTGGCTGGTTCGACTGGCTGACGCCGTTCTCGATCCTGACCGGGCTTGCTGTGGTCGTGGGATACGCGCTTCTTGGTGCAGCCTGGCTGGTGATGAAAACCGAAGGTGGCATTCAGGCCCAGATGCGCAAATACGCCTGGTGGCTCGGGACGGCCACGCTGGTCTTGATCGGGCTTGTCAGTTTGCTGACACCGTTCCAGGACGGCATTTATTTTCAACGCTGGTTCAGCCTGCCGGGCAGTGTCTGGACGATGATCGTGCCGTTGCTGGTGCTGACGCTGGCGTGGCTGTTCTATACCGGACTGAACGATCACCTGGACCTGCAACCCTTCCTTTCGGCCCTGGGCTTCTTCGTCGTCAGCTTCGTCGGCATCGGCATCAGCTTTTATCCGATGATCGTACCGCCGACCATCACGATATGGGACGCCGCAGCGCCGGAAAGCAGCCTCGCCTTCGCCCTCGTCGGTGCCGCCATTCTGATCCCGATCATCCTGGCCTATACCGCCTATGCTTACTGGGTGTTCCGCGGCAAGATGGACCCCGCAGCGGGGTATCATTGATGACCAGTCAAAACTGTCTTTCGCGGTGGCTTTGGTTCGTCGTGCTCTGGGCTGGTGGTGTCGGCACTTTGGGAATAGTCGCCTTCGCGATCCGGTTCGCCATCATGTGACTTGGCTAGACTTGCCGGGCGTCGGACCCGATGCCCAGCCGTGTCAGCCATAGACGCATTCGCTTGAAACGAGGTCCAGTTGCCGGTCAACACGGCCATGCGGTGCGCGCGCTGTCCGATGCCGGGCAACCGCGAAAACCCAATTCTGCGTGAGACCGAAAACTCGTCTGCGGGCACCATGAAGATATACCGATGGATGGTAGGGGTAGAAGCCTTCGATTGGATATCGTCGCCACGCAACACCAAGCACTCCGAAGGTATAGATCGCAGGACAAACACCCAAATGGTGCGACTCGATGAATAATTTAAGTTTGGCTTAAGCCAGGGATCGCATCAGGCTCGCATGACATACATGCGATTCCTTCTCGCGGCACTGGCCGCCGCCCTTGGCCTTTCACTGGCGACCGCTGCGCTGGCGCAAGCGTCCGAACAGCCGCTGCCGGTGGATCAGGCCTTTCGCCTCACGCAGGAAACGGCCCCGGACGGCGACATGATCTTCCGTTGGCAGATCGCGGACGGATATTATCTGTATCGCGACTTTTTCCGTGCCGAAACCGCAGATGGTGTGGCACTTGCGCTGTCCCTCCCCCCCGGAGAGATCAAGGACGATCCGAACTTCGGCAGCACCGAGATCTTTCACGACGGCGTCGAGGCACGGCTCGCGGCGTCGGGCGGGCCTGTCACGCTGACCTGGCAGGGCTGCATGAAGGACAGCATCTGCTATCCCCCGGTCAGCAGAGTGATCGAGGCCGCATCGACTGGCGGCACGGATGATGCCGCCACCGCCGAGACGTCAAACCCGACTGGCGCCGGGGCACAGCCCGGGACGGGCCAGGCCGAACTGACGCTTGCCAAAGATGCGGGGCTACTCGACGGCCTTGCGCAGCGCGGCGGATCGGCGCTGGTGGTGCTGGGCTTTCTCGGGTTCGGCCTGCTGCTGGCCTTCACGCCCTGCGTCTTTCCGATGTTTCCCATCGTCCTCGGCATGATCGCGGGACAAGGTCGGCAGATGTGGGCAGGCCGGGGTTTCACGCTGACCCTGTCCTATGTGCTGGCGATGGCCGGTGCCTTTGCGCTGCT
>JBBSOT010000208.1:0-8916 GCA_038259455.1 Hyphomicrobiales bacterium | reverse complement strand
GAAGCGCCAACGGAAATGGCGAGGCGCGCATAAGGTGCCAGCGTGGCGCACCATCATGGCGCCAACACCATAATGTTCCGTACATCGACCGAGCGCACGCGCGCGCCCGGCCCAACCGTCGGGTTTCCGGTCCTAAAAGGGGTTCCAGGTCGGCTTTTCCGTCAGCTTCAAGTAATTGACGTTGACGCCCAGCCTGGCACCGACCCCGGTACGAACGGGCACAAGAAGCATGTTGCCGTTCTTCAAAACGTTGAAACCGACGCCGGCCACCACATAGGCAGACCCGGCAACACCGCCAAACCGGTTGTAGAGGCTGGAAACGTCGTCAAGGTTGTAGACGAGGATCATCGTGCGCGATCCTTGCCCGCCGAAATCCCAACCAAGCGACGGCCCCTGCCAGAACACCTTGTGATCTCCGGCGTTCTTTGTATAGAGCGTGCCCTCGCCATAGGTCAGACCGCCGATAATGGCGCCAGATCCCTCCTCGCCGAGCACATAGCCGTTGGGCAGCCCGTAAGAGGAGAAGACCTGCTCGATAACGCTCGCCAGACCACCGGAGGTGGCACCGAAAAAGCGATGACCGGATTCCACGATCTCTTCGGCAGTATATGCCTGCGCCCGCGTGGGTGATGATGACAAAGCGAGAACGCACATCATCGCGAATAGTGATGCCATAAGCCGGAACAGAATCCGGTCGTGTAGTCGGGAAAGCATACTTCCAATCTCCGTCCGGGAGCTGATTCGCCGACGCCTGGCCCTGCCGCAGCTCTTGTGGCCGCTTGATATCGGATCGTTCGACACCCTATGCCGCAATCCTTTGTCAACCATTAAGCATACTGACAAAGATGGCGGATCAAGGGCCGTTCGGTGACCGCCATCGGCAGATGATCTGCCATTTGCGCTTGAGGGAGTTGCTGCGAGGATTTCTTGCCGCTCGACGGTCCGCTGTGTACGAAAGCATACTTATTATGTCGTGATTCGCACTCGGGAGGCGGGTGAATCGAGACAGTTCGACGCCTGAGGGGACCATTTCCATGTCAGAACTTTTTACGCTTTCCGCGCCAGATCTTGCGGCTCTTTTGTGCAGCCGTGTTTGCCATGACATCATCTCGCCAGTGGGCGCCATCAACAACGGGCTGGAACTGCTTGATGAGGGCGGCGCTGACGAAGATGCAATGAACCTGATCCGGCAGAGTGCGCGCAATGCATCCGCCAGGCTCCAGGTCGCGCGCATCGCTTTCGGCGCGGCGGGATCCGCCGGCATGCAGATCGACACTGGAGATGCAGAGGCTGTTACGACCGCCTTTCTTCGCAATGAAAAACCCGAACTGGTGTGGACCGGCGAGCGTGCCCTGCTGCCCAAGAACCAGGTCAAGCTGCTGCTGAACCTGGTGCTCGTGGCGCTCGCAGCCATTCCGAGGGGCGGAAAAATCACCGTATCGCTCGACGATGTGCACACGAAGCCGAAATTTACACTTGCCTCGAGCGGACCCATGCTGCGCGTGCCGCCCAAATTTCTCGAACTGCACTCGGGCCGCAAGCCCGAAGAGGCCATCGACGCGCATGCTGTCCAGCCATATTACACGCTGCTGCTGGCGCACGAGGCCAACATGACCGTTTCCATCCACGCAAGCGCCGACGAGGTCGTGCTCACTGCTGTCTGATCCGGCAAGGGTCGATTGTTCATTCAATCGGCCTACAGAACTTGCGCCGATCAAGCGCTTCCCGGTCACCGCCGTTACAAGCTTCGACGGGCAGTCATTCGTGGAATGGCGATAGTCAAAAATCGGGGCATGGGCTAGGCGCGATCAACTGCAGGTTCTCTGTCGCTTCCATTTTTCCTGATTTTCTTCAGTAACTTGGGGACCGCTCCAGACTTTCTTCCGCGAGAAACGTCACATGATCTGGCTATAAATAACGCAATCTCGTTCCAAGTTCGCGAAACTTTTACCATGCGCATTCTAAGGTTGTTTACACAGACGAACTATCGTCTCAACAACAACGCCCGTCGCGCCGGCTTGGTGGTGACTGCAGGGACCGGAAAATGAAGCGCTGCTTGTTCGTCGACGATTCGGCCGTAATCCGGAAGGTAGCAAAGCGGATTCTTGGCGGACCCGATCTGAAAGTTCTAGAGGCATCCAGCGGTTTTGACGCCATGGCGATGTGCGTCGCTGATATGCCCGACTTTATAGTTGTGGATGGCGCGCTGCCCGATATGACCGCCGTGGAGTTCATCCGCCGGGTCCGCGCGATCGAGTGTTCCTTCAGGCCGCAGATCGCCGTCTGCCTCACGGAGGTCGACATCGGCGCAATCATGCGCACAAAGCGCGCAGGCGCCCAGGGCTATATCTTGAAGCCGTTCAACCGACCGCAACTCATGGAGCGGTTCCGCCTGCTGCAGGAAGCAGCTTAGTACGCAGCTTGCTGCCCGGCTTCAGCCGCTAAAACCTCACCGAGGCCGAATGGAGCCACCAAAGCTGAAAAGCCCGGCGTTTTGCCGGGCTCCCCACAATTCGTATTCCGGGTTTGCTCAGGCGCTGACGCGTATCTCTTCCGGCTCGCGCAACACATAGCCCCGGCCCCAGACCGTCTCGATGTAATTTTGGCCACCGGATGCTGCATCGAGCTTCTTGCGAAGCTTGCAGATGAAGACGTCGATGATCTTGAGCTCGGGCTCATCCATGCCTCCATAGAGATGGTTGAGAAACATCTCCTTGGTCAGCGTTGTCCCCTTGCGAAGGGACAGCAGTTCGAGCATCTGGTATTCCTTGCCGGTCAGGTGAACGCGCTGGCCACCCACTTCAACCGTCTTTGCATCGAGATTGACCACCAGGTCGCCGGTCGTGATGACCGACTGCGCATGGCCCTTGGAGCGACGCACGATTGCGTGGATGCGCGCTACCAGTTCATCCTTGTGGAACGGCTTGGTCATATAGTCATCGGCGCCGAAGCCGAGGCCGCGCACTTTGTCCTCTATGCCGGCCATGCCGGAAAGGATGAGAATTGGCGTTTTAACTTTCGAAAGCCGAAGTGTTCTCAAGACCTCGTAACCCGACATGTCAGGCAGGTTAAGGTCGAGAAGAATAATGTCGTAGTCGTAGAGCTTCCCCAGATCCACGCCTTCTTCACCGAGGTCGGTGGTATAGACGTTAAAACTCTCCGACTTAAGCATCAACTCGATGCTCTGTGCCGTTGCACTGTCGTCTTCTATCAGCAGAACGCGCATTCTATTCCCCTTATCCTGCCGTCGGACCGATTTCGCGAGCCTTACGGTGCCGAAGCAGTGTGTGTCTGTCTCCGAGGCTGCCACCGAATGGTTAACAAAACCTAATCCGATGCAGCGAGCGATAACAGAATTTTCAGCTTCTGCATATACCTTGTTGAATCTAAAGCGGAATCATTCCGCCAATTTCTTAACGCACCACATTAACAACCCGAACTAACCGGCAAGATGCATAATTCGTGCGTCTTCGAGGATTTTTACCCCGCCTTAAGTCCTGACACGTATGATTAACAATGCGCGTAAACGAATGGTTACCGCCGGCGAAAAATCTTAGGATTCTGTTTCCTATAACGCTGGCAACATTGGCAAGGCGCGATGTTGGTTCTTGTAAGAGTGTCTGCGTATCCGGGAGTTTCAGATGATGAAAACACGTGAGAATCTCGTTCGGCTGAAGCAGTTTCAGGTGAACGACAAGCGCAGACAGCTGTTGCAGCTGGACATGATGATCGCCGAGTTTGAACGCATGGCCGGTGAACTCGAAGTGCAGATCCTCGCTGAGGAAAAGAAGGCCGGGATCACCGACATCGGTCATTTTGCCTATCCAACCTTCGCCAAGGCGGCTCGATTGCGCCGCGACAATCTGAAGAATTCCCAACACGATCTCCTGCAACAGAGAAACGCCGCTGAGACATTGCTACACGAAGCTGAAGCGGAGCTTTCCAAGGCGGAAATGCTGGAATCGCGGGACGCCAAGAGCCGCGACAATGACAGCGGTAGCCGAAGCGCAATGATCGGCTGACACCACAGCATCGGTCCAACTCCACTTTCCTGCGCGCCGGCCATCGGTTAAGGCTCGGCAATGCGCCTGGCTTTCCCGATCATCCTGTTTTCTGCGACGCTAAGTCTCGCTCTGGGCGTGGTATTGCCGCTCATCCGCGTCGAAAGGCTGTTCCTCTTTTCCGACGAGCCATCGCTGATCGAAATGATCGCTGGCTTGTGGAGCGAAGGTGACTGGCTTCTGGCAAGCGCTATCGCGCTGTTTTCAATATGTTTTCCCTGCACCAAGCTTTGCCTGTTGCACATCGCCGCCTACGCTGGCAACAGCTCGCGCTTCAAGGTCCCGGACTGGGTCAGGGGCATGGCAAACTGGTCTATGCTGGATGTGGTACTGGTTGCGCTTGTGATATTCGCGGCCAAGACCAGCGGTCTGGCCACCGCAAGCACGATGCCCGGTTTGTGGTTCTTTGCAATTTCGGCTCTGCTTACGGCTGTCGCTTCGCAAATGGCCAAGCGCATTCCCCAAGCATCCTAGCTGCAGACAAGCGACCGCGCGATCGAGTGTCAGTGCCTGTATTGCTGTATCCGTGTCGTTCGCAAGCCGGCCAGCCCATATTCGTCTATCGACGCCTGCCAGGACAGAAACTCTTCCGTCGTCAGCTTATAGCGCTGGCAGGCCTCTTCCAGGCTCAGCAGCCCGCCACGAACGGCAGCCACAACTTCGGCCTTGCGCCGGATCACCCAGCGCCTCGTATTGGTCGGCGGCAAATCCGCAATCGTCAGCGGGCTGCCGTCTGGCCCAATCACATATTTGACGCGAGGTCTAATCAGATCGGTCATCGTACTCTCTACACAACCACAAAACTCTAAGACGCAATCATCGTCACAATAGCGCCACAGCTTTAAAAATTGCCTAAGCGCTCCCTAATGGATAAGTAACGATCCTGAATCACCCGTTAGGATTTTCGCTCGCACTTTAAGTGCCTCGCCATTGCCTTAATTCAGGCGCGGCTGGCATGGCCTTGGTGTTTGCCCTATATTCGCAAAATGGCCTCGGGCCACAAAGAACAAGCGGACCACCAAGCAGATGAACAGCCTCGACCTTCCTGGGCGCCCTGAAGATACGCGTGTAGTCGTTGCCATGTCCGGCGGCGTCGATTCTTCGGTGGTTGCCGGTTTGCTCAAGCGCCAAGGCTACGACGTCATCGGCATGACGCTGCAGCTTTATGATCATGGCGAAGCGACCCACCGTGCCGGATCATGCTGTGCGGGCCGCGACATAGACGACGCCAGGCGTGTTGCCGAAACCCTTGGCATTCCGCACTATGTGCTGAATTATGAGGAGCGTTTCCGCAAGGCAGTCATCGACACCTTTGCCGAAAGCTACGTCGCCGGTGAAACACCGATCCCCTGTGTATCCTGCAATCAGACGGTCAAGTTTGCCGATTTGCTCAGCACGGCCAAGGAACTGGGCGCCGCGGCCCTTGCGACGGGCCATTACATCCGCTCCCGACCCAATGGTCCCCATCGCGCCCTGTTCCGGCCGGTCGATGCCGATCGCGACCAGAGCTATTTTCTGTTCGCCACGACGCAGGAGCAGATCGATTATCTACGCTTTCCGCTGGGCGGCATGTCCAAGCAGCAGGTCCGCGCCATCGCCGAGGAGATGTCCCTGACAGTAGCCGGCAAGGCAGACAGCCAGGACATCTGCTTCGTTCCTCAGGGAAAATACTCCGACATTATTGCAAAACTCAGACCGGCTGCGGCGACACCCGGCGACATTGTCCATATGGACGGACGTACGCTCGGCCGCCACGACGGCATTTTGCACTTCACTGTCGGCCAGCGACGGGGCATCGGGGTGTCAGCCAGCGAGCCGCTTTATGTCGTGCATCTGGATGCCGAAAAGGCGCGCGTGGTCGTCGGGCCCCGCGAGGCGCTGGAAACGCGCATGGTCACGTTGCGTAACGTCAACTGGCTGGGCGACAACGGGCTGGCCTCGATACCTTCAAGCGGGCTGGAACTGTTCGCCAAGGTGCGCTCCACCCGTCCGCCCAAACCGGTGGTTCTGCATCACGATTCCGGGAAGACCTGGGTCGAACTCAGCGAGGGCGAATCTGGCGTCGCTCCCGGTCAGGCGTGCGTGCTGTACAGCGGCGACGAGGAGGATGCCCGCGTTCTGGGTGGCGGCTTCATTGAACGCTCGGAGCGGGGCAAGGAGGCCGAGGCAATGCTGTCAAAGCTCTCCAGACTGCCGCTGGCCACCATACCCGCCGGGTAACATAGAACTTACAATGCGGGCTCGACTCGCAGATTTTGGTCACGGTTTCGACGGACCTGTCACGGAGCAAGGATCAGGAGTGGCCAACCGTACCGGCCGTCAGGATTCGCAACACAGCGACAGCCTCCTCGCCGCTGGTCCGCGGCGCGGCTCTTGTCTTCATGCATGACAGGAAGTGCTCCAGCTCCCGCGTCAGCGGCATGCCCTGCCCGACCTCGACATAGGATGGCTCGTTATTGGTGAACGCCCACTGGCCGCTGTCTTGCCACACGGCATGACGGTAGACCGCGAGCTTCTTCTCCCATGGCTCGACATCATCGAAGACCGCCATCGACTTGGTTCCAACCACCGTCAGTCGGCGCTCGCGATAGGGATTGAGGCGTGAGGTGAAGAGATGGCTGCGCATACCGTTCGGAAATCGCATGTGCAGATGTGCAAAGTCCGACAGATGATCGAGAAGGGCGGCGCCCTCGCCGCGCACCTCGATCGGCTCGCAGCCGGTGATCGCCAGTATCATCGACAGATCATGCGGCGCGAGATCCCACAATGCGTCGTTCTCGGTATGAAACTTGCCGAGCCCGAGGCGATGTGAGTGGATGTACTTGACGTCGCCGAGCTCGCCGGCATCGATCAATTCCTTAAGACGTTCGAATGCCGGGTGAAACCGCAAAACATGTCCCACCATGAAGACCCGGCTGTTGGCATTGGCAGCCGCCACCGCACGCTCTCCATCGGCAACTGTCAGCGCAATCGGCTTCTCCACCAGCACATCCTTGCCTGCCTCGACCGCGCGGATTGCAAGCTCGGCATGATACTGCGGAGGCAGGGCCATGACGATGCCATCGACATCTTCGCGCGAGAAAAGCTCGTCCGGGCTGATGGCGAGGCAAGCCTGCTCGCTGGCAAATCCTTCCGCGCGGGCGCCATTGACGTCAGCCACGGCGTAAAGAGCGCCGAGCGCCTTCAGTGTGCGGATATGGTTCGAGCCCCAGTACCCGCATCCAAGGACTGCAATACGCGGATTCATCAATTGCCAACTCAGGATTATGCTGCGGAGACATAAAGGGGCGCGGCTACTAACTCAAGCCCGCCGTGCCAGCGCGTTCGCCTGAAGGCGATTTGCCGCGCAAACTAATTGCCGCGTTGCCGTTGCGCGCTTGACAGGCTTGTCGCTCCGCCACTATATCCGCCCGACCTTGGCGAAGGCCTCGCGGTGCACTCTTTCACGATGGGAAGCATTTCGGGTCCAGCGCCGCCGTGGCGGGGTAGCTCAGTTGGTTAGAGCACGGGAATCATAATCCTGGGGTCGGGGGTTCAAGTCCCTCTCCCGCTACCACCGTTCCCACCGACAAGGTGGCCGGTGCCAGATGTTGAAAGCGGAGAGAACGTTCCTCCGCTACCACCATTAACAACACCGAGGCTTCCGAAGCCTCTGGCTCCCACCAGTGCATCTAGTTTGCCTCGGATGTTGATGCTCACACCGCCTTGGCGGTCGGGGTAGACCACGACGCAGTCAACTAGTTGCCGGAGGGCGTTGGCTCCTTCACTGTTGCCGTCATCAATCCCTTGCTGGAGTTCATCCCGCAGACGAGCAAGCTTGACCTCGAACTGGGATAGCGCCCGGTCGTGGAGGACGACCGTCTCGACCTCGTCAGCAACGCTGTCCAGTTCAAGCTGCAGCTGCTGCTTCTGTACCCGCAGTTCGGGAAGCTGCTTATTGACCTCCTCGGCTGAGAGGATGCCCTTCGCTACAAAATCCACGATGCGATCGGTCTCCCGCTGGACCCGTGCGAGTTTGGCTCCCAGCGTGGAACGTCGGCGCTGAGATGAGGCAACGAGACGCTTCCGCTCGGCCACATAGGTCTCGATGAACAGGGTCACCTTTCGTGGCTCCCGAAGCTCCTCAAGCAACGAGCCGACCACCAACTCCTCCACACTGTCGAGGTAGCAGGTCTTGGGATCGGGACAGGTGCCGCTCTCTCTGTGTGCAGAACAGCGAATGCGGACGCGCCCTGACTTGTCCTTACCTGATGTAGACATGCCCGACCCGCAGACGCCGCAGCGGAGCAGACCAGAGAGCATTCTCTTGGGTCGCCGATGCATTTCCGGCCTCGGCTTTCTTGCAGCCTCCCTAGCGGCGCATGCTGCCGCGAACACACCTTCATCCAGAATGCGGAGGTCAGGCATTTCGACTTCGTGCCTCTGGTCGGCAGGGTTTTCGCGGGACACTCGCTTACCTGTGTCGGGGTTCTTCTCCATCCGAAGTTTGTTCCACGTCAGACGCCCGTCATAGATCGTGTTGTTCAGGATACCGATGCCACGCTTTGCATTGCCGTGGATCGTGGACGCATTCCACAGGCTGCGACGCGGTGGGGGCACGCCATCGCGATTGAGACCATGGGCAATGGTCCGGGAAGAGCTTCCAGCGAGAAACTCTGCGTAGATGCGACGGACGACTACGGCTTCATCGTCCACGATCTCCAGCCTACCGACTTGCCCAGAGACCGGACGGTACCCATAGGGACGACCGCCGGGGCTTCTTCCGTCCCTCACCACCCCCGCCATGCCACGACGAACCTTCCTTGCTCCTTCTTCCCGTTGGAGCTGCCCCATGAGGCCATGGATCACGAGGTTG
>JBBSOT010000207.1:0-8922 GCA_038259455.1 Hyphomicrobiales bacterium | reverse complement strand
TGGGAGCAAGCCCTTCCTGCGGCTTCGCGCGGGTGAGCAGGAATTTGAACAGGCGGCGGCACAGCAGGAGCTCTGCAACCTTCTCCTGCCGCACCTGAAGGACCGGTCAGGCGCAAGCGAAGCCTTGAACCGCGTATTGACCCGAGGAGTGTATCTCCAACAGGACCTTGTGCGGCAGTTTATCGACGATGATTCCGCCGCCGAACGTTTCGCGCTTGTGAGCGAGGTCATCGGCGCCGGTGCCGTTCTCGACCTGCAGTCTGCCCTCGAGAAGAGCCGACGGTCCTGGGCGACGAGTACGAGCGCGTTCCGGAAAGATGAACTCGAGCCGGCGGTGGTCCGTCTTGCGCAAATCGACGAGCATCTGGCCCGCTTGGCCGATGGGGCATCTATCGAAAGCGCGGAAGCGCGGGTGGCGTCCGAGCAGCTCTTCCAGAATGCCATCTCGCTACTCGGGCAAAGCAGATTGAGTGGCGAGGCGGTGCCGACGACGCCTGGGAGGCTGGACCGCTTTCTCAAGGCACTCGATTCCGAGCGCAGCCGGCTGGAGCGGGAGTTGGTGGTCGCGCAGACCCTGCGCGAACAGATACCGGAACTCGCGGCGGCGCCCGCCGTCGATGCGAAGGAGCAGCATCTGCGAGAGGCTGAAGCCAATCTTGCGCGCGAGATCGCCGACGCCGAAGAGGCAATGCGCGAGGAGAACCAGCGTCTTGCGGCTGAACGGGAGGCCCAGGTGGCTGCGTCGGATCGGGCACAGCGCCTGGCGACATTGGCGCGTCTCGCGTTGCAGGAGCTGGGCGATCATTGTCCCGTTTGTGAGCAGACCCACAACGTGGTCCAGACGACAGCGCACCTTGAGGAGCTCGCACAGGCGGCATCGGAAGGTTCGCCGGCGACGCCGATGGATAAGCTCGGACCGCTGCTCGCTCAACGGTCCGACCTGCAGCGGGTGATCGAGAAAATCCGGGCGGACATCAGGCAGATCGAGAACGAAAGGCGCGAGGCCGAAGCCCGCAGAGCGTTGGTAGCCGCCCGTCTCGCCGACTTGGCCATCGAAGCTAACGACGACGCGGGCGAGCGGCTGCTCGAGCGAGAAGAGACCGCGAAGTCCACGCTCTCGAGGCTGAGCAGCGTCATCGCCGACGGCGAGCGCCTGACGCTCCAAGTTCTCCGTCTCGGCGAGCAGCGACAGCGCGAGGACTTGGCTCTCGAGAGGGTTCAGCTCCAACAGGGTGCGGAGGACGCCACCAAGCGCGTCAACGCCGAAGAACGCACGCATACCTTGGCGGGCCAGATAATCGATGGATTGCGGGGAGCGTCGCTCGCGGTTACTCAAAAGCAAATCGGTGAAGTAGGTCCGCTATTCCAGCGAATTTACAGCCGCATCGACCCGCATCCCACTTTCCGTGTTACGCAGATTGTTGCTGGGCTGGAGCGTGGACGCGGACAGTTAGATGTGGGGATTTTGGATCCCGATGCCGCCACAAAAGCGTGCGATGCGGGGCCACTTCTGAGCAGTTCGCAGCTCAACTCCTTCGCTGTGTCTCTATTTCTCGCCATGAACCTGGCGCTGCCGAACCTGCGGCTTGGCGTGACGATGCTTGATGATCCCCTGCAGAGTCTGGATCCGATCAACCTCCTCGGACTGGTCGATGTCCTGCGGCGATTTCGCGCGCATCGGCAGATCATCGTCTCAACGCACGAGGAACGGCTTGTTGGCCTGCTGCAGCGTAAGCTACGGCCAGTGCGCAGCGACGAACGGATGATCACAATGGTCTTCGAGAGCTGGTCCCGCGAAGGACCAATAATGCGGGTGCTGGAAGCAGAATCCAGCCTAGAAGAGCAGGTGATAGCTGCCTGAATCCGAGGCGCCGCGTGCTCGATGCTCCGAGCAGGATCAACTGCCGACATTACTAATTTGCATATTTCCCGCGTCGATATTCCGTAGAAATGGATCATCATCCGGGTAGGTGGCTTCGCGATAGTCCGGGCGATTTGCACTTAACGACATGTTTGCTGCTCACGCTCAGCTGCGGCAGGGGAGGCCGATGTGCCCCCTTTGAGCTCCAGAAGCTGCAGGTCAGCTCACGGCCAACTGTCGAACATCTGCTAAGATGCTCGCCCTGAATTTTTGACTCACAATCGCAGTTAGCGCGCTTGCTGTAGGCGGATGGGGAAAGGTTTCTCCCATGCGCAACCAAGACAAACGCGTTTATAATGCTGTGTCACTTGCCGGCCCCTTGATCGACCGGGGACTGACGGCGACTGATGCCGACGCGCTGCTGGGTCTCTTGTTCCTCAACCTCAAGATCCTCATTCCGTTTCTTGAAGCTCTCGACAACACTCGGGAGAGGCCCCTCCTCGATCTCATTCCTGACCTCATCGAACAGGAGGGCGATTTTCTGAGGGGCGTTGCTCAGATCAGGCGATGGCAGGAGCGTAAAGCCAAATACGAAATCGACAGAGCCGAATGGCTTGCAGCGGAAGTTGGAGACGACTGGCGTGGAAAGCCAATGACTGTCGGACAGCGCTATCTCGTCCAGTCTACGGCTGCATTGCTGACCATAGAAATACCCGCTGGCATGGATCGAGGTAGCGCTTCTGACTGGTTGGAGAATCAAATGGCCCATCTGGTTCTCATGATGGAGCAGGAATTCGACGGAGAAGAAAATGTCTAACGAAGTGATTTTGACGAATTCAGATGGCGGAACTGTAACGCTTAAAACCGCCGAACAGATTGAAAACTTCATGCGCAAAGCTCAACAGGACATCGCACCATACCTTGCACATTATGAAAAACACGGCGCAATGACGGATGCTGACCTCGATCGCTGCGCAATTCTCGTCGAACGTTGGAACGCGAATGCTCAGGCTATCGAGCGCTTCAATGAGAGAAGTGCCGCCAATAGGCTCATTCAGGTAGCCAAGGCCGCGCAAGATATCGTCGACCAGCAGATCTAGAACCGCTTCACGCCGTCATTCCTGATCAGATCAGATGGCCGAAACCCCGCATTTCCGTCTTGAACTGTGCAGGACTTGTACCTTTGTGTTCTCGTGGCGGCTTGCCTTTGGCCTTCGATGCTGCGTCCCTCAAAGCATCAGCCGAGATGTCCAACATCTTCGCTTCACGGTTTCGCAACAGGATCCAAATCGGATCACGACTGAATGCTGTCGCGCACTTGGCGAGCTCCGACCATGCTTCGGAAGCGTCATGCAGCTTCCATTTACGGGCGATGGCAGGGAAAAATCCGTGCAGATACCTGCGCACGATCAGAAAATATTTCCTGTCTGGCGTCGATTCATCGGTGTGCTCGGCAAGAGATTTCCAGTTCCCCGCCACATCGCCTGAACGGCACCAGGACTCGTATCCGAAGTTCATCATGCTTGAAGGACTGCCGAAATCGGTGTTGGCCCGCTCCCCATACGCCCTCTCCAGCCTTGCATGTTTCGCACGGGCCGATGCATCGCTATTCTCATCACTAAGCTTGGGACACGCTTCACCGATCAACATCTGCGCAAATGTTCCGACGCTGGTGTCATTTGATCTGGACGCACAATCATTGGATGATTGCCGCACGAAGCGACAGGCGAGCCCCATTGAGCCGAACCCAAAAATCGCCGGCAATGACTTGATCCGACGGCCGCCCGTTCCTTTTGTGCGTTCGACGCTGTCGTTTCCCTTGCCGCCATTCCCGGCAGGTCGGCCGGTCGGAGACGCTGCGCTAATTTCACCGCAGATATCGCCGAGCAAGGCTTTGGCTGCATTGTTCCCAAGACCGAGAAGGACACGATCAACCAATGGAGTCCGTTCTTCCGGATTGGCGATGATCCACAACTGGTTTCCCTTGGGAAGGAGCTCGGGACGGCTGCAGTCCAACATGAGAACCTGGCGAAGAGCGAAGACCGAGCTTCCAATTGTCGCAAGATACCGCTTGTAGGAGCCAGATGCACTGCCCGCCAGATCGTCGGCTTCGGATAAGGCTTTGAGTTTCTCGATCTTCAGACCCGCATAGGGCTCCAGAGCCACAAGCATTTCCCTAAACCGCTGTGCGCTGCCGATTACTTGCATGGCTACGAGCGGAGAAGTTTTCAGGTCGGGAAAGCAGGCCTTCGCGATATGGACGACGAGATCAGAGATCGGCTCTGCCACCCAAGGGTAACGCTTTTTTGCCTGATCATATTCACGTGAGATCAGCAGGAAAAACAGGACGGGGTTCGTGGTGCGCACATTCCACAAGAAATCTGCTGCCTGATCGAACGTGAACGACCAGTTCTTCATCTGGTGTGGCACCATATAATCACGCACCGGTGTGGTCTTCTCCAAAAATGCCTTAATTTTGTCGCGGCTTGAGAAATCAGGACAGTGCGAAGGCAGGATTCCGCTGTTTTTGATTATCTGATCCACCAGAACCCGCGGCGAAGTCGAAAAAAGACCGAGCGTTGAGCCCTGGGGTCTGGAGTGCAACACGTTAGGCTCGGTGCTAAATCCAGCGAGCCGGACCAGAGCGCTGATATCTGTGTTATCTTCGGCCACCTGGTCTCGAACATCGGTCAAGGTCAACTTGCCATCGATCAGATCAAGGTAGGATTGCGACCACTCGAGAATGTCGGCACGCTCCGGTATGCTTTCCGAAATATGCCAATACTCTTCCAGATATGCAGCTTGTGACAAAAGCTCATTGTCGATCACGGTTATCGTCCTCAGAAACTGTTTCTACTCTCCTTCTAGGACAATTGGCCGAGACTCGGGCGCTTAAAGTTTAACGTTTTGACTCACAATACTGGGCATGTGCAGTCGGGGCATCCCCCACTGCATGGATACGGCAAACGATACGCAGCACGATCGGTGCGGCAAAAGTCCGCACGAAAGTGATTCAGACAGGGACACCGTTACCGTCCTCGATGAATTGCCTGCTGAACTGCCTATCCTGCCTGCAGAGCTGTTGTGGTTGGCAGGCCTGATCTAGCCGCAGAAAGAATGACTATGAGCAATTTGCCCTTTAAGATGAAGCCTGCCGCTTCCTATGTCGCTACATTCCTCAATGATGCCGATAGCGGTATTGACGTTCCCACTCGCGCGAAACAGCGGGAGTTGATCCAGGAAGAGGCTTCCCGTCTCGGCTATGGGATCGTCAATCAGTTCGAAGACGAGCTCGCTTCTAGCAAACTTGGCACCCGCCGTGGCTTTGCCGCCATGATTGCATCGGCGCGTGACGAAGGCTGCAACTTCGAAGCAATCATTGTCTCAAGCCTTGACCGGTTTTCTCAGCTCGCCGCCGAGCAGGTAATTCACGTCAGCCAGCTCGAAGCGTATGGCATCAAGCTTATAAGGGTCGCGTAGAATGTTTGATGTTTCCGACTGCGATCTCCCGCTTGCGGTGTCGTATATCCGCGTCTCGACAAAGCGTCAGGCTGATGAAGGTGTATCGCTCGACGAGCAGCGCCGGGCGAATGAGGCCGAGGCTGCCCGACTTGGTTACAAATTGGTCGCCGAGTTTATCGATGGCGGAAGCTCGGGACGGTCTGATCGACGCCCCGAGTTCCAGCGAATGATTGCGGAATGCTGTTCGAAAGACAGTTCTGTGAAGGCTGTCGTCATCTATAACTTCTCGAGATTTTTCAGGGACGACTATGAGCTCGAAGGCTACCGTCGCAAGCTCGAGAAAGCTGGCGTGGAACTCTTGTCTGCGACCCAGCAGATTGCCGCTGGCCCTCATGCGAAACTGCAGCGCGCCGTCATAACCGCCATGGATGCGGCGCAATCGGAAATTACCGCTGAAGCCGTTACACAGATGATGCGCGCCAATGCTGCCGCTGGGTATTGGAATGGTTCGACGCCGCCTCTCGGTTATGAAACGTATGTGGCCGAATCAAAGGGCAAGAAGCAGAAAAAGAAGCTTCGCATCGTCCCCGCCGAAGCCAATCAGGTTTCCGGCATTATTGCGCGGTGCCTCGGCCGCAATGGTGGCGAAATGCCTGGGATTGGGAAGCTTGCGAAGCTTCTGAATGATCTAGGCGAAACCTATCGCGGTCGACCATTCACTCCTAATCTCGTCCATACGATCCTGACGCGGGAGAGCTACACCGGCCGGCATTTCTACAACACAGTGGGCAGCCGGACGAGGAAACCGCGTCCGCGTGAGGAATGGATTGAGGTTCCAGTTCCGCGTATCATCTCGGATGAAGATTTCGCTGCAGTGCAAAAGCTCCTCAAGTCGCGCGATCCTAAGATGGCCCCGGCACGGTCACATAGCTCGCCCGTATCGCTCTCAGGTCTCGGCAAATGCGGCAACCCAGGGTGCACCGGCACGATGATGCTCATGACCGGCAAAAGCGGCCAGCATCGGTATTATGCATGCTCAAATGTGCGCAGGAAAAAAGACCGCAGCTGTGGCGGCAACAACGTGCCCATGCAGAAGGTCGACGATGCAGTGATGGCGGCACTCAAGCAGCGTCTCTTGCAGCCTTCCCGCCTTAACACGCTGCTCTCAGGGCTTATCGAGAGATCCGAAGGTGCTGACGCCAAACGCCGCCAGTCATTGGGCGTGCTGCGCAGCGAACGGACCGAAGTGGAGAACTCCATTCGCCGGGTATTCGAGATGGTCGAGTCGGGGATGGTTGAGCCGGGTGATAGCGACTTCAAGAGCCGGCTTGCTGCCCACCAGAAGCGCCGCGCTGCCCTTGATGAAGAGATCCGCACTCTCGATCGGCAGATTGGCCAGAAGGGCAAGCGCATTGATGAAGCTGCTATTGCTAGCTTCGCGCACAAGCTCAGGTCCAGGTTGGACGATCCTGAAAATCCAGCTCTTCGCAAAAACTATGTGAAGGCATTCGTGGGTGAAGTGGTCATGACGAAGCGCCGCATCGTCATTCACGGTCCGGTATCTGCACTGACCGCAGCGGTCACTTCGTCTGACGAAGACGAAGGACCGCCGGTGCGTAGTTCCATGGTAGATTGGTGCACCCGACAGGATTCGAACCTGTGACCTCTGCCTTCGGAGGGCAGCGCTCTATCCAGCTGAGCTACGGGTGCATGCTGGCCAGACGGTGGAGCGGCGCTCTAGCAAAGCGTGTTGGCTCGCGCCAGCGCTTATCGCGGGGGTTGCGCCAGGGTTTGCTCGGGGGTTGCTCGAGGGTTGCTCGGGCGTGCGCGTTAGCGATTTGGCAAGCTCGCTGGGCTAGCCCGGCAGGCGATGAACGCGCTCCGCCATGAATTCGATCTCGCCCACGCGACGATGCTGCCGCCGGTCGGCGATGCCGGGCCGATGACCGGACCGACGCCCGGATCGACGCCCCCAGCGCAGGCCGTCGAGCTGGAGATGCGCTGGGATGCCTTGCACGATGCCGCCGAGGCGGTGGCGCAACTCGCGCAGCTGGCGCACGAACATCCGGTTGGCGCGATCGCCACGCTCCCCACGCGTGCAGCGCGCGCCGGGGGCTGGCGCTGCCAGGCGGTCGCCAACGGGATCGACGATCTCGCGCTGGTGATGCAGACCGGGCTGCGCGCGCTGATCGGTGCTGCCGACAATGGCCGCGACACCACCGCCGCGGCGCTGACGCTGTGGCGCGAATTCCACGCCGCGCGCCAGGCGATCTGCGCCTTCGTCGAGCCCGAGCTGACCCCCTGCTAGGTCGCGCCTGAGCGCTCGATAGCGCGCGGCAGGACTCCCCGCGCGCTTGACGAAGTTTCCTTTTTGTTCCAGCTCTGCGGCATGGCCGACTCGCTTGCAACGTCGCTTCTCCCTTCACCCGATACCGAGGCCGCGACCGCCAAAGCCGTGTGCCGCGGGATCGCGCGGCTGTTCGCGCGCAACGATATCTGGTGCCTGCCCGAAATGCCGCTGCGCAACGGCCGCCGCGCCGATCTGATGGGGGTCGACCCCAAGGGACGGGTGATCATCGTCGAGATCAAGGTCCAGCGCGGCGATCTGCTGGGCGATGGCAAATGGCCCGACTATCTCGATCATTGCGACCGCTTCTTCTGGGGGGTGCCGCCGGGGCTCGATCGCGGGCCGCTCGACAGCGCGGACTACCGCCCCGACTGCTGCGGGGTGATCGTCGCCGATGGCTACGACGCCGAAATCCTGCGCCCCGCGCCGCTTCACCCGCTCGCCGCCGCGCGGCGCAAGGTCGAGGTCGAACGGCTGGCGCGCGCCGCGCTGCGGCGGCTGACCGTGGCGGGCGATCCCGATTGCGCGCCCTGGGGTCTGAGCGAGTAGGCGGGCGAATAGGCGGGCGAGCAGCACCCGCCGCCCGCGCACTAACCCCTGTCCTGCCCGCGCGGATTGCGGCATAGGCGGGGCCGCCATGCTCGCCGCCATCCTTCTCTCCACGCTCGCGATGACTCTGATCGTCGCGCTGCGCTATCTCGCCACCAGCGGGTTCTTCGCCTTGCTCACCGCGCGGCGAAAGCCCGGCTACCACGCCAAGCTCGGCCCGCAGATGCGCCGCGAGATCGCCTGGTCGCTGGCGTCGGCGGCGATCTACGGCATTCCGGCGGGGATCGTCGGCTGGGGCTGGCAGGAGCGCGGCTGGACGCAGATCTATATGGGCTGGCAGGACTTCCCGCTGTGGTACCTGCCGCTCTCGGTGCTGCTCTATCTGTTCGCGCACGACACCTGGTTCTACTGGTCGCACCGCTGGATGCACCGCCCGCGGCTGTTCCGCTCGATGCACGCGGTGCACCACGCCAGCCGCCCGCCGACCGCCTGGGCGGCGATGAGCTTCCACCCCTACGAGGCGCTGACCGGCGCCTTCGTGATCCCGCTGCTGGTGTTCGCGATCCCGATCCATGCCGCGATGCTGGGCACGGTGCTCGCGGTTATGACGGTGATGGGGGTGACCAATCACATGGGCTGGGAGATGTTCCCGCGCCGGTTGGTTCATTCGCGGTTAGGAGGGTGGCTGATAACCGCCAGCCAC
>JBBSOT010000206.1:0-8934 GCA_038259455.1 Hyphomicrobiales bacterium | reverse complement strand
CGCGACCTTGGCGCCGGCGTCGTAGAAGGCTTGGAAAACAGTTGGCGCGCGCAGGAAGCGCGGGTCGTTCATCATCACTTCCTTGCCGGTCTCGCGCTCGTAGAGGTAATTGCCGCAAATGCCGTGCACGGCGGGCGGGCGGCCAGTGGCGATCGACAGATTGTTGGGATTGGTAAAGCTCGGGATCACCGAATGGGCGAAGCGGACAGTTCCCTTGGCCTTGATACGCTCCAGCGCCGGCATCAGTCCCGCCGCAATCGCCGCATCCAGATAGGCCGGCTCGCAACCGTCGAGGCAGATCGCGATCGCGGTGACGCGCGGCCAGGCATAGACCCGGTCGTTTACGGTGACGGTGACGGGGGTCATCTGGTTCATTGGTCTGTCTTTCTAACGGATGTTTTGATCATCATGCTGCGAGCTTGGAGCGTTCTTCGAGCGCCGCCGTCGACGGCGCGGCACTTGCAACGCCCATCTCCGAAAGCGACTGGCGTGCAGCTTCAACGACGCGGCGCATTACTTTATCATCCATCCGGCCGATGCAGCCGACCCGGAACGAATCGACCACGGTGAGCTTGCCTGGATAGATGATGAAGCCCTTGGCCTTCATGAGGTCGTAGAAGCGTTCAAAAACGAAATTCGGATCGGCCGGCGAAAAGAAGGTGACGATGATCGGCGACAGCCACCTGTCGGATAACAGCGTCTCGAAACCAAGCTCGCGCATGCCCGACACCAGGACATCGCGGTTTTTCGCGTAGCGTGCGCCGCGGGCGGCTACGCCGCCTTCGGACTCATGGATTTTCAAGGCTTCGAGGAAGGCTGCCACGACATGGGTGGGCGGTGTGAACCGCCATTGCCCGGTGGTTTCCATGGCCGCCCACTGCGCGTGAACGTCGAGCGACAGCGAGTGGCTGCGCCCCTTCGCGGCCTCAAGTTCGCTCTTCCTGGCAATCACAAATCCGAAACCCGGTACGCCTTCGATGCATTTGTTGGCGGACGAAACCATTGCATCATAGCCGATCGGCTCAACCTCCAGGGGAACGGCGCCGAACGCGCTCATCGAATCGACGAGCAGCTTGCGGCCGCGCGACCGCACAGCCTCGGCGATCTCGGCCACGGGATTGAGAATGCCTGAACTCGTCTCGCAATGAATGGCGATGACATGAGTGATTGCCGGATCGGCATCGAGCGCCGCCGCCACTTCGTCGCCGCGTGGCGGCAGATAATCGCCCTTGTCGATCAGGGTGAAAGCGCGATCCAGATAGCGCATCGTCTGGGCCGCACGCAGCCCGTATGCGCCGTTGGCCAGTACAAGCACCTTGCCGTCCTTCGGCACGAAGGAGCCCAGCATAGCCTCGACGCAGAACGAACCGGACCCCTGCATCGGGACGCAATCATAGGCATTGTCGCGGTCGGCGATAAGAGCCAGCAGCCGGCGGCGCATATCGGCCGTCATCGCGCGGAACTCGGCATCCCACGAGCCCCAATCGCGCAGCATCGCCTGCTTGACGCGATAGGACGTCGTCAATGGACCGGGCGTCAGCAGATAGGGCTCGCCAAGCATCGGCGCTTCAAACCCTTCAGCTGAAATCTCCAGGTCGGTCTGGGCCCTCATTGTCGTTCCTCCGGCTCCCTAAGTCTCTTTCTCCCCACGCTGGGCTACTTTTATGTATTTGCAAAATCGTTATTTTGTATCGATCTATCATTTGAATCGATGATATCGCTCAAGGCCGGCTGCACCGCTTTGATTGCTGCTGTTTGGCGGCCTTGCCAATCCATCCGCTCGGCTGATGCTGATGTGCGCACCACGTCATCTGAAGCTGAAAAGACAGTTCGCGCTTTACATCGGTGAATTCGTTGGTTTCAATGTTTGTATCGATTTTTCCGATGATTGGTTGCAAGTCATGCGCTACGTCCAGCTTCGTGCGTTTCACTACGTCGCAATATCAGGCGGCTTTTCGCGCGCTGCCGAGGCACTGTTTCTCACCCAGCCGGCGATTTCCGATCAGGTGCGCAAGCTTGAGGAGGAGTATGACGTACTGCTCTTCAACCGCCACAAGAAACAGGTGACACTGACGCGCTTCGGCGACCAGTTGCTCGAGATTACGCATCGCATGTTCGACACCGAGCAACAGGCGTTGGATCTGTTGTCGGAATCGCGGGCGCTTCGCTCCGGCACGCTGCGCATCGTTGCCGACGCGGCGCATCACCTTCTGCACATACTTGGTAAGTTCAGGGAAAAGTATCCGGGCATCAAGATCACTGTGCGGGCGGGCAACACCGAAACGGTGGTTGCCAGCCTTTTCTCCTATGAAGCCGACATCGGGGTGCTCGGCACTCTTCCCGGAGGACGCGAGTTCGAAATGCTCAAGCTGAACTCCACGCCCATTGTTGCGTTCGTCGCCCGTACGCACGCGCTTGCCGGCACGAAATCGATCACCTTCACCGAGCTCGCCGAGCACCCTCTTGTCATGCGGGAGAGGGGCTCGAAGACGCTCCAGAAGCTTGAGGCCATGGCCGCCAGCCAGAATGTTGCGCTGCGACCTGCCATCGAGGCCGAAGGGCGGGAAGCCGTCAGGGAGATCGTTGCCTCGGGCGCCGGCATAGGCTTTGTCTCGGAGGCCGAATTCGGAGGCGATGGCCGGCTGGTGCCAATTGCCATCGATGCCCCGGAGATGCTGATGGACGAGGCACTGATCTGTCTCAGGGAGCGTTCCGGCGGCAAGCTCGTCCGCGCGTTCTGGGACGTCGCTCGCGAAGTGTCTTCTGCCGATTGATTGAAGCCACACGAGAGCGGCCGGAGGGTCCGCAGGTGTGCGACGCGAGCCGGCATTGTCGCGTCGTTCCACCGAAATATTCTCTCCATCCAAACTTTTTCGATTTTTCCGCTGAACCTTTGTGATCGTCGCATCGACTGAGTTGCATGGACGCCATGACGGTGTCCCCAACAAGGAACCAAGATCATGAAGAACTCTCTTAATCGCTTTGCCCTCGCTTCAGTTGTTGCCGTCGTCGCCTCAGGTGCTGGAATGTTCTCAGGCACGGCATTTGCTGGAACGCATTCAGACGGCCATGGCGGCGCGGTTTGCAAGGGGATTGGAAGCTGTCTGGTGCTCGAACTCGACTGCAAGGGCACCTACACCGACGCGACGCAGCCAGATGGCACCGTCTACGGCAAGTGCAGCCAGACCGCCCAGATCAAACCAGGCCGCACGGGTAAGCTTCGCGCCAATTGACGCGATCGCCGTGCCCGTTGGCTGAAAGGAAAGGCGAGCTATCGCCATCCCGGGATCGAGCGGCCAATCCGGTCACTCGATCCCGGAAGCATACAATGCGATGAGCCGATCGCGTCGATCCGCTTGGCGGCTCTCCTTGCCGACCGACCGCACCGACCGACCGCGATGAACCGGATTCTGCGGAGCATTTTTCGGCGGATGTCGTCTACTGCATGAACCAGCCATGGCTGACGACAAGTGACTGGCCGGTCATCACGTTGGACTTGGCTGCGGCAAAGAACAGCACCGCATCGGCGACATCATCGGTCGTGGTGAATTCGCCGTCCACCGTATCCTTCAACATGATTGTCTTGATCACATCGTCTTCGGAAATTCCGAATTCGGCCGCTTGCTCCGGTATCTGCTTGTCGACCAAAGGCGTGCGCACAAAGCCCGGGCAAACGACATTGGCAGTAACATTATACTCCGCGCCTTCCTTGGCCAGCACTTTGGCCAGTCCGATCAGGCCGTGCTTGGCCGTGACATAGGGTGCCTTGAGCTTGGACGCCTCCTTCGAATGCACCGAGCCCATATAGATGACGCGCCCGTAGTTCGCTGCATACATGTATTTCAGGCACGCCTTTGTCGTCAGGAAGGCGCCGTCGAGGTGGATCGACATCAGCTTCTTCCAGTCCGCGAATGGAAAATCGACCAGCGGCTTGACGATCTGGATGCCCGCATTGCTGACCAGCACGTCGATCTTGCCGTATTTCTCCACGACGTCGCCGACGCCCTTGTTCACCGCGTCCTCGTCGGTGACGTTCATGGCCACGGCAAAGGCGTCTCCGCCCTTGCCTTTGATCTCGGCGGCAGTCGCGTTGGCCGCATCCAGGTTGAGATCGGCGATGACGGGAATGCCGCCTTCGGCAGCGAATCGAAGTGCGATCTCCTTGCCGATACCGCTCGCGGCTCCGGTGATAATCGCGACCTTTCCATCAAAACGGGACATTGCATCTACCTTTCAGGGTCAACTCTTGAAATAATCGTATACGCACCTCCCGTGACCTTCGCGAAGGCGAGGGTCTGGTTGAGCAGGCCGCGACCGCAATCGTCCGTGAGGCCGACGGCCTCCATCCACCGCTTCCCAAGGTCTGTCGCCTCACGATTTGTCCGAACTATATTGCACTGCAGCATAGAGCCCGTAATGGACTTTGGACAGTTACGATAAGGTAACGAAGGGTTGCGGGGATCGCGCGGCATCGAATTAGCAGCCACCGCGTTCGCCCCGGAGTGGACAGTCGGTGCATTGTCCGGCATGAGAACGCCCCTTGGCGGTTCGCGAATGGTGGAGACGATGGCGGTCTTGTTACGGTTTTGCCTTGGCCTATTGTTGAGCTTTCCGGCTGGCGGCGCACTGGCGGCGTGGAAACCAGTTGAAAAGGTCGAGACCTACGCCGTCTCCGGTACGTCCGGGGCGTCTCTCTACGCGTCGATTGGCAAGCGAGGCCCAAAGATCGGAATCGGGCGGGCCATCGCCTACACCAACTTCAAGCTGACCTGGTCGCGAAACTATGTGCCCAAGGGCAATGGCTGCACCATCGTCTCGGCACGACCGAAGCTGATCATCACCTACACGCTCCCGGAGCCGGCCGAAAAACTGACTGGCGCCACAAGGCAGAACTGGGACGTCTTCATCGCCGGTGTGCGTGAACACGAAAAGATCCACGGCCAGATCATCGAGGACATGGTCAGGCGGATCGAGGCCTACTCCGTTGGGCTGACGGTCGATGGCGACCCGAAATGCAAAAAGATCAGAACAGTGCTTACCGAGCGTCTGGCTCAACTGTCTCTGGAGCAACGCCAGCGCAGTCGGGATTTCGACCGCGACGAACTTGGCGAGGACGGAAATATCCATCGTCTCGTTCTGATGCTGGCGAATGGACCCTAGCCGAAAAGGCACCGCATAAGCGCCAAAACTGGACATTGGTATTGACAGAAATACATATGTTCAGTAGCCCTCACATATCAAAATCAAAATTGTATGGGAGGAATTGCAGCTATGGCGTCAAACGTTTCATTGACGGGCCTGGCCCGCGATCTTGAGACTCGCGCAAAGTCCGGCAAGCCGATTCGCATTGGCCTGATCGGTTCGGGCGAAATGGGTACAGACATCGTCACGCGCGTGGCGCACATGTCGGGTATCGAAATCGGAGCAATTTCCGAACTCAATCTGCCATCGGCCAGCAAGGCTGTCGACATTGCCTATCAGGAAGCCGGCCACGCGCAGGAGGCGTCGACGGCTTCGGCAATGACGGCGGCGATCGAAGCGGGCAAGATTGCCGTCACCAACGATGCCGACCTCGTCATCAAGAACGATCTCATCGACGTGGTCATCGACGCGACCGGCGTGCCGGCAGTCGGCGCCGAAATCGGCCTGCGCGCCATGGAGCATGGCAAGCATCTCGTCATGATGAATGTTGAGGCCGACGTTACCATTGGCGCCTATCTCAAGTCCGAAGCCGACAGGCTCGGCGTGACCTATTCCCTTGGGGCTGGCGACGAGCCTTCGTCATGCATGGAACTCATCGAATTCGTTTCGGCCATGGGTCATCCGATCGTTGCCGCTGGCAAGGGCAAGAACAACCCGCTCAACATCGACGCCATTCCCGACGACTATGCCGAAGAGGCAGCGCGGCGCCACATGAACGTGCGCATGCTTGTTGAGTTCGTCGACGGCTCCAAGACCATGGTTGAGATGGCCGCCATCGCCAATGCCACCGGCCTGGTGCCGGACAAGGCTGGCATGCATGGGCCGGCGGCGACGCTGTCCGAACTGTCGAGCGTTCTCATTCCCGCAAAGGACGGCGGCGTTTTGTCGAAAGTCGGCGTCGTCGACTACACGATCGGCAAGGGTGTCGCGCCTGGTGTCTTCGTGGTCGCAGACATGTCCCACCCGCGCATTTCGGAGCGCATGGAAGATTTGAAGATGGGCAAGGGTCCGTACTTCACCTTCCACCGTCCCTATCATCTGACGTCACTGGAAGTGCCGCTTACCTGCGCGCGCGTCGTGCTCTACGGCAAGGCCGACATGGTGCCGCTGTCCAGGCCCTCGGCCGAGGTCTGCGCCGTTGCCAAGAAGGACATGCAGCCGGGCGAGACGCTCGATGCCATTGGCGAGTATTGTTACCGCGCCTGGATCATGACCGTACCGGAAGCCCGTGCGGGCAAGGCCATTCCCTGCGGCCTGCTGCAGGGCGGCACCGTCAAGGCCGCCATCAAGAAGGGTGAACTGATCACCTATGCCAACGCTGCGCCCGCTGCCGGCTCCAAGATCGCCGAACTGCGTGCACGTCAGGACAAGCTCGTATTCGGAGCGGATGCCTGACCATGGCCAGTCTGAAGAAGGTCGACGAGAGTCGGACCAACCAACCTTTCATCTACCGGCAGTACAGCCACGAACAGCTCAAGCAGGTACTGCACAAGATGTACCTGATCCGCCGCTTCGAGGAAGGCGCGGAGGAGTGCTACACGCGCGGCCTCATTCACGGAACCATGCATCTGTCGATTGGTCAGGAAGCCAGCGCAATGGGCATTTGCATGCCATTGGCCGAGGATGACCAGATCACGTCAACGCACCGCGGCCATGGTCACTGCATCGCCAAGGGTGCCGAAGTGCGGCGCATGTTTGCCGAGTTCTTCGGCAAGACGACGGGGTATTGCGGCGGGCGCGGCGGCTCGATGCATATCGCCGATGTCGCCAAGGGCAATCTCGGCGCCAACGGGATTGTCGCCGGTGGCATTCCGATTGCTGTCGGCGCTGCCTTGTCGTCCAAGATGATGAAGACCGGCAAGGTGGCCGTATCCTTCTTCGGCGATGGTGCCAACAATGAAGGTGCCTTCCACGAGGCGCTGAACATGGCGTCGATCTGGAAGCTGCCGGTCATTTTCGTTTGCGAGAACAATGGCTACGGCATGTCGACGTCGACAGCGCGTTCGACGGCGGTCAAGAACATCGCCGAGCGGGCTGCGGCCTATTCGATGCCTGGCGTCATCGTCAATGGCAACATCTTCTCCGAGGTCGCCGAGGCATCTTTCAAGGCGGTCGAGCGGGCGCGGGCAGGCGAGGGGCCAACCCTGATCGAGTCCAAGACCTACCGTCATCGCGGTCATTCCAAGAGCGACCGCAACCGCTATCGCACCAAGGAAGAAATCGAGGACTGGATGTCCAACCGCGATCCTATCGTGCTGTTCGAAAATGAACTTCGCGATTTCGGGATCATCGACGAAAAGGGCATTCAGGGCATTCGAGAAGCGGTCGAGCAGGAGATTGCCGAAGGCATCGAGTTTGCCAAGGCAAGCCCGTCACCCGATGTCAGCCGCGTCGAAGACTACGTCTACACGGAGCACGCATAATGGACGCCATGGTGCGTGAACTGAGTTATGCCCAGGCGATCCAGGAAGCTATGGCGATTGCCATGGAAGCCGATGAGCGCGTGTTTCTCATGGGCGAGGATATCGGTGTCTATGGCGGCGCCTTCCAGGTCACCGGCGATCTGGTCGAGCGTTTCGGCACCGATCGGGTGATCGATACCCCGATATCCGAACTCGGTGGCGCCGGTGTCGCGGTTGGCGCGGCGGTCACCGGCATGCGACCCATATTCGAGTTCCAGTTTTCCGATTTCGCGACACTGGCGATGGAACAGATCGTCAACCAGGCCGCCAAGATGCGCTACATGCTGGGCGGCGAGGTTTCCGTCCCGCTGGTGATGCGCTTTCCGGCAGGATCTGGCACCGGCGCCGCAGCACAGCACAGCCAGAGCCTCGAGGCGTGGCTCGGCCATGTTCCTGGCCTCAAGGTGATCCAGCCCGCCACGCCACATGACGCCAAGGGCATGCTGCTGGCAGCGATCGCCGACCCTGACCCGGTCATGATCTTCGAACACAAGCTGCTCTACAAGATGAAGGGTCCGGTGCCAGAAGGGCATTACACGGTTCCGATCGGCAAGGCCGATATAAGGCGCGAGGGCCGCGACCTGACAATCGTTGCGACCTCGATCATGGTGCACAAGTCGCTGGAAGCGGCCGAGGCGCTGGCCGCTGAAGGCATCGACATCGAAGTCATTGACCTCAGGACCGTCCGGCCGATGGACAAGCAGACGATCATCGACAGCGTCAAGAAGACGTCGCGGCTGCTGTGCGTCTACGAGGCGGTCAAAACGCTCGGCATCGGCGCCGAGGTCAGCGCTGCGATTGCCGAGAGCGATGCTTTCGACTTCCTGGATGCACCGATCGTGCGGCTTGGCGGACTGGAAACGCCGGTCCCCTATAACCCGGAGCTCGAGAAGGCGACCGTGCCGCAGGTCCCCGGCATCATCGCTGCCGCGCGTGACCTCGCCCGGGGAGTGCGCTGAACCATGCCGACGGAAGTGATTCTGCCCAAGGTCGATATGGATATGGCCACCGGCCAGATCTCGCGGTGGTACGCTGAGGAGGGCGCGACGGTCAAAAAGGGCGACCTGCTCTTCGAAATCGAAACAGACAAGGCGGCGATGGAGGTCGAGGCCCCTGCCACCGGCACCGTCCACAACATCACCGGTCGGGAAGGCGTCGATATTCCGGTCGGCGCTGCCGTGGCCTGGATCTATGCCGAAGGCGAGGCCGTTTCGCCCGCTGCAGGAAGTGCGACCGGTGCGCCGGCGTCAATCGATGCCCCGAAGGATTT
>JBBSOT010000205.1:0-8956 GCA_038259455.1 Hyphomicrobiales bacterium | reverse complement strand
TGCTCTGTTCGAAGACAAACAGCATGCCGTGATCGTCGGCCATGTCCTGGCGAAACATCAGGCCTGCGGAGCGCTCGCTGAAATCATCGGCAATTTCAATCTGGAAGTCGTGCTCGCCCGTGGCGGTTACCGCAACGAGGGCAACGGGATCGACCGGCAGGCGCATGGCCTGGCGGCTCGCTGAAATCGTCTGGGAGGAATTGAGAAAGAAGCCGAGTGCGGCGACAATCACGGCAATAGCCGCTACGGCCAGCAGAATATTTCGCTGCATTCACAAACCCCTGGCCGGTCCCCGCCTAATGCGAGACCGGCAAGGTACCGATATCGGGATGAATTTCGGCGGCCATAAGGCCCTTGTCGCCGCGCCCGAACCGCACAAGCACGACCTGGCCGGGACGCAACTCCGTCAAGCCGTACCGGCGCAGCGTTTCCATATGCACGAAAATGTCTTCAGTGCCCTCGCCGCGTGTCAGGAAGCCGAAGCCCTTGGTGCGGTTGAACCACTTGACCAACGCACGCTCCAGCCCGCTTTCGGGCGTGACCACGACATGCGTGCGCTGTTCCTGCATTTCGGCGGGGTGGACGGCCGTGGAATTGTCCATTGAAATGACACTGAAGGCCTGGAGCCCTCGGTCACCCTGCTTGACCAGGCAGACAATGCGGGACCCTTCCAGGGCAGTGTGAAATCCGTCGCGCCTGAGACAGGTAACGTGGATGAGAATGTCCCCCATCTCGTCTCCGTCGGGGAGGATGAAGCCATACCCCTTGGCAACATCAAACCATTTGATCGCCCCCGAAACCTCGATTACACCGGCTGATGCGTCGCTGTCGGCGCCTGTCCGGTCTTCGTTCGCGGTCTCGTCCTGCCTCCTGAAAGAGGCCTTTTCCCCCATAAGAACGCCCCCTGTCGTCTATTGCCACAATTGATTCTGCTGCCAAGATTAACACCGCGTGGAAGCAGAAGCGCAAGGGCCGGTGTCGCCTTTTTTCGGATATGCCCAGACAATACTGGGCCTCATCTTTGGACCGGCTGCCGTCATTGAGGATTTGCAGGTTGCCGCCTCGTGCGGCCGCCCCATATGTTCGCGCAACGACGAACGAGAGGGAATCACCATGCGCTATCTACACACAATGGTCCGCATCGCCGATGTCGACGCCTCGCTGGATTTCTATGTCGGCAAAATGGGCATGCAGGAAGTGCGACGCCATGAAAGCGAGAAGGGCCGCTTCACCCTGATCTTTCTGGCCGGCAGCAAGGATGCCGCAGGCGCAGCGGACACCAAGGCGCCGCTGCTCGAGCTGACCTATAACTGGGACCCGGAAAACTACACGGGCGGCCGCAATTTTGGTCACCTGGCGTACGAGGTCGACAACATCTACGAGACATGCCAGAGCCTGATGGACAAGGGCGTTACGATCAACCGGCCGCCGCGAGACGGCTACATGGCATTCGTCAAATCGCCCGACAACATTTCGATCGAATTGCTCCAGAAGGGCGATGCGCTTCCGGCGGCGGAACCGTGGGCATCCATGCCCAACACCGGAAGCTGGTAGGATCGGCCTTCAGACGTCGTCGGCCAGTTTCATCAGCGCCAGCACCGTGCGCCAGTTGCGCGCGGTCGACGTCACTCGAAGGGTTCTGTCGATGACCGGCGGCAGTTTCGAGCTTCCGAAGCCGTCCGGCGCGTGAAAATAGAGAAACGTTCCGTCCACGACCAGCCTTTCGCGACCTGTCGCACGCGCCTCGAGCGCGGCGACATCGGCCTCGGCGGGCTTGCCGGCCAGCACGAAGGCGTGCAGCGTCGTCGGTTCATTGACCGCCTCGGGAAAAGGATTGCGCTCGATCAGTCGTGCCCAATCCGCGCGGCTGACCAGCATGATGTCTTTCTCGAAACCGAATTCGCTTTTGACGATTGCCCCGATTCGCGCCGCCGTTTCGCGCGCATCATGCCGCGAGGACAAGACCGCGTTGCCGCTGTTGATGTAGGTCGCAACGTTCCCGAGCCCGACCTCCGTCAGCACCTCGCGCAGCCGCGCCACGGGCAATTGCGTTGCGCCCCCGACGCCACGAAACAGGACGACGAAGACCGTCGCGCTCATATGACCAGCCCGGCGATTTCCTCATTGTCCGTGATGTCCTGATAGGCCCATCCAGCTTCCTCGAAACGTCCCGCCAGCGTCTCGAAATTGCGGCGGTCCTTGGTCTCGATGCCGATCAGCACCGAGCCGAAATTGCGCGCCGACTTCTTCAGATACTCGAACCGGGCAATGTCATCGTCCGGCCCCAGCAGGTCGAGGAAGTCGCGCAAGGCGCCCGGTCGTTGCGGGAAGCGAAAGACGAAATACTTCTTCAGTCCCTCGAACCGCAGCGCGCGCTCCTTGACGTCGGGCAGCCGCTCGAAGTCGAAATTGCCGCCCGACACGACGCACACCACGGTCTTGCCCCTGAGTTCCTTCTTCGTGAAATCCTTCAGGGCATCGATCGCCAGGGCACCAGCCGGCTCCAGCACCACGCCCTCGACATTCAGCATCTCGATCATCGTCGCGCACAGACGGTTCTCCGGAACAAGCGTGACCGCGTCGGTGGAAAATCCCTTCAGATGGCGAAACGGTTCGCGGCCGATCTCGGCAACCGCGGCCCCGTCGACGAAATTGTCCACCGTCGGTATCTTCACGCGCTTGCCGGCAGCCAGGCTCTTTTGCAGGCTCGGCGCCCCGGCAGGTTCGCAAAAGACAAATCGCGGTGCCCTGCCCTGCTCTCCCATGTAGCGGGTCACGCCGGCGGCCAGCCCGCCGCCGCCCACCGGCATCACCATAATATCGGCAATGCGACCCCCGGGCATTTGCGCGGCGATCTCGTGGGCAACGGTTGCCTGCCCCTCGATGATGTCGGGATGATCGAAGGGAGGCACCATGTCCGCGCCGCTCTCTTGCGCAAACTGCTGCGCGGCGCGGTAGCATTCGTCGAAGAAGTCGCCGCGCAGGCGGATTTCGACAAACTCGCCACCGAAAAGCCTGGTCTTGTCGATCTTCTGCTGCGGCGTCGTAACCGGCATGTAGACGACGCCCTTCTTGCCGAAATGGCGGCAGACGAAGGCAAACCCCTGCGCATGGTTTCCCGCCGACGCGCAGACGAAAAGCTCTGCCCTGTTGCCGGCGGCGAGCGCCTTGCGAAAGAAATTGAACGCGCCGCGGATCTTGTAGGAACGGACCGGCGTCAGATCCTCCCGTTTCAGCAGGATCGTCGCGCCGGTCTTCTTCGACAGGTAGTCGTTCTCCTGCAGCGGTGTTTCGGGAAAAAGTCCTCGTACCGCGTCTGCGGAGGTCGCAACCCTGGCCGTGAAGCTCGCCATGTCAAATCCCCGCTGCTGTCTGCACTGTCCGGGCCAGTGAAGCCGTCATGTCGCCTGATCGCATATCCGCCTGCGCGGTAACGCGCCATATCGGGTCGTCAGGCAATCGCGCCTGCGGACCTTTTCGTGCTCAACTGCCACACCCGACAAACCATCGTTGTCGCATAACGGCCTTTCCTTGCCGTTCGCCATTCAAATGCCTTGTTCAGCCTGTCCGGGAGGGTTTGCAATAAAAAAGGCCGAAGGGCCAGAGAGCCAAATCAGCAGTGTCAAAGTCCCGTTTCCTCGCCCTCGCCCTGGTGTTGTTTGCCACGGGATGTGTCAGTCAGGAAGCGACTGATCTTATCGGAACCGCCTCTATCTCGGTTGCTCCAACCCAGATCGCCGGCAACCACAGCATTTTTGTCGCAACGACACGCGCCTATGCGGAAAGCTCCAACAAGGTTTTCGACAATTCGCGTTCCTCGGTGCTCAATTTCGCGCGCGTCAACGTCACCGTGCCCAAGGTGCACAAGACCGGCCAGATCGAACGCCACAAGCCAGGTAAGCCTGACGACCCGTTGCGCTATTTCACGGCAACCGACGTCGTCGCCTATGAAACGCAGCCGGAGTTTTCCAGCGCGCTCAGCACCGACATCGCCGCCCGCGGCGGTCGCGCGATGATCTTCATCCACGGCTACAACACCTCGTTCGACGCCGCCGTCTATCGCGCGACACAGATTGCGCACGACTCCAAATACGGTGGCACGCCGGTGCTGTTTTCCTGGGCCTCGGGCGGTAGCACCAAGGACTATGTCTACGACAAGGAAAGCGCCAGCGTTGCGCGCGACCAGTTGGAAGTCACCCTGCGCGTGCTCGCCCAGTCAGGCGCCCGGCGCATCGACATCGTGGGTCATTCGATGGGCACCTGGGTAACCATGGAGGCTCTGCGCCAGTTGGCCATCCGGGGCGACCGCGACCTTGGCGGCAAGCTCGGCGACGTCGTGCTGGCTTCGCCCGATATCGACGTCGACGTTTTCAAGAGCCAGATGCGGCGTTACGGCAAGCCGGAGAAGCCATTCTTCCTCTTGTTGTCGTCGGATGACCGCGCGCTCAGGCTGTCGGGCATCCTGGCCGGCAACAAGCCGCGCCTTGGCGACTACGAAAACGCCGAAGACCTCGCCGAATACGGCGTAATCGTCGTGGATCTCTCCAAATCGGAGGGTTCCGACAGCTTCAATCACACCAAGTTCGCCGACAACCCGGCAATGGTGAAGCTTCTCGGACAGCGCCTGCGCGAAGATGACGGGTTTGCCAGCGACCGCCAGGTGACAGACCGTATCAAGATGCTCCAGGGCTCATAAGTACGCGTCCTCAGGGACGCTCGCCTGCAGCCCGAGTTTGCGATGGACCTTGCAGCGCGAGGACTGTATTTGAATCCGTGAACGCCAGCGTCAGGCGTCAGGGATACTGTCGAGTGCGCCTGAGGTATTTCATCGTCATCGCATGCGTCGCTGCCGTTGCTGGCTGCGCAAACCATCGCAAGCATGAACTGATTGCCGCGCAACCGACGGCAATATCCGACGCAGAGATTGCTGCACGCCACAATATATTTGTCGCCACGACGCGCAGCCCTGCGGCGCAGGCCAGCGTCGTCTTCGGCAGCGAAAGGGCAAGCGGCGTCAACTTCGCGCGTGTCGACATGACAGTGCCTAAGGGCCATCAGACCGGCAGGATCGAGCGCGCCAAGGACGGCATGCCAGGAAACCCGGCGACGGATTTCACCGCGCACAACGTCGCGCTCTTTCCAACGCAGGACGCTTTCGCCAGGGCTGTCGGGATCGACATCGCCGAGCACGAAAATCGTGTTCTTGTCTTCGTGCACGGCTACAACACCGGCTTTGACGATGGCGTCTACCGGATGACCCAACTGGTCAACGACACGAAATATCCCGGCACCCCTGTGCTGTTTTCGTGGGCGTCGGCGGCCAGGACCGCCAACTACGTCTATGACAACAACAGCACCACCGCTGCCCGCGACGATCTCGAGGCAACGCTCCGGCTGCTCGCCAGATCGAACGCCAGGAGCATCGACATCATCGCCCATTCGATGGGCAACTGGCTGACCATGGAAACGCTTCGCCAGCTCGCCATCAGTGGCGATCGCGACCTCGGCGGCAAGCTCGGATATGTCGTTCTCGCCTCGCCAGACATCGACGTCGATGTGTTCAAGAAGCAGATGGCCCGCTATGGGGTTCCCGACAGGCCGTTTGCCGTCCTTCTGTCGGATGACGACAAGGCCCTTAAGTTTTCCAGCCTGATTGCCGGCAGGCAGGCCCGCGTCGGCGACTATTCAAACGCTGCCGAGCTTGCCAGCCTCGGCGTGACCGTCGTCGATTTGTCCCAGACAGAGTCCGGAGACCGACTGAACCATGCCAAGTTTGCCGACAATCCGGTGCTGGTTCAGCTGCTCGGTGACCGTCTGAGCGTCCCCGCCAGCCTGCGGTCGGACCAGGTCGAGGCAACCCAGCCCATAGACGATCTCGGCAGGGGAGTCGGCAACGCCGTCGGTTCGGTGGCCGAGATCATCATCACCACACCCTTCAGGATCCTGACGATCGGCGCCGACCGATAGCAACGCCACCGGGCCGCCATCCGTCAAATAGGCGGCTGCCATGGCCGCCGCCTCGGTGTCTTGCTTAGTGGCGAACCACGATGCGCGTATTTGCAAGCCCTTCCGAACGCGCCAGCGAAAACAGTTTCGCGGCATGAGCGGGGGCCAGCCGCACGCAGCCTGAGGAGGCCGGACGCCCGAGCCGGTTCGTCTGGTATGTCCCGTGCACGGCGTAGTTGCCATTGTAGAAGATCGAATAGGGCATCGGCGCATTGTTGTAGCGGCTCGAGCGATGGTGGCGCGACAGCCATTTTGCCGACCATGCACCGGTCGGCGTCACCTTGCCGCGGCGCGCCGTCGAGACGGGCCAGCGCCCGATCACCTTGCCGCGGTGGATAACTGTCATCGTCTGCGTCGACAGGGAGACGTTTGCTGTCAGCGTGGCCGCCGAGGCCACCGATACCTGCGCAAACAGCGCAATAGACGCGAGAAGCGAAGCGAGTAGTTTCATGATCGTTGCCGCCTATGTTTGAACGGCGCCATTAGACCGGACAAAGTCTTATCATTGGGTTGAGAACCGAGATTAATACTTGGCGGCCGACTCACGCCTGCGCGCTATGCCGCCGCTATCGCCAGCGCGTGGCCACGCGCGTTCTCGCGCAGCGCGTCAAGATGGATCGACTTCAGCAGCCCGGCCAGATCGCCGGTCGCCTCATGCCCGCCAAGTTCCTTCAGCATCAGCCACGACACCTCTTGCGCCCCTGCAACCCGTTTGCCATTGGCCACGTCGCGCCACACCTTGAGCGCGCGCACCAGTACGCCGTGCACGGCGTCGGCCAATCCGGCGCTGCGAAACACGGCCGACAGGGCGACATCGTTTCCGTTCGACAGAAGCGCCCTTACCCGCTCCTGCGATTGCCCCGTCAGCACCACCAGCGCCGAACCGAAGAAATCGACCTTGCCGTTCGCCACGGTGCGCACGAGGAAGCTCGCCGTCAGATCGCCGCGCACCCGCAGATGCGCGATCAGCGCCTCGTGTTCCTGCGCCCTGGTGCTGTCGATCAGCGTCAGCGAGGCCTTCACGCAGGCGTCCTTCATCACGCGCTCGGCTCGCACGGGGCCCATCAGCGCAACGACCAGCGGCGCGCCCTTCAGCGCATCGCCAAGCTTGACCAGAAGCATGTGGCGGCAATCGGCGGGCAACCGCGCATCGGCAATCATGGCCTCGCGCAACCGGCCGACATGTCCAAGCCGCTCGGCAATACGGCGAAAGCTAAGCGCCGCAATTGAAGCGCCCGTATTGGCAAGCAGCGTCATGCAAGTCTCTGCATCCGCCAGTTCGGCAATCGCAGCCGCCAGCGCCATCGATACGCTGCTCCGGTTGGCGATCAGCTTCTGTGTCGCGGCCTGGCCCGATGCCACCCGGTCGATAAGATCGGCATCGGTGAGCAGCGGAGACAGCCCCAGAACCACGCCGGCCACTTCAGGCTGGTCCGATGCCAGCGCGCTGATAACCTGCAGCGGCGCATGGCGGCTCATGGCCAGCACTTCGGCCATCGCCAGGCGAACCTTGGCTGACGGATCGTCAAGCAGCAGCGTCAATGCCGATTCGGCGGCACAGCGGTCCTCGAATGGCAGCTTGCGGTCAATGTAGGTGCGCGCCAGCGCCGAAGCCGCTGCGGCGCGCTCGCCGGCATTTGCCGTATAAATCCACTTCAGGAAATGTGAGACGATCGTCAATGCCCGCTTGCTCCCCTCAACCGCTCTCGCGGCGCCGGTGCCAGTGCTAGGCCGAAATAGTTTACGTTTGGTTCACCATGTTTCTTGACGGCTTGCCTGCCCCTGCCCCAATGCCTATCAAATCGACCCTGGATGGAGGACCGCACATGGCCGGGCTATACCTAGAACAATTCCAGCCGGGCCAGCAGTTCCGGCACGCCCTCACCAAGACGGTGACGGAGAGCGACAACATGCTGTTTTCGACCATGACGCTCAACCCTCAACCCCTGCACATCGACTTCGACTTCGCCGCCCGGTCGGAGTGGGGCAAGCCGCTGGTCAATTCGCTCTTCACGCTCGGCCTGATGATCGGCATATCGGTCCACGACACCACTCTTGGTACCACCGTTGCCAATCTTGGCATGAAGGAATCGAACTTTCCCCACCCGGTCTTTCACGGCGATACGATCCGCGTCGAGACGACCGTCATCTCCGTGCGGGCCTCGAAGTCGAAGCCCGATCGCGGCATTGTCGAATTCGAGCATAAGGCCTTCAACCAGCATGGCGATCTGGTCGCCCGATGCACGCGCCAGGCGATGATCATGAAGGCACCGGCCTGATGCGCTCGCTGCTCTTCGTCCCCGCGGATTCGGAACGCAAGCTGGAAAAAGGCCTTACGTCCGGCGCCGATGCGCTGATCATCGATCTTGAAGATTCGGTCGCCCCGCAGAACAAGCAGCTGGCCCGCGACATGGCGGCAGCCTTCATCGCCATGCGCCGAGACGACAGCGGTGCGGCACTCTATGCGCGCGTCAACGACCTCGCCAGCGGGCTGATCGACGACGATTTGCGGGCCATTGTTCAGGCCAGGCCGGACGGCATCATGCTGCCCAAATCCAACTCCGGCGCCGACGTGCAGCACCTGTCGGCCAAGCTGCGTGTCCACGAGGCCGAGAACGGCCTTGCCGACGGCTCCATCGCCATCATTCCGCTGATCACCGAAACCGCCATCGGTGTTCTGTCGGGTGCCAGCTACCGTGGCGCCAGTTCCCGTCTGGCCGCGCTCTCGTGGGGCGCCGAGGACCTTTCCGTCGCTGTCGGAGCACGAACCAACCGCGAAGACGACGGACGCTATACGGACCTCTTTCGCTTCGCCCGCACCATCACCATTCTGGCGGCTTCGGCCGCCGAAATCCCTGCCATCGACACGGTTTTCGTCAATTTTCGCGATGAACAGGCATTTCGCCGGGAGTGCCTTGAGGCCGAGCGCGACGGCTTCACCGGCAAACTG
>JBBSOT010000204.1:0-8994 GCA_038259455.1 Hyphomicrobiales bacterium | reverse complement strand
TGCCGCGCCCTGTACCGCGATGGTGTTCGTGTGGAGCCAGATGACGCGCGGCGACGCGACCTACACGCTGGTGCAGGTCTCGGTGAACGACGTCATCATGATCTTCGCCTTCGCGCCCATCGTGGCGCTGCTGCTCGGCGTCACCGACATCGTCGTACCGTGGGCGACGCTCATCCTGTCGACGGTGCTCTACGTCGTCATTCCGCTGGTCGCCGGCGCCATCACCCGAAGCTGGCTCGTCGGACGTGCCGGAGGCGGCATGACGGCCGAAGCAGCTGTGTCGGAGTTTACCGGCCGCCTGAAGCCGGTCTCGGTCATCGGATTGCTGGCAACGGTGGTCCTGCTGTTCGGTTTCCAGGGCAATGTCATCCTCGCCAATCCCATGCTCATCGTGCTGATAGCGGTGCCGCTGGTGCTCCAGTCCTACGGCATCTTCGCGATCACTTATGCGGCGGCAAAGGCGTGGAAGGTTCCCTTCAATGTCGCCGCGCCCTGTGCGCTCATCGGCACGTCCAACTTTTTCGAACTCGCGGTTGCCGTTGCGATCAGCCTGTTCGGGTTGAACTCGGGCGCCGCGCTGGCGACGGTCGTCGGCGTGCTCGTCGAGGTGCCGGTCATGCTGTCGCTGGTCGCCTTCGCCAACCGGACGCAGCACTGGTTCCCGAAAGGCTGACATGACCGTTACGATCTACCACAACCCGCAATGCGGAACCTCGCGCAACACGTTGGCGATGATCCGCCAGTCCGGCGAAGAGCCGGAGGTGATCGAGTATCTGGAGACGCCGCCGTCGCGTGAAAAACTGGTTGAGCTGCTTGCCGGCCTGGCGATGCAGCCGCGCGAGCTGCTGCGCGAGAAGGGCACGCCCTATGCCGCGCTTGGCCTCGACGATCCGAAATGGAGCGACGACGAGTTGATCGACTTCATGATGAAACATCCGATCCTGATCAACCGGCCGATCGTCGTGACACCGCTCGGAACGGTCCTTGCGCGACCTTCCGAGGCGGTGCTCACAGTGCTTCCCAATGCGCAGATAGGCTCCTTCACCAAGGAGGACGGCGAGGTGGTCGTGCCACGGGCAAGCCCATCGCCTGACGCTTGAGGTGGCGAAGCAGGGAACGCTAGTTTCCGTACCCATTGCCCGGCGAACCCTGCCTGCCACCGCTTCTTGCGCCGCGGCCCCCGGCGTCACCGCGCTCGGTGCGCTTGCCGGACGGCGAACTGGCCAGGCCGCAATTGCTGCCAAACGCGCTTTCAAAACTCCTTGAGAGGCGCTGCCTTCCAGACAGGAAGGGAAACGCCCTGTCGGTTCCGACGGTGGCGAAGATGTCCCGGTTGACGCGCGACACATCGCTGACACCACCGGCCGGCGTCGCCACCACAACGTCGCAGCGGCGGCGCAATTCCTGGCAGCCATTCGCGCCACAGAACTGCGCTGCGCCGCTCAAGAGCACAACCGAGGTGATCCCGCCCGGTCCGACAAAAATGTCGAACCTGGTGCCGCGGACGCCAAGCGTTCCGGCCGGCGTGACGATCTCGTAGGCATCCGACTTCGATTTGCCGCTGATCCACCGAAAGGAGCCGCGCGCTGCGTTGAGTGTCAGCTGATTGAACGTCCTGGAACTGTCGTAGACAAAACGGTCGATCACCACGGAGGAACTGCCGCCGACAGCGAATTTCGTGCCGTCGGCAAACCGGAACTCGCCAAGTCCGTTCGCCGATGTTTCGATGCGTTCGTCACGATAGACGGGGGAGCGGACAGCCAACGGGCTGCTGTTGCCGGTGACGGCGGTTCGCACAAGCGTTGCCTGGCCGACCTGTTCCTGGGCAAGCGCACACATGCCGGAGGCGGCCATGATGGCAACGCCGGCGGAAGCTGTCTTGAAAAGTGAGATCATGCGGAAACCTTTTCTCCGATCGACAGATCGCAGCACTAGAAAGACGCTGTAACGCGCCGATGTCGTCAATCGCGGGTTTTGTCACGGACTTCGATACGCAAGCCCTGGGGGCAGGTCGCGCGCCGTGGCGCTGCCTTCGTCTACACGCATCCCTCCGGCGCGCTATTGCCGTTGGCGGAAAGATGGCTGACAACACCATCATGCTGCCTCTCGAAAGCACTCTGCGTCGCCGCTATGCCAGCCTCGAACTGGCGGTGATCCTTGCCACCGCCCTGCTTGGCCTCGCGGTGGCGTGGGTCTCACAATCCATCGTTGCCGACAGGGCCCAGCGTGCCGTGGTTGCGACGGCGCGCGAGGCTCTCGCCCTACAGGCCGAGACGCTGGCCGGGGTGCTTGAGAAATACCGGGTGCTGCCGCCGCTTCTTTCGCGCCGCAAGGACGTCATTGCGCTGTTTTCGCCGGTCGGCCAGGCAGCCGGCGGGCTGGCCGCGCAGGAGATGGCACTCGAGATCGCCAGCTATTCGGGCGCCATGGATGTCGCCTTCGCCGATGCGTCCGGCCGGGTCTTCGCCTCCGCGCGCGGCATCTTCGACAATTCGCGGCTGAACGAGGCCGCGCTGCTCGAAGCTGCCCGACAGGGTCGTCTCGGCCGAGAATCACTGTCGCCTCAGGAGCGCGAGCGCGCCTACGTCTTTGCCTCGGCCGTGCGGCGCGACAATGCGCTTATCGGCGTGATCGCCATCTATATCCGTATGGATCAGATCGAGCAGACCTGGGCGCTGTCGGCCAACCCGATCACGGTAACCGACGCTGCCGGCTTTGTCTTCATTTCCAATCGTCCGGACTGGCAATCCCGGCGCCTGTTCGGACGACCGGGCGACAATCCCGTTTTCCGGGACGAAGGCAGTGCAGAAGATCGGACGGTCCTGGCCTCGGCGGGCAGCGACCTGTCCTATCTTGCAGCCAGCCGTCCGTTGCCCCTCATGGGATGGACGCTGCATGTCCTGGTTGACCGTGGTGCCGTCAGTTCGGCGCGCCTGTCCGCGGTCCTGATTGCCGTTCTTGCAACGCTGCTGGCCGGCAGCTTCGCGTTCCTCTTCGTCAAACGCAGGGAGGCGACCGAACTCCGGCAGCTGCGCGCCGAGGCAAGTGCCCAAAGGCTCGAAAATCTCGTTCGAGAGCGCACCGCCGACCTGACCCAGGTCAACGCCGCGCTCGCCCACGAGGTGAGGGAACGAACCGAGGCCGAGGAGAAACTCAGGAAGACGCAAGCCGAACTTATCCAGGCGGCAAAGCTCGCCGCGCTTGGCCAGATGTCGGCGACTCTGAGCCACGAATACAACCAGCCTCTCGCCGCGATCCGGACCTATGCCGACAATGCCACCCAGCTTCTCGAGCGCGGCAAGGCGCAGGCTGCCGCCGAAGCGATGGGCCGGATAGCCGGGCTTGTCGACCGCATGTCTGAACTGTCGCGGACACTTTTGTCGTTTGCGCGCAAGCCCGGAACGTCGGTGGAGGATGTTCTGATCGCACCTGTTCTCGACGAGGCGCTGATGCTGGCCGGGCCGCGCGCCCGCAAGGCCGGCGTGACCATCCGGCAGGAAGGCGCGCTGGCCGGCGTTGCGGTGCGGGGCGGCCATGTGCGGCTTACCCAGGTCGTGGTCAATCTGGTCAACAACGCCGTTGACGCCTTGACGGGAATAGGCTCGAAAGCCGCGGTCGACAAACCGGAGATCGTTGTTCGGCTGGGTCGTGTCGGTTCGCGCATCGCACTCAGCGTCGAGGATAATGGTCCCGGTATTCCCGAAGAGGTGCGCGAACGCATGTTCGAACCATTCTACTCGACCAAGGGCGTCGGCGAAGGTCTCGGCATCGGCCTGTCCATTGTCTACAACATCGTGCGCGAGTTCGATGGCTCCGTCAGCGTCACCGATGCGCCTGGCGGCGGTGCCGTCGTGACCGTGCTTCTTTCGCCGGCCCGCCAAGCGGGCCGCAAGCTTGCGGCGGCATCATGAGCGAAGCGCGCGTCCTGCTCATCGACGACGATGACGATCTGCGCCCGGCTCTCGTCCAGGGGCTGGAGATCGAGGGGTTCGATGTCGATGCCTTTGCACGTGCTGAAGATGCATTGCCGCGCGTTACCCGTGACCTCTACGGTGTTGTCGTCAGCGACATCCGCATGCCGGGGATCGATGGGCTCGCCTTCCTGCGCCAGATTCTCGAGATCGACCCGGCCATGCCAGTGGTGCTGATAACCGGCCATGGCGAGGTGGCGCTGGCGGTCGAGGCGATGCGCGACGGCGCCTATGATTTCATCGAGAAGCCGTTTCCGGTCCGACGCCTTACCACAGTTGTGCAGCGTGCGATCGAGAAGCGCCGCCTGGTGCTCGAAAACCGCGTCCTGCGCGAGCGGCTCGACGCTTCGGGCGACATCGGGTCACGCCTTGTCGGCCGCAATCCCGCCATAGCGAGGCTGCGCGAGGAAATTTTGGCGCTGGCAGACACAGATGCGGACGTGCTGGTGCTTGGCGAGACCGGTAGCGGCAAGGAGGTCGTGGCGCGCGCCCTGCATGATTTCGGCAGCCGATCCAAGGGCAATTTTGTCGCCATCAATTGTGGCGCGGTGCCCCGCGACATCTTCGAAAGCGAACTGTTCGGTCACGAAGCCGGCGCTTTCACCGGAGCGCAGAAACAGCGTATCGGCAAGCTCGAACATGCCAACCGGGGCACCGTCTTTCTCGACGAGATTGAATCCATGCCGCTCGACCTGCAGGTCAAGTTGCTGCGCGCCATAGAACACCGGACCATCGAACGGCTGGGCTCCAACAAGTCTATTCCGCTGGATGTGCGGTTCATCGCCGCCACCAAGGCGGACCTTCACGAAGAGAGCAAGGCCAGGCGCTTCCGTGCTGACCTGTTCTATCGCCTGAACGTGGCAAGACTTCAGATCCCGCCGTTGCGCGAACGCAAGGACGACATCCCGCTGCTGTTTGCGCAACTGGCGCGCGAAGCCCGTGCTCGCTACCGGCGTGACATGCCGCAAATGACACCTGCCTTGGAGGCGGCGCTGACCGGCAATGACTGGCCAGGCAACGTGCGCGAGTTGCGCAATGCGGCCGATCGGTGGGTGCTTGGTCTGTGGCGCGTTGCCTCTGGAGAAAGCGGCCAGCCGGATGACGCCAACAGCCATCTCTCGCAACGTCTCGCAGCCTTCGAGAAGTCGGTGATCGAGGCCGAACTTGCGCGCCATGGGGGCCGCCAGAAAGAAACCTACGAGGCACTCGGCGTTTCCCGCAAGGGCCTCTATGACAAGATGCGCAAGCTCGGCATCAAGTTGTCTGACGACGGGTAGTTACCTACCCCTTTTGGGGGGTGAAATGGGTAGAACAGGTGACACTCCCGCATCAAGGCCAAAGACGGTTGGCCGGCACGATCCCTTCAGACAGCCAGGGTTGGCCCCCAATTGCTGCTCCGATGAGCCATCCGGTACGCTTGGCACGTCATTTGCATCATAAGGTTCGGATTGCCGCGAGGAGTGGCATCTCGGGGAGGCAACCGCATCATTGGCGCAGCTACGCGACGCGTCCGCCTGCCTGACGAACGAAAAAGCGGGCACGACCCGCATGTGGAGGAATGACATGAAGAAACTTCTCGGCGCCGCTTCGGCGCTTGCCATCACCCTTTTCGCCGGCCAGGCCTATGCGTCGGAAGGCTGCGATAGCGGCGAAATGGTCATCAAGTTCAGCCATGTGGTTGCCGAAAAGGGCCATCCGAAGGGCGAGGCGGCCAAGAAGCTTGCAGAACGGGTCAACAAGGAAATGGATGGCAAGGCCTGTATGGAGGTCTTCCCCAACTCAACGCTCTTCGACGACGACAAGGTGATGGAAGCGCTGCTGCTCGGCGATGTCCAGCTGGCCGCGCCATCGCTCTCGAAATTCGAGGCCTACACGCTGAAGTACCGTCTGTTCGACCTTCCGTTCCTGTTCGCCAGCCTGGAGGACGTTGACACGTTCGGCTCGTCCGATACCGGCAAGGAGATGCTGAAGAGTGCCGAATCCGCGGGCTACACAGGGCTTGGCTACTGGTTGTCCGGCCTAAAGCAGTTCTCGGCCAAGAAGCCGCTGCTGCTGCCGACCGATGCCGATGGGTTGAAGTTCCGCATCCAGACCTCCGACGTGGCGGACGCCATGATCGCGGCGATCGGCGGATCGGCCCAGAAGCTCGCCTTCAAGGAAGTCTATGGCGCGCTGCAGACCGGCGTTGTCGACGGCCAGGAGAACTCGTGGTGCAATATCTACACGCAGAAGTTCTTCGAAGTTCAGGACGGCATCACAGAGACCAACCATCAGACGCTGGCCTATCTGCTCGTCACCTCGACCGAATGGCTGAACGGTCTCGATCCGGCAGTGCGCGACCAGTTCATGAAGATCGTTGACGAAGAGACGGCTGCCGCAAATGCCGACGTTGGCAACAAGGAGGCGACCTGCCGCCAGAACATCCTCGACGCCGGCGGCACCATTCGCGAACTCGACCCGGCTCAGCGTGAGGCCTGGGTTGAAGTCATGAAGCCGGTATGGGCCCAGTTCGAAGGCGACATCGGCACGGATGCCATTGCCGCTGCTGTGGCTGTCGGCGCCAGCAACTGATACCATCGTGATCTCCCAGCGCGGTGCTTGCGCCGCGCTGGGCAACGACAAGAACACGCGCCTTCAGGCGCGATTGGTGCATCTGGGGGAGGGTTCACATGGCATTGCTGTTGCCGGCGTTTCTGCTTGTTCTGCTCGTCGTTCTGCTCTTCCTGGCCGAGCGGCGCTGGCCCGCTGGCGTTGACCGGTTCGAGGAGAACGTGCTGGCCACCCTGCTCGCCATCATCACGCTTGTCTCCTTCGTCCAGGTCGTCATGCGATACGGCTTCAACACCGGATGGTCAGGCGCGCTTGAGGTCACGCGCATCATGTTTGCCTGGATGATCCTGTTCGGCATGGGCTTTGGCATCAAGCGCAGCATCCATCTTGGCGTCGACGCCTTCATCCGCATGCTGCCACCCGGACCGTTCCGTGCGATTGCCCTGTTCGGCGCCTTCGCCACCTTCCTCTACGCCTTCATGCTGCTCTATGCGGCGTGGCTGTCGTTGTTTGGGGTGAGTGTAAGCACCAACTGGCGGCAGACCGGCGCCATCGGCTACTGGACCTTCATGTTTCATCAGGGCACCGGGCTCGACGACTTGCGCTATCCCGAAGTGTTGCAGAACCTCTTTGGCTTGCAGGAGCGTGTCCACCGCTGGCTGGCCTATGTCATGCTGCCGATCGGCCTCGCGCTGCTTGCCTATCGCAGCCTGCAGGCAATGCTCGCCATCTGGCGAGGCGAACGCGAACTGGTGATCGCCGGCCACGAGGCAGAAGAGCTCGTCGCCGAAAACAAGAACATCCTGAAGGACTGAGGGCGCGAGCATGGAATCCGCAATCCTTTTCGTCCTGGTTCTCGTCCTGCTCTTTGCTGGCGTCCCGGTCGCCATCTCGCTCGGCCTGTCATCGCTTATCCTGATCGCCGTGTTCTCGCAGGATTCGATGTCCTCGGTGGCGCTGCAACTGTTCACTGCGTCGCAGAACTACACGCTGCTCGCCATACCGTTCTTCGTTCTTGCTTCGGCCTTCATGTCGACGGGCGGCGTCGCTGCGCGCATCATCCGCTTTGCCATCGCCTCCGTCGGCCACATCCGGGGCGGCCTGGCGATCGCCTCGGTGATGGCCTGCATGCTTTTTGCGGCCCTGTCGGGTTCCTCGCCGGCCACCGTCGTTGCCATCGGCACGATCGCCATCGCCGGCATGCGCAAGGTCGGCTACACGCGCGACTTCGCCGCCGGCATCATTGCCAATGCCGGCACGCTCGGCATCCTCATCCCGCCTTCCATTGTCATGGTCGTCTATTCGGCCGCCACCGATGTCTCGGTCGGGCGCATGTTTCTGGCCGGCGTCGTGCCGGGTCTCGTTGCCGGTCTCATGCTGATGGGCACCATCTATGTGATGGCGCGTGTCAAGAACCTGCCGGCAGAGCCGTGGCGCGGATTTGGCGAGATTATCGCCGGCGGCAAGGAGGCGGGCTGGGGCCTGTTCCTCATCATCATCATTCTGGGTGGTATCTATGGCGGCGTCTTCACGCCAACGGAAGCCGCCGCGGTCGCTGCGGTCTATGCGTGGTTCGTGGCGCTGTTCATATACCGTGACATGGGTCCGCTCGCCGGCATCCGCTGGATCCAGGAAACCGACGCCAAGCGCGCACGCGTCGGCTTCTCGTCGCTGGTCTATGCAGCCGCGTTTTTCTTCGTCTGGATGATCCTGTCCTTCTTCGTTGCCGGCAACTGGGACGGCGTGACCGGCACCGGGCGTGCCATCGTCGGTGTGCTTCTGTCACTCGCCATCATGGTTGCCTATGCGCTTTGGCGCGACCGTGAATCCAACCCGCTCAACATCCCTGGCTACCTGGTCGCAGGCCTGCCGATCTGGGGTCGCAATTTCGGTCAGATCGGCCGTGCCTTCCCGCGGATGTTCTTCAACGAAGACACGCGAAAGGTATTGGTCGACGCCTCGAAAACGACGATCATGCTGATGTTCATCATCGTCAACGCTCTGCTGTTCGCGCATGTGCTGACGTCCGAACGCATTCCCGATGCCATCACCGATCTGATGCTCGGCTACGGGTTCAACTGGTTCACCTTCCTCATCGCGGTCAATGTCCTGCTGCTGCTCGGCGGCCAGTTCATGGAACCGTCGGGCCTTCTGCTGATCGTCGCCCCTGTGGTCTTTCCGATCGCCATGCAGCTTGGCATCGACCCGGTTCATCTCGGCATCATCATGGTGGTCAACATGGAGATCGGCATGATCACGCCGCCGATCGGGCTCAACCTGTTCGTGACGTCCGGCATCACCGGCATGAGCCTCATTCAGGTCGTGCGCGCGGCGCTTCCCTTCGTCGCCGTGCTCTTCGTGTTCCTGATCATCGTCACCTACGTGCCGCCCCTGTCCACTTGGCTGCCCACCTCTGTCATGGGACCGGAAATCATCGTGAAGTGAGGCAGGACCGTGGCTTTCGCCATGTATT
>JBBSOT010000203.1:0-9025 GCA_038259455.1 Hyphomicrobiales bacterium | reverse complement strand
TTCCTGCCAGTCAACTTCCTGCATCCAGTTCGCGTCAAGCGGCTGCGACCCGTCAACCTCGGCATAACGCTTCTGTGGTGTGCTTTCGGCATGCTGGCGCTGGCTGAGGCGGCTCTCGCCGAGTTCTACAGCCAGATCGGCGTTCTGGCGGCGAATGTCAGCCAGTTCACCAAATTCGGGATCGCGATCACCGGCATCTACCTGTTCTGCATAGGTGGGATCATGCAGCTCTTTCCAACGCTTGGCTTGAAGAAGAAGTAAACATGTCAAAGGCGATCAAGGTCTATGCTCAGGGCGGTCCGGAAACCCTTAGTTACGAGGACTCCGACCCAGGCCGCCCCGGCCCCGGTGAAGCGCTGATCCGGCACACCGCCATCGGTCTCAATTTTCTCGATGTCTATTTTCGAAGCGGACTCTATCCGCCACCCAACAGTCTGCCGCTGATACCCGGCGGTGAGGCGGCCGGCGTCGTATCGGAACTCGGCGAAGGCGTCGACTGGCTTAAGCCGGGAGACCGCATTGCCTATACCACGCCGCTTGGCGCCTATTGCGAAGAGCGCGTGATCGCTGCCGACCGGCTGGTCAAACTGCCCGACGCGATATCGGATGAGCAGGCAGCTGGAATGATGCTGAAAGGGCTGACGGCTGAGTATCTGCTTTGCCGCACATTCAAGGTGAAAGCGGGCGATATGATCCTGTTCCACGCGGCGGCTGGTGGTGTTGGCCTGCTCGCCGGCCAGTGGGCCAAGCATCTTGGCGCAACGGTAATCGGGACAGCGGGATCACCCGACAAGGCTGCCCTGGCGCAGGCGCACGGCTTCGACCATGTTATCAACTACAGGGATGAGGATTTCGTCGCGAAGGTGAGGGAAATCACCGATGGAAAGCTCTGCGATGTTGTGTACGACTCCGTCGGCAATGACACCTTCCCGGGCTCGCTCGACTGCCTGAAACCACGCGGAATGTTCGTCAGCTTCGGCCAGTCATCCGGCTCCATCCCCCCGTTCAACCTAGCGCTTCTGGCGCAGAAGGGCTCGCTGTTTGCGACACGTCCGACACTGTTCACCTACATCGCCAAAAGGCAGGACCTTGATGACGCTGCCAGATCTTTGTTCGACGTGGTATCGGCAGGTCATGTTCGGGTGATGGTCAATCAGCGCTATGCGCTGAAGGATGTCGGACAGGCTCATTTGGACCTCGAAGCGCGCAAGACGACCGGAACGACCATTCTGATTCCATGAACGGTGCTGCCTCATATCCCTGAGTTTCTTGAAAATCTTTCAAGGCATGCACCGCTTTGCGTTACGCCACGGTCGCGCCTACCATGCTCTGCGGGAACAGAAAAAAGACCATGGGGGGCGTTGTGGAGACAACCCTTGCGACAAACGGCTCGAGCTTGCTCGAGGTCCGTGGCCTGACGAAGATTTTCGGCACGCTTAAAGCCTGCGACAATGTCGATCTGACGATCGGCAAGGGCGAAATACATGCTCTTCTGGGGGAAAACGGTGCTGGCAAGTCGACCCTGGTCAAGATGCTCTTCGGCTCGCTCGAACCCTATTCAGGCGAAATCCTCTGGAACGGCAAAGCCGTAACCATCTCCAGCCCCAGCATTGCGAAAAAGCTCGGAATCGGCATGGTTTTCCAGCATTTCTCGCTGTTCGAGGCGCTGTCGGCGGCCGAGAACATCGCGCTTTCGCTTGATGACAAGACGCCGATAAGCACGATTGCTGCCAAGGCGCAGGCGCTGTCTTACAGCTACGGCTTGCCCCTCGACCCGTACGCGATGGTAGGCGACCTTTCGGTCGGCGAGCGTCAGCGTATCGAGATCATCCGCTGCTTGCTGCAGACACCGGATCTGATCATCCTTGACGAGCCGACGTCCGTGCTGACGCCGCAGGAGGCAGACAAGCTCTTCGAGACGCTTGAGCGGCTTCGCTCCGAAGGCAAGTCCATTCTCTACATCTCGCATCGCCTCGAGGAGGTAAAGCGCATGTGCGACGGCGCCACCGTGATGCGCCATGGCAAGGTGGTTGGGCATTGCGATCCGCGTCAGGAGACGGCAGCGTCGCTTGCCCGGATGATGGTCGGCAGCGAGGTACAGGCCGTGGTCCGCGCGCCGGTCGAGGGGATCGAGACTGCGGCGCCTCTGCTTGAGATTGGCGGCCTGAGCCGACAGCCGGCTACGCCCTTTTCGATGTCGCTGAAGGACATCCGGCTGAATGTGCGTGCAGGCGAGGTGATCGGGGTCGCCGGTGTCGCAGGCAACGGGCAGGGCGAGTTCTTCGAGGCGATTTCTGGCGAAGCCCTTCAGGACGAAGCCGGCACGATCCGTATCAGAGGCGAAGACGCGGGACGGCTTTCCATAACCGGTCGTCGTCTGCTTGGTGCAGCCTTCGTTCCCGAGGAACGGCTGGGGCACGGTGCGGCGCCACGCATGAAGCTGTCGGAGAACCTCCTGTTGTCGCGCTATGCGACCGACGGCAAGGCCTTTGTCGGGGCGATGGGGCTGGTCAAGACCAGTTCTGTCGATGCCGCTGCCCAGCGCATCGTCGAAGTGATGGACGTGCGCAAAAGCGCCCGCGATCCCGAGGCCGCCGCCCTGTCCGGCGGCAATCTGCAGAAATTCATCGTCGGGCGAGAGCTCGATCGTAGCCCGACCGTCATGGTGGTCAATCAGCCGACATGGGGTGTCGACGCCGGAGCGGCCGCCAAAATCCGGCAGTCCCTGATAGAACTCGCACGCAGCGGCTCTGCAGTGCTGATCATCAGCCAGGATCTCGACGAGCTTTTCGAAATCTCGGACGCGATCGCAGTGATGCACAATGGCGAGTTGTCGAAGCCAATGCCGATTGCCGAGGCGACACTCGAAAAGATCGGGCTCTTGATGGGTGGCGCCGAACCGGGCCACGTCGAGCATGTGAAGGAGGCCATCTGATGCGGGTCGAACTGGTAAAGCGACCGCAACACTCGACGCTTTTCAGCATGCTGTCGCCACTGATTGCGCTGGCGCTCACAGTGGTAGCAGGTGGCGTCCTTTTTGCAGCGCTTGGCCACAACCCGTTTGCCGCTTTGCACTCCTATTTCGTCACGCCGATCAGCGGCATTTGGGATTCCGACCAGATCTGGCAGTTGCACAAGCTCGCGATCAAGGCAGCGCCGCTGATCCTGATCGCAGTCGGGCTGGCCGTTTGCTACCAGTCCAACAATTGGAACATCGGTGCCGAGGGGCAGCTGATCATGGGAGCGGTCGCCGGGTCGCTGATCCCGATCCTGTTTCCCGGCTTCCAGAATGCGCTCACCTTGCCCTTGATGCTGCTGGCTGGCGCTCTGGGCGGCGCAGCTTACGGCGCCATACCAGCGCTTTTGAAGACACGGTTCAATACCAACGAGATCCTCACCAGCCTGATGCTTGTCTATGTCGCGCAATTGTTTGTCGACTGGCTGGCGCGCGGCGTGTTCCGCGATCCGAACGGCAACAATTTTCCGGGTTCGGTACGGTTTTCGCCTGCGGCCCGTGTGCCGGAAATATATCCGCCACAAGGCGACGCCCACTGGGGCGTTGTTCTCGCCATTGTCGTTGCCGTTCTGGTTTGGCTGATGCTGTCGCGCACGCTCAAGGGCTTCGAAGTGAAGGTGCTGGGCGGCAGCCCAAGGGCCGGGCGGTTTGCCGGCTTTAATGCCAAGGGGATGGTCTTCTTCGCCTTTCTGCTTTCCGGTGCGCTGGCCGGCCTTGCGGGCATCATCGAGGTGGCCGGTCCCACCGGGCAGCTGCGCGAGGTCATCTCGCCAGGCTATGGATTTGCCGCCATCATTGTCGCGTTTCTCGGCCGGCTCAATCCGCTCGGCATCATTGCAGCCGGACTGGTCCTCGCGCTCACCTATATTGGCGGTGAGGAGGCACAGATCGTCTTCGGCATCTCTGACAAGGTGGCACGCGTGTTCCAGGGCATGCTGCTGTTCTTCGTGCTCGGCTGCGACACGCTGATCCACTATCGCATCCGCCTGATCGGCTTCGGCACGGCAAAGGCCGGCGAGGGGAACTGACCATGGAAATCGCCGAAAGCATCCTGCTCACCATCGCAACCGCCGCGACGCCGCTTCTGATCGCGGCGATCGGAGAACTCGTCGTCGAACGATCCGGCGTGCTCAATCTGGGCGTCGAAGGCATGATGGTCATGGGCGCCGTTTGCGGCTTCGCTGCTGCCATCCTCACCGGTTCGCCATGGGTCGGCATGCTTGCCGGTATCTTGGCCGGCGCGGTATTCTCGCTGCTGTTCGGTTTCCTGACACTCAGCATCGCCACCAACCAGGTTGCCACCGGGCTGTCACTGACCCTGCTCGGGCTCGGCCTTTCGGGCATGATCGGCGAAAGTTTCGTCGGCATGGCCGGTATCAAGCTGCCGACCCTGCACATCCCGGGTCTCTCTGACCTGCCGCTGATCGGCAAACTGTTTTTCGGGCAGGATCCGATCTTCTACATCTCACTGGCGCTGACGGCCGCTGTCATATGGTTCCTGTTCCGGACGCGCACCGGTCTGACACTGCGCTCGATCGGCGACAACCATACGTCGGCGCATGCGCTTGGCATCCCCGTTATCCGCTACCGCTATCTTGCCGTGATCTTCGGCGGCGCCTGTGCCGGGCTTGCCGGCGCGCACCTGTCGCTGGTCTATACGCCGCAATGGGTGGAGAACATGACGGCGGGCAGGGGCTGGATTGCATTGGCGCTGGTCGTGTTCGCGTCCTGGCGCCCGTTGCGCGTCCTTGCCGGCGCCTATCTCTTTGGCGCCGTGACCATCGGCCAACTCCACGCCCAGGCGCTTGGCCTTGGCATCCCTTCTCAACTGCTTTCTTCGCTTCCCTATCTGGCAACTGTCGTCGTGCTTGTTCTAATCTCGCGCAACAGGCGGCTGACGATGATCAACACGCCGGCCTCGCTCGGTCATCCTTTTGTGCCCGACAGGTAGGTGACAGCGGCCAGACCACATGCGAAAACAAGAAAAATCCGCATAAAAACTCAACCAGAGAGGACTGAAAACAAATGAAAAAGATACTCATTGGCCTCGCCGCGGCATTGGCCGTGGCGGCGGCTGCTCCGGCACTCGCGCAGGACAAGACAAAGGCCTGCTTTCTGTATGTAGGATCCAAGACGGACGGTGGCTGGACGCAGGCGCACGATATCGGACGCCAGATGGTCGAAAAGGAACTTGGCGACAAGGTCGAGACTTCCTTCCTCGAAAACGTGGCTGAGGGACCGGACGCTGAACGTGCGATCGAACGTCTTGCGCGCTCCGGCTGCGACATCATCTTCACGACGTCATTCGGCTTCATGGATGCGACGGTCGCCGTGGCAGAAAAATTCCCGGACGTGAAATTCGAACATGCAACCGGCTACAAGACGGCGCCAAATCTGGCGGTGTACAACTCCCGCTTCTATGAGGGCCGCTACATCCAAGGCCAGATTGCCGCGAAGATGTCGAAGACCGGCGTTGCAGGCTACATTGCCTCATTCCCGATTCCGGAAGTGGTCATGGGCATCAACGCGTTCGTGCTCGGTGCCCAGTCGGTCAATCCCGACTTCAAGCTGAAGGTTGTGTGGGCCAACACATGGTTTGACGCCGGCAAGGAATCGGACGCCGCCAAGGTGCTGATCGACCAGGGCGTCGACATCATCACCCAGCACACCGACTCCACCGGACCGATGCAGGTTGCTGCCGAACGCGGCATCTTGGCCTTCGGCCAGGCTTCGGACATGATTTCAGCCGGCCCCAACACCCAGTTGACCGCTATCGTCGACACATGGGGGCCTTATTACGTCAAGCGCATCAATGCGGTGATGGACGGCACCTGGGAAACGGGCAACATCTGGGACGGTCTTGCCGAAGGCATCCTGTCGATGGCGCCTTACACCAACATGCCAGACGATGTGAAGGCGATGGCGATGGAAACCGAAGCAAAGATCAAGTCCGGCGAATTGAAGCCCTTCGCGGGCCCGATCACCAAGCAGGACGGCACGGAATGGCTGAAGGCAGGCGAATCCGCCGGTGACGACGTCCTGTCGGGCCTGAACTTCTACGTCAAAGGCGTCGACGACAAGCTGCCACAGTAAAGTCTGGCACCTGGCAAATTAGGGAAGGGCGCCATATGGCGCCCTTTTCCGTTCCGGCTCCGTCAGTATGTGCCGAGCCCGATGATCACACCGCGGCGTTCACCAAAGGCCATACCTCGATTGCCCCACGATAGATCATGTCAACGGAAACGTAGAGGATGATCAGCAGCCCCACATAGGCGATCCAGCGGTGCTTGTGGAGCAAGCGGGCGATGAATGTCGCGGCCAGTCCCATCAGGGCGATCGACAGGATCAGTCCGATGACCAGAACTGTGAAATGATCGCGTGCAGCACCGGCAACTGCCAGGACATTGTCAAGCGACATGGATACGTCGGCAATGATGATTTGAAGCGCAGCCTGTCCAAGCGTCTTGCCGCTGCTTTTGCCGCCAATCGTCCCGTCACTGTCGATATCCGAGTCCAACAGGGCTTCCGTTGCGTCTTGCGCCTCTTGCCTGGAGGTTCGCAGCTCACGCCACATTTTCCAGCATACCCACAGAAGCAAAATGCCACCGGCCAGCAGCAGGCCGACAATGGCGAGCAGTTGCACGGTCACGGCGGCAAACCCGATGCGCAAGACGGTCGCGGCGATGACACCGATCAGAATGGCTCTCTTGCGTTGCTCTGCCGGGAGGCCCGCTGCCGCCAAACCGATCACGATGGCATTGTCGCCAGCCAGCACCAGATCGATCGCGATGACCTGCAGCAGAGCTGAAAATCCGGCTGCCGTAAAAATTTCCATCGTTCCGGCAACCTTTCGCATTCTTGACAGTGTGCATGGGAGTAACGCCTGCGTGCATCGAACGTCAAGAGTGGCAGATGTGCGCCCAGCAGGTAGACATGCCAGGCTCGTTCAAAGCGAGGGGAACAAGTCGAGAGGGCGCAAGGCGATCATTGGTGCATGGGAATGTGGGCGGTCGTCTGCATCAACCAGATAGTCGCATAAGATATATTATGGAACTTATTAGGATGTTGAAATGGCACAAATGCGGGCTTTTGCCGCGTCCACAAGCCTTCGAGGCTCTGCTTCAAACACCGCGTCGTGTGCGCCGGCCGCCGCCCAGACACGATCATGGGCAAGCAATTTCCCGTCGGCGAATGCGGCGATCGGCGCCAGATGGCCGATCGGCGAAACGCCGCCAATGGCAAAGCCGGTCTTGTCGCGGATCAGCCTTGGCGCAGCACGCTGCAAGGCTTCGCCAGCCACAGCCGCAGCCTTGCCGAGATCGAGCTGCGCCGAGCCGGATAACAGGAAGAGATATAGATCGCCGCTGGTCTGACCCTGGAAGACCAACGACTTGACGATCTGGTCGACCGCACAGCCGCATTGTGCTGCGGCCTCAGCCGCTGTGCGTGTCGAGGCTCCCATGCGCACAACCTCGATCTCGATGCCGGCCTGACGCGCGGCTTGCCTGACCCGATCGATGCTGCCGGCCATCAGCTTTGCGCTCCGTTACACTGGTTCAAGAGTGAATTCACGCACGAGCCCGTCGTAGCCGCATTCCACGTGCGCCGGCGTCTCGGCCATGACCGTGTCGTAGTCAAGCGGCACGTGCATATGGGTTATGATGCTCTGTCGCGGCTTTAACCGTTCAACCCATTCCAGCGCTTCGGCAAGCGAGAAGTGGCTGGGATGTGGCGTGTACTGGAGGGCGTCGATCACCAGCAGATCCAGTCCGTGGAGTTTCTCGGGCGTGCCAGGCGGAAATGCGCTGACATCAGGGCAGTAGGCAATCTTTCCGATCCGGAAGCCGAGCGATGTGATGTCGCCATGCACCTGCGGCAACGGTTCGAAGGTGAGGGCACCCCCCTCTCCTTTCACGGTGAAGGTCCTGTCGTGACGGATTTCGTTGGCGCGAACGATCGGCGGATAGGAACCGCCGATCGGTGTCTCGAAGCAGTATTCGAACGCCTGTTTCAGTCGCGCCAGAGTCGATGCATCGGCAAAGACATCTATGAGGCTTCGGCGATCGAGCCAGTACCCGCGCAGATCGTCGATGCCGTGAATGTGGTCGGCATGCGGATGGGTATAGACCACCGCGTCGAGAGCCGAAACGTTCGACCTCAGCATTTGCTGGCGGAAGTCCGGTCCGGTATCGATGATGACACGGGTTACACCGTCCGACGAGATACGCTCGACCATGGCAGCCGTTCGCAACCGCCGGTTCTTCGGGTTTGCAGGGTCGCAATTGCCCCAGTCGCCATTGATGCGCGGAACGCCGGGCGACGAACCGCAACCGAGGACTGTGAAGCGAAGGATGTCTGCCAACGCCTATCCAGCCATGTCAGTTGGTTGCGGCATCTTGGCGAACAGCCGGTGGAAGTTGGCAGTCGTCAAGGCTGCCAGTTGGGCTGGCGTGATGCCGACCGTGTCTGCCAGAACGGCTGCCGTGTGCTCAACAAAAGCCGGTTCGTTGCGCTTGCCGCGCATTGGCACGGGCGCCAGGTACGGCGCATCTGTTTCCACCAGCAGGCGGTCGTGCGGCACCGCTTTGGCAATCGAGCGCAGCTCGTCGGAATTCTTGAAAGTCACGATTCCTGAGAAGGAAACATAACCGCCCAGCGCCACACCCACCTGTGCCAATTCCCTGCCTGACGAAAAGCAATGCAAAATGAACGGGAAGGCGCCCTTCCCCATTTCATCCTCAAGCGTCGCGGCAATGTCATCATCGGCACTCCGCGCGTGGATCACCAGGGGCAGGCCGGTTCGGCGCGCTGCGTCTATGTGCGTGCGAAAACCCTGCATCTGCAGATCGCGCGGGCTCTTGTCGTAATGATAGTCGAGCCCGGCTTCGCCAATCGCCACGACCTTTTCGTGGCTCGACAGCCGCACAAGTTCATCTGCGGTGACGTCCGTCTCTTCCGCAGCATTGTGCGGATGGGTTCCGACGGAACACCATACGTTGTCGTATTGTT
>JBBSOT010000202.1:0-9079 GCA_038259455.1 Hyphomicrobiales bacterium | reverse complement strand
TGCCATCGGCGATCTACACGCTCACCCAGATGCCCGGCGGAGACGCCGGCGCGCTGCGCCTGACGCTGATATCGATCGCCATTTCCATGTGCGCGCTGATGGCTTCCGAAGTGCTTGCCAGGCGGGCCGCTGACAGGACCGGCCTGACATGACGCTCGCCGTCGACATTCGCCACAGGCTAGGCAACTTTCAGCTCGACGTCAGCTTCGCGACGAGCGGAAGGCTGGTCGCGCTTTTTGGACCTTCAGGGTCGGGCAAGACCACGCTGGTCAACCTGATTGCCGGACTGCTGCGCCCCGACGAGGGCAGGATCGCGGTCGACGGACGCATCCTCGTCGACACGGCGAACAGTGTTTACCTGCCGGCACACCGGCGCCGCGTCGGTTATGTGTTCCAGGATGCACGGCTCTTTCCCCACCTGACCGTACTGCAGAACCTGCGTTACGGTCGATGGTTCGCACCGCGCGGCGAACGCTCGGCCGACATGGAAGCGGTGACCGGCATGCTGGATATTGGTCCCCTGCTCGGCAGGCGGCCCGCATCGCTGTCGGGCGGGGAACGCCAGCGCGTGGCTATCGGGCGGGCCCTGCTTGCCAGTCCAATGCTGATACTGATGGACGAGCCGCTGGCTTCGCTCGATGATGCGCGCAAGGCCGAGATCATGCCTTATCTCGAAAGGCTGCGTGACGAAGCTGCAATCCCGATCGTCTATGTCAGCCATTCCGTTGCCGAGGTGTCGCGCCTGGCGACAGACATCGTCGTGCTGGAGCATGGCAGGGTCGTGGCGTCGGGCGAGACGTCCAGCATATTGCAGCGGCTCGACCTGCTGTCGGATGAAGAACGGGGCGAAGGCGGCGCGGTGATCGATATGCATGTTGCCGGACATGAGCAAGCGTTTGAGATGACGGTGCTGATGTCGGCGGCCGGCGAGTTGCGCGTCGCTGGCAGTGACCTGCCCACGGGCGCAAGCGTGCGCGTGCGGATAAGGGCACGCGACGTGCTGATTGCGACCGAACGGCCGCGCGGGCTCAGCGCACTCAACATTCTGCCCGCGACAATCGACGCGATCAGGCCGCAAGGAGCGCTGGCCGATGTTTCGCTATTGTGCGGCGGGGAGCGCATCGCCTCGAGAATAACCCGACAATCCTGCGAGGCGCTGGAACTGGCTGCGGGCCAGGCGGTATTCGCGGTGATCAAGGCGGTAAGCCTGGATGATGCAAGCAGCCGGCAGTCCAACGCCGGGAGGCGATTGTGAAACTGACCGTGGAAAGGGGACAGGCGCCATGCCATCGCTCAGCCTGAGGATCAACCTCGACCCCGCCGGCCGCATCGGGCCCGGCAAGATAGACCTTCTCGAGGAGATCGCCGCCTTCGGCTCGATCTCGGCGGCGGCCCGCAACATGAAGATGTCATACAAGCGCGCCTGGGATCTGGTCGAGGAAATGAACTCGCTGTTCGGCAAGCCTGTGGTTGCGGCCCAGGCCGGCGGCAAGCGCGGCGGTGGCGCACAGCTGACGCCGGCAGGCCTGGCGGTCGTCAGCCGGTTCAGGGCGATCGAGCGGGCCGCGACTTCGGCGGCAGAGCAGCACATCGTGGCTCTTCAATCGGAAATCGAGGCGGCCTGACTTCACACGGTCGCCTGGCGTGGTATGGAATGCCGCTTTCGGGCATGGCAGCGACGGCCAAGCGGCGGACCTACGCACATGCCCTTGTAGCTTGACGTGGTAGCGCTACCTTGCAGAGCCGAATTGGATGGAGGACGGAAATGTCGAAAAGAATCATATTCACCGGTGGGTCCGGCAAAGCGGGACAACACGTCGTCCAGTATCTCGTCGATCAGGGGCACCAGGTGCTCAACCTTGACACGAAGGCGCTCGACAATCCGAAAGTGCGCACACTGATCACCGACATTACCGACAGCGGTCAGGTGTTCAACGCGCTGTCCAGCTATATGGGCCTGCACGAATTCGATCCGTCGCTGCGTTCACAGCCGGTCGATGCCGTGGTTCACTTTGCAGCCATTCCGCGCATCATGATCACACCCGACAACGAGCTGTTTCGCGTCAATGCGCTCGGCACCTACAATGTCATCGAAGCGGCGGTGAAGCTCGGGATCAAGAAGATCGTCGTCGCCTCAAGCGAAACAACTTACGGGCTGGTATTCGCCAACGAGCCGAAGGAACCGACGCATTTTCCGCTCGACGAGGAGTATGACGTCGATCCGATGGACAGCTATGCGCTGTCGAAAGTCGTCAACGAGAAGACGGCCCGCGCCTTTGCCCTGCGCAGCGGATTCGACATTTACGCGCTGCGCATCGGCAATGTCATCGAGCCGAACGAATACGAAAAGCTCATTCCGCAATGGCGGGCCGATCCCGAATTCCGCAAGCGGATCGCCTGGAGCTACATCGATGCGCGCGACCTTGGCCAGATCACCGACCTTGCCGTTGCCAAGGACGGTCTGGGTTTCCAGATATTCAATGCTGCCAATGACGATGCCTCTTCCGACCTGCCGACGCGGGAGTTGCTCGAGCGGTTCTACCCCGGCGTACCGGTGAAGCGTGAACTCGGCGAATACGAGACTTTGTTTTCCAACCGCAAGATCAAGGAAGTGCTCGGCTTCAAGGAACAGCACAACTGGCGCAAATACGCCTGAGGAATGCGAACGGACGGCGTGCGCGAGGCGCGCCGTCCTCTATACCGAAGCGGTTATGCCGCCATCGACATAGAGCGTGTGGCCGTTGACGAAGCTTGACGCGTCGGAAGCCAGAAAGACCGCCGCTCCGACCAGTTCCGATATTTCGCCCCAGCGCCCGGCCGGTGTGCGCTTGCTGAGCCAGCCCGAGAAATCGGGGTCTTCGACGAGAGCCTTGTTAAGCTCAGTGAGGAAATAGCCTGGCGCGATGGCATTGATCTGCAAGCCGTGTTTGGCCCAGTCCGTGCACATGCCGCGGGTCAGATTTCGCACCGCGCCCTTGGTCGCCGTATAGGGGGCGATGCCGGGGCGGGCAAGCTCGCTCATCACCGAGGCGATGTTGATGATCTTGCCCTTGCGGCGCGGGATCATCCGCCTCGCGACAGCCTTTCCGACATTGAATGTGCCGGTGACGTTTGTCTGCAGGAGGAGCTGCCACTTGTCGTCCGGGAAGTCCTCAAGCGGCATGCGAAACTGGACCCCGGCATTGCTGATCAGGATATCGATCGGTCCGACACCATTCTCGATCGTGTCGACGCCGCCAGCCACGGACTGGGGATCGACGACGTCAAAGATCGAGCAATGCGCTGTGTGGCCTTCATCGCGCAGGGATGCCGCGGCTCGCTCGACCTTTGCCGCGTCGCGTCCATTGAGCACCACGGTGGCGCCATGTTCCGCAAGACCGCGTGCCAGGCCGTAGCCGATCCCCTGGCTTGAACCGGTGATCAGCGCGATGCGACCGTCGAGGCTGAATAGGGGAAAACTCATGACCTGAATCCTATTTCGCTTTGCCGGGCGCGGTGCGCGAGCGCGACAGTTGCTGGTCGGCCAGCACGCCGATCAGGATGACAGACCCCATCACCGCGAAATTCAGCGAACTCGGAATGCCGAGCAGGTTGACGAGGTTTTGCAGGACCTGAAGCAGGATGGCGCCCAGAACGATGCCGATGATGGAACCTTCGCCGCCGCGCAGCGAACATCCGCCGAGCACCGCTGCCGCTATGGCGTACAGCTCGTAGAAGTTGCCGTGCGAAGACGGCGAGATCGAGCGCGTGTACATGGCGAAGAAAATCGCTGCAATCGCCGTCAGAACCGCGCAAACGATGTAGGCGGTGATGATCACGCGATTCGTGTTGATGCCAGAATAGCGGGCGGCTTCCTCGTTCTTGCCGACAGCGAGCAGATGGCGGCCGAAAACCGACCGGTGCAACACCACCCACATGATGGCCGCAATGACGATCATGGCGAAGAATGAATGGGGAATTCCCCAGCTGCGCCCCATGGTGACCCATTCGAGGCTTGGATAGCTGGCGCCAAAGGTGAAACCCATCGTGCCGTCGGCAGTATAGAACCGCGCGATGCCGCGATAAATGAGCAATCCACACAGTGTGACGATGAAGGGCTGCATCTTCAGTTTGGTGATGAGCAGGCCATGCGCCAGCCCCATCATCGCGCCGACGAGGATCATCAGCATCGAGACGATCGGCCAGGGCACGGCATAGTTGACGACGAGATCGACGAACAGGACGCCGAGCAAGGCGATGATGGAGCCAACCGACAGTTCGATGCCGCCGGTGATGATGACAAATCCCTGGCCGATGGCGAACAGGCCGAACAGCCCGATCAGGTTGGCGGTATTGGCGATGTTGACCGGCGCTATGAAGAGCGGCTGGCGAATGGCAACGATGGTCCCGACAACGAGGATGAGGATCAGCAGGCCGAGATCTTTCCGGTTCATTTCATGCGCCCCCAAAGCCGTTCTTCATTGCAATGCCTGCCCGACAGCGAGCTGCAGTACGTTGTGTTCGCTGAAGTCCTTGCGTTCAAGGAAGCCGCTGATCATTCCCTCGTGCATCACAGCGATCCTGTCGCTGACGCCGATGACTTCTTCCATGTCGCTAGAGATCATCAGGATGGCAACGCCACTGTCGGCAAGCTGGCGCAGCATTTCATAAATCTCTTTCTTGGCGCCGACATCGACGCCGCGTGTCGGCTCGTCGAAGATCATGACGCGGGGCCGCATCGAGAGCCATTTGGCGAGCACGACCTTCTGCTGGTTGCCGCCCGACAGCGTGCCAACGCGTGTTTCGACATCGGGCGCGCGAATGCCGAGGCGCTGACGCTGCGTTTCGGCGTTGGCCTTTTCGCGCCGCCGGCTGACCAGTGCCGCACGGGCATAGGAGGCAAGATCGGGCAGTGAGACATTGTCAGTGATCGAGAAGTCGAGCAGCAGGCCGGATTGCTTGCGGTCTTCGGGAACGAGATAGATGCCGCGTTCGATGGCCTCGCCGGGCGTATGAACCACGATCGGCTCGCCGGCCATGCGAACAGAGCCGCCCAAAAGCCTGTCGACACCGAACACGGCCCTTGCCAATTCGGTACGGCCCGAACCCACCAGCCCGGCAAGCCCAAGAATCTCGCCGGCAAGCAGGTCGATGCTGACCTTGCGGTGCGGATAGGCCTGTGTCGTCGCATCGGTGACCTCAAGCACGCTGTTTCCAGCCTTGGCGGCCGGGGGGGTGTAAAGCGATTTCAAGTCGCGACCGATCATCAGGCGGATCATGTGGTCATGGTCGATCTCGTCCTTCCGCAGATGGCCGACGACGCGACCGTCCCGCAGCACGACAACCCGGTCCGCGCAGGCAGCCAGTTCGTTCAGCCGGTGGGAGATGAAGATGACGCTAACCCCGTCGGCCTTGAGCGCGGCGATCACGTGCATGAGGCGTTCGGTTTCGGTAAGGGTCAGGCTGGATGTCGGCTCGTCCATGATGACGAGACGAGAGTTCAAGGACAGGGCCTTGGCAATCTCGAGCAGCTGCCGTTGAGCGATAGACATGTCGCCGACCATCGTGTCGGGGCCGAAATCAACCTTGAGCCGCTTCAAAATGGGTTCGGCGTCGGCACGCAGCCTCCTGCGGTCGATGAGAGAGACCGGCCAGCCGTGACGTGGTTCGCGACCGATGAACAGGTTCGCTGCGGCGTCCAGGTTCTCGAAAAGATTGAGCTCCTGGTGGACGAAGGCGATGCCGGCGTCGATCGCGCCCGAGACCGAAAGCGAGCTCTTCTTCGCACCGTCGACCAGCAAGTGGCCGGTGGTAGGCGTGGTGACGCCGCCGAGCACTTTCATGAGCGTCGACTTGCCGGCGCCGTTCTCGCCGATCAAGCCGACGACTTCGCCGGGCCGCACTGACAGGCTGACGCCGTCGAGCGCAGTCACCCCAGGATAGGTCTTGGTGATGTCGACAAGTTCAAGGAAAGGTTCGGACATGGGCGAGGTGGCTCAGTTGCCGGACCGCATCAGATGCAGGTGGGATTGTCTGGACATCCGGCCGGCGGAACACGTGTCCGCCGGCCGAAAGCAGTCTGGATCAGCCGTTGATGGCGGCCTTCAGATCGGCCTCGAACTGATCGACATTTTCCTTGTCGATGATCTTCGTCGGGACGATGATGAGCTTGTTTTCCGGAATGCCGGACTTGTCGCCCTCAAGATAGCTGGCCATCAGTTTCATGCCCTGATAGCCCCATTCGAACGGCTGCTGGACGACGGTGCCGGCAAAACTGCCTTCTCTTACCGCACCCAGCGTTACCGGGTCTTCGTCAAAGGCGATGACCGTGACCTGACCAAGCTTGCCGGCGGCCTGCAAGGCCTCGTAGATCTTGGGCGGGTTGTACGAATAGAAGCCGACCATGCAGTTGATCTCGGGATTGGCTGCCAGAACGTCGTCGACGTTTGAACGGGCACGGGCAAAGTCGACATCATCGCCGCGAGTATCGACGAGCTCGATGCCCTTGCCTTCGATCGCCTGCTTGAAACCGGCGATGCGCTCCTTTGCATTGTCGGCGCCGAGGAAGCCGACGAAGCCCATGCACTTGCCGCCGTCCGGCAGCGCCTTGATCGCGATCTCGCCTGCCTGCACGCCGGCATCGGTATTGGACGAACCGAGATAGGCGATCCGGTTCGAATCGGGCGCATCACTGTCGGTGGTGAAAAGCGGCACCTGAGCGGCGATCCTGTTGAAGGCGTCGATCGAGGTCTTGGGATCGACCGACGAGATCATGATGGCGTCGGTGCCGGCTGCGACAAGATCATCCATCAGCGCGTTCTGGAGGGCTGCGGTGCCTTGTGCCGGATATTTGAATTGCAGATCATAGTTGGGCAATTCGGCCTGTGCCTTCTTGACGCCGGCTTCCGCCAGTTTCCAGAAGTCCGATGCGGCGTTGACGACGAAGGCGAGCTGCGGCTTGTCCTGGGCCGTCGCTGTTCCCATGGCGGCTCCCATAAGCAGCGTCGACAGAAGAAGTTTGAATTTCATGTAGTCCTCCCAGTGCTTGGTTACAGGCAGGAAACTCTGAACGTTCGTCGGCACCGGGCAAGCCCGGTCTCTGCGCCTTGAGGTCTGGCATCCGGTCCGGGCAAGTGTCTCCTCCACTACCCGAGATTGGCAACGACCAGCACGTCCGTTTCCGCTGAGCAGCTAAGCGCAGGCAAACGGACCTGTCAATATTTGTCTGACAAATAGAATCGATGTGCCTTGCAGCGTCGAGGTCAATCGTTGAGCCGCAGGTTGCGGATGCGGTCAAACATCACTGCCATGACAATGGCTCCGCCAATGAAGGCGCCCTGCCAGAAGGCATTGATGCCAAGCAGACCCAGACTATTGCGGATGATCTCGATGAGGGCGGCGCCCACCAGCGCCCCGAAGGCCGTGCCTACCCCGCCCGCCAAATTGGCGCCGCCGATCACAGCTGCTGCGATGACCTGGAGTTCCATGCCAGCGCCGATATTGGTGGTGACGGCGCCGAGCCAGCCGGTCTGGATGATACCGGCAATGCCGGCAGTCAATGCTGAAATCATGTACACCGCGACCTTGATCGGGCGAACCGGGACGCCGGTCAGCGTTGCCGCATGCTCGTTGCCGCCGATGGCGAAGACGTGGCGGCCAAACTTCGTCCAGCGCAGGACGAAGCCGGTAATAAGCGCCAGCACGATCATGTAAACGACAGGATTGGCGATGCCGAAGAACCAGGCTCCACCGCCCAAGGCAAGCAACTGTTCATGGTCGGGCCCTAATTCGAAAACGACGGTATTGTTGGACGCAACCATCGCCAGGCTGCGGGCGATGGACAGCATTCCGAGCGTTACCACGAAGGGCGGAAAGCCAAGATAGGCGATCAGCACCCCGTTGAAGGCGCCGACGATCAGAGCCGTGACAATTGCCGCGGCTATACCGATCTCGATTGAATAGCCGGCATGCATGACGACCGCCAGGATCATCGAACACAGGCATAGCACCGAGCCGACGGACAGGTCGATGCCGCCGGTGATGATGACCATCGTCATGCCAAGCGCAACGATCGCAACGAAGCTGACGTTTCGGGTGATGTTGTAGAGGTTCTTTTGCGTGGCGAACGAGTCGGTTGCAAACGAGAGGTAGAGGATGGCCAGAAAGATGGCGAGCACGACCCAGAAGGTCTGACTGTTGAGCTTCGATGAGAGCCAGCCCTGCTGTTTCTGTTGTATCGTCTGGTCAAGCGTGAAAGCCATTGTCGACCTTTATCTCTCTGCGTTGATCCGCTCAGGCCCGCTCGATGGCGCCGGTGATGAGACCGGTGATTTCCTCGGGCGAACTTTCAGAAATGTGCTTGTCGGCGACCTTCTGGCCGCGCCGCATGACGATGACCCGGTCAGCAACCGTGAACACGTCGGGCATGCGGTGGCTGATGAGGACGATGGCGATGCCCTGGTCACGCAACAGCCGGATCAGGTTGAGGACTTCGGCTACCTGACGCACCGAGATGGCGGCGGTCGGCTCGTCCATCAGCACGATCTTGGCGTCCGAGAGCCGCGTGCGCGCAATGGCGACGGCCTGACGCTGGCCACCCGACATCTTGCTGACAAGGTCGCGGGGCCGGGTCTCCGATTTCAGTTCGGCGAAGATCTCGCCGGCACGGCGGTACATGGAAGCGTAGTCGAGGATCTTAAATGGACCGACGCCGCGATGCAGTTCACGGCCGAGAAAGACATTGGCCGCAGCCGTCAGATTGTTACAGAGAGCGAGGTCCTGGTGCACGATCTCGATGCCGTGGCGACGCGCCTCGACGGGGCGATGAAGGACGATCTCGCTGCCATCCATCTTGAGCATGCCTTCGCTCGGCCGGAAGTTGCCGGCGATCATCTTGACGAGCGTGGACTTGCCGGCACCATTGTCACCCATGAGGCCGACGACCTCGCCAGGTTCCAGCGAGAACGAGACATCATTGACAGCCTGAATGGCGCCGAAATGCTTCGAGACGTTGATGAGTTCCAGGACCGCCAATGGCTCTCGCTCCTCCCGTGATACGCGCTGGCCATGTTGATCGAAAGCCTTGTCGCGAAACCGCTCA
>JBBSOT010000201.1:0-9144 GCA_038259455.1 Hyphomicrobiales bacterium | reverse complement strand
TCGAAGCCAAGATCAGGGAGGCCGCACTGGCCTGGGTCCCCGACGTCATGATGTTCACCACGGAGGCCGGGATTGCTGATGAGGCCGGCGAGCCGGGCGCCGATACCGAAGTCGAAGCCGGTACGGTGACCACGGATGATGCCGAAGGCGACGATCTCGAAAAAGCCGCCTGACCCGTTTCCTGAGCGTCCAGCTGGGGAGTCGTCGCGAGACGGCTCCCTTTTTCTAGGGCATATGACAATAGGCCCTGTAGCGGCGGGCGGCCTCGTTGCCGCCTTTGGCATTATGACCGGCATGATCGTGGTCGATTGTGGCCAATGATGCTTGGCGACGCACCAAGGATGTAATACAATGTAGCATACCACTGGAGGATACGATGATGACCCAACGTGAAGGTCTGGCAAGCGTCAACCTGGGCGCAACCAAGGCTATCGGCCAGCGGCTCGTGACTGAAGGAAGATTTGAAAATCTGTCCGAGGCGTGCCGGGCTGGCCTGCGGCGGCTCGAGGACGATGCCCGGGTCATCGACCGGCTCGTGTCGCTTGGGCAGGAAGGAATGGCGTCGGGTATCGACGAGAGTTTCGACGTCGACAGCTTTGTTGATGAAATGTCAGCCACGACGTGAAGCTGGCCTGGTCAAACCTGGCGCGACAGGAAATGCAGGCACTTCAACGCTACTCGGTCGACAACTGGGGCGCCGTTGTGGCCCGCCGCTATCTTGAAGACGTTCGCGATGCAGCAAAATTAGCGGCGGAACACCCCGAACGAACAAAGCCGCTGCGGGGCCAATTTCGTATTCAGCGCGTGCGATCGCATTATCTTATCCTCGAAGTCGATCCCGCAGCGCAACGAGTGACGGTCGCGAGGATCCTGCACGGTGCAATGGATATCGAACGGCATCTGCCCGAGGCATAGCCAGCGAGTTCGTGTCCCCGCCCAAGGCGACGTTTATGATTACCTGAGTGCCATGCTCGAACAGACCGTCAGATGTGTCTGGCGTGTTTGGCAACGCGGCGGACACGAGGCGGCGCGCCCACAGATGGAATTCTGAGAGCAGAGAAGGCGGCAGCCTGTTGACCCGGCGATCCACAGCCCGGGCAATCCAGGAGACGCCCGATGACCATGCAGCTAGACCTCGTCCCGACAATCAACGGCACAGCGCCCAAAGCCGATCTCCTGATCAAGGTCGCGCAGCTGATCGCCGCCCGCCTTAAAGCCCGGACCCAAATCGGCCGCCAGGACCTGACCGGGTTCATGGAAAGCGCGTTCGGCACCAGCGATGCAAGCGGCGCATGGTCGATGCGCGATGCCTATGACGCCGCCGAGGTGGCACAGGTGCTGCTTCAGCTTGCCGAGACGAGCGATGTATTCGCTCCCGCCAGCCCTCATTCCTCTCTCGGGGCAATCGAGGGCTTGAGCTATCTCTTGCCGACACAGACCTATCGCTCAGAAGCTCAGGTCGCCCTCCAACAGTTTTCGACACCGGCGCCGCTCGCCTTCATCGCCGGCTTCGCTGCCCGGATGGGCAAGGGCGATACCGTCATCGAACCGTCGGCCGGAACGGGCCTGATCGCTGTTCAAGCCGTTCTTGCCGGCGCCAATGTGCTGCTCAACGAACTCGACGATCAGCGCGCCGCCCTGCTCGCGCGCGTCTTCCAGCGGCTCAGCTTGACCCGCCACGATGCGGCGCAAATCCACGACCATATCCGTGAGCACGCCTCGGTCGTGCTGATGAACCCGCCCTATTCCAAATCCGCCGGTATCGGCGATGACGCCTTCGCCGGCGCTCGGCATCTGCGCGCTGCCTTGATGACGCTGGTTGATGGCGGGCGCTGCGTCGCCATCATGCCTTCATGGTTCTCCCCTGATGCCAGCGGCGCTGCTGGCTATGCCGCTGTCTCCAAGGTCGTGCCGCCGACCTTTGACATGCTCTGCGATGGCAAATTCTATGCCAAGCACGGCACGGGAATTTCGGTGCGCATCCTGGTCTACGACAAAGGTAGATCAGGAGAGACCGTCCGCACCGTCGCCACCCACTATAGCGAAGCGATGCACAAGATCGCCCTGGTGCCGGAGCGGCTGCCGTTCGTGCTGCCAACGACCAGACTGGTCCCACACGTCGCTGTGACCCCGACGATCAAGCCCGCAGTCCGCAGCGCCAGCCTTCTGACCCAGTCGGGGACGAAGAAGCCGATTGCCCCGCGCCCGCCGCAGCTTGACCTGAGCGGCGGCGATGCCTGCGAAATTTCCTATACCCCGCGCACCGAAATCCGCGCCAGCGCTGCGCCTGTCGGGATCTACGTCCCCTACCGAGTGGCCCGCATCGACTTCGAGAATGCAACCGACCACCCGACACCACTGGTTGAATCGCTCGCCATGGCGTCGATCGCGCCGCCGCCGGCCAACTATTGCCCCAAGCTGCCACTGCTTGCTTCCCGCGCCCTGTCAGCAGCTCAACTCGAGACGCTGATCTATGCCGGCCAATCGTTCGAACGCGACTTGCCCGGACGCTACCAGGCGGATGAGCATGGCCTCCAACTGACCGAACACGCCGAAGGGGCCGCTTATCGGGCGGGGTTCTTCCTCGGCGATGGCACCGGGGCCGGCAAGGGTCGCCAGGTCGCCGGCATCGTCATGGACCAATGGTCGAAGGGTAACCGACGCCATGTCTGGGTCTCAAAATCCGCTGCCTTGCTCGAGGACGCGCGCCGCGATTGGGCAGCGCTCGGCGGCATTGGCATCGACATTCAGAGCCTGACTGATTGGGGGCTGGGTGATCCCGTCACCATGGATAGCGGCATCCTGTTCACGACCTATGCCACACTGCGCTCATCGCGCCCCGACAAGGGCAGTCGGCTCGATCAGATCGTCACCTGGCTCGGGGCAGGGGCAGACAAGGGCGAAGATACACCGGAGGCTGCAAGCGCGTTTGAAGGCCTCATCGTCTTCGACGAGGCGCACGCGATGGCCAATGCCGCTGGGTCGGCCAGCACGCGTGGCCCGGTCAAGGGATCCGAACAGGGCATCTGCGGGGTCCGCCTCCAGCATCTGCTGCCGCGCGCCCGCATCCTCTATGTCTCGGCGACTGGCGCCACCGACATCGCCAACCTCGCTTATGCCACCCGGCTCGGACTCTGGGGCACCGGCACAGCTTTCGAAAGCCGCGAGATCTTCATGACGCAGATGCGGGAAGGCGGCATGGCAGCGATGGAACTCGTTGCTCGCGACCTGAAGGCGCTGGGGCTCTACACCTCGCGTGCGCTGTCGTTCGAGGGCGTCGAATACGACATCCTCGATCACCAGCTGACGCCGGCGCAGATCAGCATTTACGACACCTATTGCGACGCCTGGGAGATCATCCACCAGAACCTCGATATTGTTCTCGAGGCCACCAATGTGGTCGATGGTATGTCGGGCAAGACACTCAACGGCAATGCCAAGGGCGCGGCGCTCTCCCGGTTCGAAAGCACCAAGCAGCGCTTCTTCGGCCAGATGCTGACCGCGATGAAGCTGCCAAGCCTGATCCCGGCGATTACCGCCGACCTCGCCCGCGGCGATGCCGTCGTCATCCAGCTGGTCTCGACCGCCGAAGCCATGCTTGGTCGGCGCCTCGCCGACCTGTCGCCCGAGGAACGTGCCGCGCTCGATATCGAACTATCCCCACGCGAATATGTCATCGACTATCTGACCAACGCCTTTCCAACCCGCGCCATGGAGATCTACACCGACGCCGAAGGGTTCATGCGCTCACGCCCGGCGCATGACGAGGATGGCAATCCGCTGATCAGCAGCGAGGCGGTTGCTGCGCGTGACCGGCTGATTGAGCAGCTGTGCGCACTTCCGGCAGTTTCGGCCGCGCTCGATGAAATCATCAAGCACTTCAGCGCCGACATGGTCGCCGAGGTCACCGGCCGCACCAAGCGCCTCGTCACCGACCGTCACGGCAACCAGAAGCTCGAAAGCCGCAGCGCCCGCACCAATCTTGCCGAAACTTCGGCGTTCATGGACGGCAGCAAGCGCATCATTGTGTTCTCCGATGCCGGCGGCACCGGGCGCAGCTATCATGCCGACAAAGGCGCGAGGAACCAGGCACGGCGTATCCATTATCTGCTCGAGCCGGGCTGGCGGGCCGATGCTGCCATCCAGGGGCTCGGCCGCTCGCACCGGACCCACCAAGCGTCGGCGCCGCTGTTCCGGCCGGTCACCACCGATGTGAAAGGCGAGAAGCGCTTCATCTCGACCATCGCGCGACGCCTCGACAGCCTTGGCGCCCTGACACGCGGCCAGCGTCAGACCGGCGGCCAAAACCTGTTCAATGCTGCCGACAATCTCGAAAGTGCGCACGCCAAGGAAGCGCTCAACCGTTGGTATCACCTCCTTTACGAAAAGAAGCTGACCAGCATCGACTTCGCGACCTTCGAGCGGAAGTCGGGGCTGAAGCTCCTCGATGAGGATGGCGGCGGCTTGAAAGATGACCTGCCGCCCATCCAGCGCTGGCTCAACCGCTTGCTGGCGTTCCCGATCGCCTTGCAGAACGCCGTGTTCGACGAGTATCTCGGCCTCGTCGAGGCCCGCATCGATGCGCTGCGCGAAGCTGGCAAGCTCGATGTCGGCGTCGAGACGATCGTTGCTGAACGCATGGTCGAGATCGAACGCCATCTGCTTCGGCGCGATGCCGACACTGGTGCCGAAAGCCACCTGCTCCGCCTCGAGATGCACTTCCGCCCGCGTATCCTGTCATTCGAGCGGATGATGACGACAAGCGGGACACGCCGCGGTGTCCGCTGGCTCCGAAACGGCCGGTCCCACATGATCGCAGCGGCCGTACCAGGCGTCAGCGTCATGGCTGACGACGGTGCTGTGCTGCCGGTCGAACATCTGATCCGGCCGACTAAAGCCGAGCGCATCAAACGGTCGACCCTCGAAGAAAGCCACTGGGAGGAAATCGAGCTCGGCATGTTCGAACCCCTTTGGCACGCCGAAGCTGCGGCCGCCGCCGAACGCATGGAGATCGAGACAATCAACATCGCCACCGGGCTCTTGCTGCCGATCTGGAACAAGCTACCCCGCGACGAGGTCCGCGTCTGGCGCATTGCCGACAAGGCTGGTCAATCGTGGCTTGGTCGCATCGTTCCCGACGCCGACCTTGGCGAACTTTCGACCAAGCTCGGCATCGCCATCAAGATCGATGTCGATCCAGAGGTGCTCGTGAAATCTGCCATCGCACAGGGCCGCAAGGTCGACCTGCCAGGCACCGAGATGTCGATCTGGCCCTCGCTGGTCAACGGCAGCCGCCGCATCGAGTTGAAGGGGTTCGCGCCCGAGAAGCTCGATTGGTATAAGTCGCTCGGCGGATTCACCGAGATCATTTCCTACAAGACACGGCTGTTCCTGCCGCCGGAAACAGCGGCGCAAATCATCGCCGTCCTGACGGGCACCACGGCCGAAATCAAAGCCGCCGCATAACGACAGCAGTGGGAACGGCGTGCCACGCGCCGGCGTCTTTGACCGTATCGTGAAATAGATATCCCGGCCCGGGCAATCAGCGCCGCAATACCGGTTTTGAATTGCCGTCAGACCGGGCAAGGTATATACGTTGTCAGTATTAGAGGAGCCTGCCATGTCAAAAGCTGCTGTATTCACGATGAAGATCGAACCGGATTTGCGTGCCGAATTTATGGCGGCTGCCGAGGCCAATCATCGGCCAGCATCGCAGGTCGTTCGCGAACTGATGCGCGAGTTCATCCAGCAGCAACAGGAACGCGTCGAATATACGGCCTTTCTGCAACGTAAGGTAGATACGGCCCGAAAATCGATCCGCTCCGGCCAGGGCCGATCAAACGAGGTGGTCGAAGCCGATTTTGCTGCCCGCCGCGCACGGCTCGCTGACGAGGCGTGAACATCATCTGGACGCCGGAAGCCGAACGGGACCGTTGGGACATATGGGACTATCTCGAATCCCGTGACCGCTCCGCTGCGCTGAGGATTGATGCGCTGTTCAGCGCCGCTGTCGCGCAACTGGCCGATTTTCCCATGCTCGGCCATCCCGGTGAGATCGAAGGAACCCGCGAGCTCACGCCGCATCGCAGCTATCGCATCGTGTACGAAATCGCCGAAGATACGGTCTGGATTACAGTTCTGATCCATACAAAGCGCCAGTGGCCACCGGAGCGTTTGTGAGATCTGGCTTCAAATGATGACGATTTGCCAGGACCGCAATTCGCAACACGCGTTTTGACCGTGGAAAGGTGACTGCGCGAGCCTATCCTTGCAACCAGAGATGCCGCCAAGTAGACACATATCTACTTATGCGGAGACGCGTGTCATGAGTGTAACCACAATATCGAGCCGCGAGTTCAACCAGGATGCAAGCGGCGCCAAGCGCGCTGCCCTAAATGGGCCGGTCTTCATTACCGATCGCGGCAAGCCGGCGCATGTCCTGTTGTCTATCGACGATTATCGACGCCTGTCGGCTTCGGCCGGCAGCATCGTCGAACTTCTCGGGATGGCGGGAACAGAGAACATCGAATTCGAACCGGAGCGCCTCGAAGGCGAACTCTATCGTCCGACCGACCTTTCTTGATGTATCTTCTCGATACCAACGTCGTTTCGGAACTTCGCAAAGCACTATCCGGCCGTGCCGATGCCAGGGTCGTCGCCTGGGCCGCCAGAGTTGCTGTCCCGACGCTTTTCATCTCGAGCATCACCATCCTCGAAATCGAAATCGGCATCTTGCAGATCGAACGCAAGGATCCGTCCCAAGGCCTGCTCCTGCGAGGCTGGCTCGAGAACAATGTCCTCCCAGCTTTCGATGGTCGGATTGTCGCGTTCGATATATCGATAGCGCGCCGATGTGCTGCCTTGCATGTTCCTGACCCAAGGTCGGACCGGGACGCAATGATCGCTGCGACCGCGCTTGTTCACGGCATGCAAGTCGTCACGCGGAACACAGCAGCCTTCGAGGCTACAGGCGTTGAACTCATCAATCCCTGGGAGATGACCGGATAGGTTTTCGGGTGTGACAGACGCGGATTTTGCGAGGCATATCCGCTCAAGAAAACACGATCAGAGGAAAGACGGTGGTGGGCAAGCAGCCCGGCCAATCCGGCGGGCTAAGCCCAAGGAGCCTTTCATGCCCTCTCCCAAAAGCCGATTTGCCGCAAGATCTCGTGCCGACACCGTCTCGCCGGCACGGACCATCACCGATGCGATCATCAAACGCCTCGAGGAAGGCACCAGCCCATGGCGGCGGCCCTGGACAACCGCGTGCGATATCACCAGGCCGATGCGTGCCTGTGGCAAGCCCTATCGCGGCATCAACGTTATCTGGCTGTGGTGCGTCGCCGAAGAACGCGGCTTTTCGATGCCGACCTGGATGACCTACCGGCAAGCGACCGAACTGGGCGGCCAGGTCCGCAAGGGCGAGAAGTCGACGATCGCGGTGTTCTACAAGTCCTACGGCAAGACCGAGCAGGATCCTGCGACCGGCGAGGATCGCCAGTCGCAGCGCCGTGTCATGAAGACCTACAACGTCTTCAATGTCTGCCAAATCGACGGGCTGCCCGATCGCTACATTGTCCCGCCGGCGCCGCGCGAACGTCCCGATGAGCAACATCGTGCCGAGATCGACGCGTTCATTGCCGGCACCGGTGCAGCAATCGTGAGCGGCGGATCGCGGGCCTGCTACATCCCGAGCCTCGATGTCATCCACATGCCGCACTGGCAGGACTTCGAAAGCTATGCCCAATATGGCGCGGTCGCGGCGCATGAACTGAGCCACTGGACAGGCCATTCGTCGAGGCTCGACCGCAAGATCAGCAACGGCTTCGGCTCCGAGGACTATGCCCGCGAAGAGCTGGTAGCCGAGATTTCCAGCGCGCTCATCGGTGCCGAACTGGGATTGCCGGTCACCCACCTCGACAACCACGCCAGCTACATCGCGTCCTGGATCAAGATCCTGAAGGACGATGAGAAGGCCCTGCTCTCTGCCGCCGCCAAGGCCGAAGCTGCTGCCGGCTATCTGTTGACGCGAGCAGAACAGAACGCGAACGACACCGACGAGATTGAGGAAGATTTCGACGACGCTTTGCCCATCGCAGCCTGACAGGATCAAAGCCATGGCACCCAGAAAGCCTCCTCCCGCGCCGCCTTCGGCGGAAAGGCTCGCCCGCTTCATCGAGGGAGTCATCAGCCAGTCCGACAACAGGATTCAGCTGGTGGACCAGGACCTCGTCACCGGCGCCGTCATCGTCCTGTTCGACGACGGATCGCGGTTCACCATCACCGTCGCGCGAAGCGACTGATCGGGAGGGGAGGGGACGGCGTGTGAACGCCCTTAACCCCCGCCAAGGAGACCTTCGATGACTTACGATACCGCGTTTCGCTTCCAGCAAGCCGTCGACCCATCGGCACTGAGCACACTTTCCAGCGCTGTCCACGGCCTGTCCGCCGCCATCGAAGATTGCCGCCGGTCTGGCAACGCCGCCGAGACCGACCCCGCTGTCTTGATGCTGGCGCGGCACCTTGGCGCCGTTGCCACCGCAAACGGCCGCTCCGATGCAGCGCTCCGCCAGGATTGCATGGCGGCCATCAGCGACCTTCGCCACAAACCGATGCTGGTTACCCTGGCCTACCGCGGTGTCGCTTACGATGGCGACGCCAAAAAGGCCTTCCACTCGGAAGCCCGCAAGGCACTCAGCCGGCTTGCCGAAGCGCTCGGGTTTGAGCGCAGTGAATTCGACATCAGGTCGAGCCCCGGTGGCATTGCCGTGTCGGGCGAGATCATCCTTCACAGTGACGAGCTTTACGTCACCGTGTCGTGCGGCGGCTTCTCGCAGAATGGCGAGATCATGTACCGCCGCTGTAATGGCCGCTGCGACTATTCCGGGATGCGGAACCACTACGCCGGCATCCGGGAACTGACCAACGCCGGCGTGTTCGCGGCCAGGCTGTGCCGGGACCTCGGCCTTGCTGTGCCTGTCTCCGACGAACGCCTCGTCGCCTGACCAGCACGCCATCCCCAGCATTCAGCATTCAATCGAGAAAGGACTTTTCGTGACCGACACAATCCACCCGGCAGCGTTGCTGCAAATCACGACGACGACGACGAGCGCTCATATTGCTGACCGCATCGTCAATTTTCTG
>JBBSOT010000200.1:0-9148 GCA_038259455.1 Hyphomicrobiales bacterium | reverse complement strand
TGCGGAATCGGGGATTGTCCCAAGGAAGGTCTTGCTGATTGTTCACGATTGAACTATTATGTTCATGTTTGAACGAACTCACGGTTGGACACTTATCATGGCATCAATCGGCGTCAACGTCATCCGCTCAGCGTTCAGTATGGCCGAGCGTGTCGCGCCCGGTCTCGCTGCCGTGGCCGCGTTCGGAATGTTCTGCCGTACGCCAAACCCGAAAAGCATGTCGGTCGGCGAGGCGAGGGCGGTCGAACGCGCCGCCGCCTTGATGGCCGAGGCCCGCCATCACCGCATTCGGACGCTGCATGGTTGCCTTGCAGTCTACGAGTTTCGCCCGCTGGGCAGCCGCTTCAATGCCGGCACCGTCCTGGTCGTGCATGGCTGGCGTTCGCGTACCGAGTTCATGAGAGCGCTGATCTTGGCTTATCGCGATGCCGGCTTTCGCGTCCTATCGCTGGACCTGCCCGGCCACGGAGGGTCCTCGGGACGACGGCTGACGCTGGTTGACGCTGTTCGTGCCATCCACGCCGTCGGGCAATGGTTCGGTCCCTTCTCTGCGATTGTCGGCCATTCCTTCGGCGGCGCGGTTGCCGCCAATGCGGTAGCCGGGTCCATTGCCGGCGTCGGTGCGACGGAGGCATCGAGGCTGGTGCTGATTGCCGCGCCAAGCTCGCTGCGTATCGTATTCGAAAGGTTTTTCGACTTTCTGGCGATCGGCCCGCGCACAAGGGCACGCGTTGTCGCGCGCGTCGGCCGCCTGGCCGGACGACCTTTGGACGAACTCGATGGCACCAGCCAGCTTGCGCAAGCGCGTGTTCCAACACTTGTCGTTCACGCCCCCGACGATAGGGAGGTGCCATCCTCGCACGCTGTAGCGTTTGCCAAGGCTGGACCGCATGTTCACGTGCACTGGGCTGACGGTCTCGGACACCGGCGCATCCTTTCCGAGCCGGCTGTGGTCAGGCAGGCTTTGGATTTTGTAAGCCGGTCCCTCGCGACCGCAGATTGAAGCGATCGCGCGTTTTTGATGGCGGCATATGCACTCAAGGACGTCATCAGGACACGATCTTGTGAAGCGCATGCGCAACACTCTGTTTCCAAATTGTGGGAGAACTTGGCGATACCCTTGGGAATCGCTATGCTTGCGCCTTAAATCCGCCTGCTGGCGATGAGAGATTTGCGTCGCAGATCGAAATGGATGATCGATGAGACTTTTCGGAATGAAGACCGTGTCAATGCCACTGGCGGTGCTTGCCGTAGCCATGTCGGCGTCAGTGACCCAGGCCGAGGCCGGCAATCTCTTCGACACGCTTTTTGGCGGTGGCTTGAACAACCGGGCGCGTGGCGAGCCGATTGGCGAACGCAGGCGCGGCTCGCCGCTCATCGGGCGACCCAGAGACAATGTTGGCGAACGTGATTTTGGACGAGAGCCAGCGCCTGCCCGCAATGTCGTGCGCGCTGCTCCGGCAAAGATATCCGCCCCATCCTATTACAATTACAAGGCCGATGCCTTGCGCAAGGTCGACTTCGCACCGCTCGCCGCATTTGCGCAGTCGGCCTCGCTCGATCCCGCTACTCCATCGACCGCTTTCCGCGAATCGGTGTCGGGCTTGGTTGACTACGAGCTTCTGGCAGAAGCCGCCGCAGCCAAGGCGATTACCGAGTACTATACGGCACATCCGGATTTCATCTGGATCGGCAACAATCAGGTCAACGAACGCGCACGTGAGGCCCTGCGCGTACTTGGCGAGGCCGACAGTTACGGCTTGCCCGCAGCGGACTACGCCATCTCGGTGCCTTCAAAGGGCTCAGTCGACGATGCTGAATGGAAGCGGGAACTGATCCGGTTCGAAATGGCGCTGTCGGCAAAGGTTCTGCGTTATATTCATGATGCCACCAATGGTCGTATCGTGGCTGACCGCATTTCCGGCTATTATGACATGCCCGACAAGCCGGTCGACATGGTAGCCGAATTGACGACCTTGTCTGCGGCATCGCAGGTGCGAACGATACTTGAGTCCCGCCACCCTCAGGGCGCTGAATATCGCGCATTGCGTGTCGAACTCGAGTCCCTCAAAGCCAGCGCCGAGAACGACATTGTCGTCGATCCCAAGCTGTTGCTTAAGCCTGGCGAGCAGAGCCCCGAACTGTCGAAGATGCTTCATCTGATCGCCCGCGATCTCGATGACGAGATGGGTGGCGAATATGGCGCGTTGCTGGCCAGCCAGAACGACGCCGAGATCTATTCCGAAGAGCTTGTGCCGGTCATCAAGGCCGCGCAGAAAAAGGCCGGCTTGCGGCCCGATGGCGTTATCGGGCAGCGCACTGTCGGTGCGTTGGCAGGCAATTCGAGAGCGGACCGGATCGAAAAGGTCAAGGTCGCGCTTGAGCAGTTGCGCTGGCTGCCCGCACAGCTTGGCGAGACGCGCGTTTTCATCAACCAGCCGGCCTATACCGCCCAGTTCATTGAGGACGGCGTCGAAAAGCTCAACATGCGGGTTGTGGTCGGCAAGCCGTCCAACCAGACCAGCTTCTTCTACGATGAGATCGAGCAGATCGACTACAACCCTTATTGGGGCGTGCCGCAGTCGATCATCGTCAATGAGATGCTGCCGAGGCTGCGCGGCGATCCCGGCTATCTCGACCGTGCCGGCTACGAGGTAACTGATGCAAGCGGCCGACGTATTTCTTCGTCATCGATCAATTGGTACGCTTACGGCTCCAGGGTTCCCTACAATATTCGCCAGACGCCGAGCGAAGCCAATGCGCTTGGTGAACTGAAGATCCTGTTTCCCAACAAGCATGCGATCTACATGCACGATACACCGCAGAAGAAGCTGTTCGACCGTGACGAACGGGCGTTCAGCCATGGCTGCGTGCGTCTCAAGGATCCACGCGGCATGGCCGCCGCTGTTCTGGGAACCAGCATCGACCACGTCGAAGCCAAGTTGAAGCAGGGACACTCTTCCGAGAAAACCCGCAAGATACCGGTCTACGTGGCGTATTTCACGGCATGGCCGGACAAGAACGGCAAGGTCGAGTATTTCGCCGATGTCTATAGCCGCGATTCCAGGCTGGCTGCGGCGATGGAGAAGACGGACGCAGCACGCGCGCCAAGCATCTGAGTCAGCGCATCGAGCGTTCGAATACTATCGTAGGCCCGTGCACGATGTGCGGCCAGACGATGTTCGGTTGGTTGATTCCTGGAAGAATGGTGGGCGATGCAGGGATTGAACCTGCGACCCCACCCGTGTGAAGGGTGTGCTCTCCCGCTGAGCTAATCGCCCGCTGCAGGCCCGAGGGCCAAGCGAGCCGCGATATAGGATGCGGGTGACCCGGAAGTCAAGAACGCCGCACCCCGCCGATCGAACCGATGAGATCATTTGCCATTTCAACGGTCAGTTCATTGAAATGCGAGATGATCCTGGAAGGCTCGAATTCGCGCACGTGTCTGTCGGTGTAGCCGAAATCGACAGCAACCACAGGGATGCCGGCGGCCTTGGCCGTGTCGATGTCGGTTCTGGAATCGCCAACCATCACAGCATTCTCGGCAGTTCCACCGGCCTTGGTGATGGTTTCGGTCAGGTGGCGCGGGTCCGGCTTTCGAAAGGCAAACGTGTCCTGGCCGCAAATTGCTGCAAAATGCACGTGCAGGCCGAGTGACGCGATCAACCGTTTCGAAAACTCTTCCGTCTTGTTCGTACACACGGCGAGAATGTATCCGGCGTCCTTGAACCTTTCGAGGGCCTCACTGACGCCCGGATAGGGTAGCGAACGACCAGGTATGTTCGCCCCGTAGTGGTCGAGGAACAGATCGAACAGGCGGTCGTGCTCTTGCGTCACCAGTAGACGGTTTTGCGCCTTGTAGGCACGTTCGATCATCACCCTGCCACCATGGCCAACAAATTGACGAAATCCGGCTCCGTCTGTCTCTTGCGCGCCGCCAGCACTCAACGTGTGGTTCAGGCTGTCCAGAAGGTCGGGCGCGGTATCGACAAGGGTTCCGTCCAGGTCGAACACAATTGTCTTCTGGCTCATCTCTTTTCGCCTTCTGAAATGCAGGACGGTTCGGGGTAGATGTGACTGGCCGATACAAGTTGGTTGGCTTCGGCGCAAGCGAGAAGCCCGTCAGTGGGGTCAGCGCTTTGCCAGTCGCAGCAAAGATGCTACCAGCGCGGCGTCAAACAAGGCAGTTGTCATATAACATGAACGCTAAGACGTTGAAAATCGAGGCGGCCCGGGCTGCGCTGTCGCATGTCTCGGACGGGATGAGTCTCGGCATTGGCACCGGTTCAACGGCCGAGGAATTCGTCCGTCTACTGGCCGAAAAAGTCGCCAGCGGAATGCGGATCGTCGGAGTGCCGACTTCAGAGCGCACGGCCGCATTGTGCGCTGAACTCGGGATTCGCCTTTCGACACTTGATGAGACCCCTGCACTCGACCTGACCGTAGACGGAGCCGACGAGGTTGATTTTCAGCTGAACCTGATCAAAGGCGGCGGCGGCGCGCTGCTTCGGGAGAAAATTGTGGCGGCTGCCTCTGCGCGCATGATTGTAATCGCCGACGAGAGCAAGCTTGTCGAGACGCTGGGAAAGTTTCCCTTGCCCATCGAGGTCAACGAATTCGGGCTCCGGGCGACGGAAGCGGCCATTGGTGAGGCATGTTCAGCCTTGGGCCTTTCCGGTCCGTTGATATTGAGGATGACGCAAGGCCGGCCATTTGTTACAGACGGCGGACATTTGATCCTGGATGCATCTTTTGGCCGCATTCCGGATACAAGAGCGCTTTCAGAAGCCCTCCATCGCATCCCGGGGGTCGTTGAACACGGTCTGTTCCTGGGGCTGGCAGATGTGGCGATAATTGCAGGCGAGAACGGCATCAGGACCGTTCAAGCGAACTGACAAACAGGGAGTTCTTCCGATCATGCATTTCGTTCTCAGCGTTCGCAAAACCGCCACGGTCCTGGCGGCATCAATTTTTGTGGCGTTTTCGTCGAGCGTTATGGCTCAGGAGATCACCGAGGGACATCTCAAGGCTGCCCGCGCTGCGGTTTCGGCCGTCAAGGCGACAGATGCCTATGACAACATTCTGCCTGCCGCAAACATCGCGCTGAAGCAGCAGCTCATCCAGCAAAATCCTGATCTGCAAGAGATGATCATTGCATCGGTCGATAGACAGACACTTGAAATGGTGTCGCGGCGCGCGGATCTGGAACGTGAAGTTGCGATGTCCTACGCCCGGATCTTTTCCGAACCGGAACTCAACGCCATTGCGACGTTCTATGCATCCGCAGCTGGCCAGAAGCTGCTTGCCGAAGGGCCGATCGTCGCCCGCGAGGTGGCTAAGGCTGCCGAGATCTGGCAACGCGGAATTGCCCGTGATCTGACCGACGCGGTCGGCAAGGAACTTGCCGATGAAGTGGATGCCCAGGTCAAGGCCGACGCAGCAGCGGCGCCGGCGCCGGCTCCAGCTGACGGTGGTGCTGCACCAGCTGACGGTGGTGCGGCTCCAGCTGATGACACGGCCGCTCCTGCCGAAGCTGCTCCGGAGCTGCAGGGCCTTGAGACACCGCTAGAATAGGGGCGACGCAAGTCGGCGGCAGTGTAGGTCCGCCTCAAACGCATTTTCACGCTTTCAGCAAATCCCCGGCATCTGTCGGGGATTTCGATTCAGCCGGCCACGATGAGATGACGCATCCCTGAAAAGGCCGCTCTTGAACTTGCTGCGCTGGTGGAGATCTGAGATCGGTATCGCGGCCTTTCCGAGACGACCGGCAAATCAATGACCATCGCTAGAGCCTGACCCGAGGTCCGTTCTTGGACGCGAAGCCGGCTTTCGCATCCAGCGCAACGTAACGCGCCATTGCGACTGGCGACCAAAGCACCAATCGCAACCAAAACAAAACTGCGCTGAAAGTCTCCGAGGTCGGGCATTCGGCTGAAGCCTGCATTGCAGGCCTCCTCCACGCAGCTACCTTTTGTGGCTCGACAACTCGCCCAGCAGCTTCGTCATTTCGTCATCAAGGGTCATCTCGATCGGTTTTGCCGGGATCTTGGCAGGCTTAGCCTCGAAGGTGACCTCAAGCTCGTTCATGAGTGTATCGTCCAGGCTGTTGGCATGGGCAGGCGGTCTCTGCGCTACCGGTGGACGGCTGGTTCTCGCCATGCCGGCCACGGGTGGCATGCTGGCCGGCGGCAATCTCTGTGGTGCGGGCCGTGGCGGGGGAGAGGTGTCGCGGCCGGAGGAACGCGCTGGAGCCGGAGTTGGCATTGGTCTGGCCCGTTCCGGAGCGCGCATGGGAGGAGGCGGTGCGGCGCGGTGCACAGGCGGCTGCTGTATATAATCAGGTTCCGGCAGGGGCTGCGGTGCGACAGCAATCGGCCGTGACGGGGCAGCCGGAGCTTCCTGCATGCGCGGCCTGGCCGGCGGTGTTTCGCTGGTGCTCTCTCCGATGAAGGCGGGGCGTCGTGACTGGCCGTAGCGAATTTCGCGCTCGACGACCACATCGGTCGGTCCGCCGATCAGGATCAGGTGTTCGATATCGTCCCTACGGACCAGCACAAGGCGGCGGTGGCTGTCGACAGCGGTCGCATCCATCACTGCCAGCCGCGTCTTGCGGTTGCGGCCCCCGGCAACGAAGGTCCCGAAAGTCATGCTGCGAATCAGCTTGATGATCACCAGTACGATCACAAGAAGAATGAGAGCAGCAAATGTCCAAAGGACAGCGGCGGCAAATCCTGGACCGGCCAGACCTTCGAACCAATCGAGCATCGACTTCCCCAAACTTCCGCCACATACGCATAGCGACAGTAGACCCGTAGGCCTCGCGTCCGCAAGTTGCCTTATCGCAGATGTTTGGCCCCGCAAACGGTCCGAGTCACCATTACGGTCCTGATCGAGCTGTTATCCCGGCGCTTTTTCAGGCTAGACCTTTTCCAGCCAATGAGAATGTGATTCAACCGGTTCGCGGCAGGGGAGCCGCCATTTCGGGAATCAGTTCCAATGGCACGAGACACGCGCGGCGACTTCTATCCGGTTCCGATCGTGGATCAGAACACGCGTCCTGGTGCCGTTGTGCGCCTTGTCGTTTTCGTTGTCGTGCTGACCGGCGCGGCAATCGTGTTTGGTATTTTTCGCGAGCGCCTGGGCGACCCGTTTCTGCTTGGGATGCTCGGCGTACTGGCCATGATCGGCGTCGGCTATCTTTTCGCCACAGCCATCGGTTTCGTCCAGATAGCGCCCCGCTCAACCACCGACGAACTATCGAAGGCATTTGTCGATTCGATGGGACAAGGGCTTCTGGTCACAGACACCAAGGCGCGGGTGGTCTATGCCAACCGTGCCTATGGTGAGATGACCGGCGCAACGTCGGCCGCGGACATAAAATCGGTCGAAAACCTCTTGTCCGATGTTCCCGAGGCGTCGGCGACGATCTACCGGCTGGCTTCGGGGCTGACCGACGGGAAGGAGAATGACGGCGAGTTTCGACTGGCGCAGGCCATACGACCGGGTGCCGAACCGGGCGCGCGATGGTACAGGGCCAGGGCACGTTCTTTCAGCGTTCCTGGACAGCGCCAGCCACTGCTGGCATGGCAACTGGCCGACATCTCCAGAGAGCGGGCCGAGCAGGAGCGTTTCTTCCTCGACCTGCAAAAGGCAATCGACCATCTCGATCATGCGCCGGCAGGCTTTTTCTCTGCCGATCAGGAGGGTCGGGTCACCTACATCAATGCGACACTGGCCGAATGGCTGGGCATTGATCTTGCGAGCTTTACGCCAGGTGCCATAACCCTCAAGGAGATTGTCGCCGGCGACGGCATGGCGCTGGTCCGCTCGGTGAAGGCCGATCCAGGGACGACGCGCAACGCCGTCATCGATCTCGATCTGGCAACGGTCAACGGCGAGGCACTGCCGGTTCGCTTCATGCACCGTGTCTCGGCAAGCCGCGAAGGCCTGAATGGACCGACGCGCACCATTGTCCTCAACCGGACCCAGGGCGAGGATTCGTCCGCCGAATTGCGCGCTTCCGAAATCCGCTTCACGCGTTTCTTCAACTCGACGCCGATGGCAATTGCGGCCGTCGATCTCGAGGGTCGCATCCTGCGCACCAATGCGCCCTTCCTGTCTCTGTTTTCGGCGGTCGTTGACCGCGACGCGGTCGACCGGCGCGTGCGCCTCGACACGGTGATCCATGAGCGTGACCGTGCAGCTTTTGCAGCGGCCCTGGAGAAGGCCAGGTTGCACCAGGCCGAGATCGCGCCGATCGACACGATGCTGCCGGGCAATGAAGACCGTCACATTCGCTACTATGTCAACGCGGTCGCCGACAACACCGGCGAGGGCGCCGAGGAATCCGCAATCGTCTATGCGGTAGAGACGACAGAGCAAAAGGCACTCGAAGGCCAGATGGCGCAAAGCCAGAAGATGCAGGCGGTGGGGCAGCTTGCCGGTGGTATCGCGCATGACTTCAACAACGTGCTGACCGCCATCATCATGGCCTCGGACCTGCTGCTGACCAATCACAGACCGTCGGACCCGTCCTTCCCAGACATCATGAACATCAAGCAGAACGCCAACCGCGCGGCCTCTCTTGTCCGGCAGCTTCTGGCATTCTCGCGCAAGCAGACGCTGCGGCCGGAAGTGCTCAACCTGACGGACGTGCTGGCGGACCTGCGCATGCTGCTCGCGCGGCTGGTCGGCAACGGCATCAAGCTCAAGGTCGACCATGGCCGCGACCTGTGGCCGGTCAAGGTCGATATCGGGCAGTTCGAGCAGGTTGTGGTCAACCTGGCCGTCAATGCACGCGATGCAATGCCCGACGGTGGCGACCTGACGGTGCGCACCAAGAACATCAAGGCCAGCGATGCCATGACGCACATCTTCGGCTATGCCGTTGGTCTCGACATGACCCGACGCGACTTGCAGAACGACATGAAGAAGCAGGGTCGGCCCTGGAGCATCGGAAAAGGCTTCGATCAGAGTGCGCCGACGGGACCGGTGGTGCCTTCGGCAAAAGCCGGCGACATCGGCAAGGCGGAAATCGCGGTGCAGGTGAATGGCAAGGAGCGCCAGCGCAGCACCATCGACAAGCTGATCTGGAATATCGCGGAGACCATCGAACACCTGTCCGCGGCGTGGGAGCTGCAACCCGGCG
>JBBSOT010000199.1:0-9159 GCA_038259455.1 Hyphomicrobiales bacterium | reverse complement strand
TTCGAAGGCCGCATGCGCGACCGCTTCCACAGTGATCCGGTGATCGAGTCGGCCGAACTGCTGCTGCAGGAAAAAGCGCCGCGCGACATCCCCGTCGCAACGGTGCGCACCGAAGCCGACGAGCGCGGCACCAGCGAGACGCTGGAACAGGATCTCGACACGCGACTGGTACTCAACCCCGCGACAGCGTTGCGCGCCACGAGCCTGATGTCCAACGGCCATTACTCGGTGATGGTAACGGCGACCGGGTCGGGATACAGCCGCTACGACGATCTGGCGGTGACACGCTGGCGCGCCGATCCGACGGAAGATCGGCTTGGCAGCTATATCTTCCTGCGCGACGTCGACACGGGCGACTGGTGGTCGGCAACGAGCGAACCCAAAAAGGCGCCGGGCGAGCGCTGCCAGACGCATTTTTCCGACGACAAGGCGAGCTTCATCAAGACGGTCGACACATTGCGATCGGAGGTCGAGTGCATCGTCGTCTCGGAGGGCGATGGCGAGGGCCGCCGGGTGACGCTGTGCAATGACGGCGACACGGACCGGGTGATCGAGCTGACATCCTTTGCCGAACTGGTGCTGGCGCCCGATGCAGCCGACAAGGCGCACCCGGCATTTTCGAAGATGTTCGTCGAAACCGAGATCGTGCCGAACGGCAATGTGATCCATGCGCATCGCCGCAACCGTGCAACCGGCGAGGCCAGCATCGCAGCGGCGCATTTCGTGACCGCCCCGCAAGGCGTGGCGCGCGAGGTTCAGGCTGAAACGGACCGTCGCGCCTTCGTCGGACGCGGCCGCACCATCGCCAATGCAGCGGCGTTCGACAAGAACGCCGAACTGGGCGGCCATGACGGCTTCACGCTGGACCCGATAGCTGCGTTGCGCTGCCGGGTCAGGGTAGGCGCCAACAAGAAGGTGACGCTGACATTCTGGAGCGTCGTCGCCGCCGATCGCGCCGGCGTCGAGGCAACGATCTCGCGGCTCGATCACAGCGAAGGCTTCGCCAGGCAGGCGATGCTGGCCTGGACACGCTCGCAGGTGCAGACGCGGCATATGGGGTTGAGCCTGGCCGATGCGGCGAACGTCCAGAAACTGGCGTCGTACCTGATCTACCCCGATCCGTTCCTGCGCCTGCCAGCCACGACGATTGCGGCCGGCCTTGGGCAGCAATCGGCATTGTGGCCGATGGCCATTTCGGGCGACTACCCGATTTTCCTGGTGCGGATCGGCGACGTCGCCGACCTCGAGATCGTCGCCAATGCGCTGCGCTTCCAGGAATATATGCGTGCCCGCGGCATGCTGGCCGATCTCGTCATCGTCAACGAGCAGGCGTCTTCCTACGTGCAGGATCTGCAGCAGGCGATCGATACGCTGTGCGAAAACAGCAAGCTGCGTGGCAAGGAACTGGGGCCGCGCCAGCATATCTTCGCCGTGCGTCGCGACCTGATGGACGAAAACTCCTATCGGACGCTGCTGTCTGTGGCGCGCGTCGCGCTGCATACGCGCAATGGCCGCATCCTCGAACAGATCGAGCGGGCCGAGGCAGCGGCGTTGCAGGCACGCGATGCAGCCGTCGAGGCGGTCGCAGATGGCGCTGGCCAGGGGAGCGACGATGGCGCGCTGCAGGTTGCCAGGTCCAAGCCGGCCGACACGACAGTGCCGGTGGTTGCCGGCACGGATCTGCAGAACTGGAACGGCTTTGGCGGTTTCGACCGCGACGGGCGCGATTATGTCGTCAGGCTGGCCGGCCAGCGCACAACACCGCACCCGTGGATCAATGTCGTGTCCAACGCCGATTTCGGATTCCACACCTCGGCCGAGGGCGCATCCTTTACCTGGAGCCGCAACAGCCGTGACTTCCAACTGACGCCGTGGACGAACGACCCGGTGACCAACCGTCCGGGCGAGGCTATCTACATCTATGACCATGCCAGCGGCCGGGCATTCTCGCCCTTCGCTGCCGTCGCACGCGATCCGGCGACGGTCTATGAAGCGCGGCACGGTCAGGGCTTCTGCAAGTTCAGCGCCAAGCGCGGGCCGCTTTCGATGGAACTGACGCAGCTGGTCGATCCGGAGGATCCGGTCAAGATATCGCGCCTGGTGCTGCGCAACTCCGGCCCGGTGGCGGCCCGGCTGAGGGTCTACGCCTACGTCGAATGGGTACTGGGCAGCGACCGCGCCAAAACTGCGCCGACCATCGTTCCCTCGATTGACGAGGCGACCGGCGCCTTGCTGGCGCGCAACGCGTACAGTCTTGATTATGGCGACCGCATCGCGTTTCTGGCGAGCGACCAGAAGGCCCAGTCGGTGACGGCCGACCGGCACGAGTTCATCGGCCGGGCCGGCTCCGTGGAATGGCCGGAGGCCGTTTGCGGCGGGGCTGGACTGACCGGCAAGGTGGAGGCCGGCAGCGATCCGTGCGCGGCAATGGCGCATGACGTTGAGGTGCCGGCCGGCGGCGAGATAGCCATGCTGTGGCTGATGGGCGATGCAGGCTCGACGGAGGAGGCGAGCAGTCTGGTCGCGATGCACCGGGAAAAGGATTTCGATGCCCGGTTGACGGACAATGAGACGCGCTGGGACGATTTCTTGGAGACCGTACAGGTCGAGACTCCCGACAAGGGCTTCAACGCCATGGTCAATCGCTGGCTGCCCTACCAAGGACTGGCGTGCCGCATCCGCGCGCGTTCGGCGTTCTATCAGGCGAGTGGCGCCTTCGGCTTCCGCGACCAGTTGCAGGACACGCTGTCACTTTTGCTGCACGATCCACTGCTGGCACGCAGCCAGATTCTCAATGCGGCGCGCCGGCAGTTCAAGGAAGGCGACGTGCAGCATTGGTGGCTGCCGCGCAGCGGTGCGGGCGTGCGCACCATGATTTCCGATGACGTGGTGTGGCTCGCCTACGCCGTGCATCGCTACGTCAGTGTCACGGGTGACGATACGCTGCTCGCCGAGCAGGTGCCCTTTGTCGTTGGCGAACCGTTGGCGCCTGGACAACACGATTCCTTCTTCACGCCGCAAGTGTCGGAAAAAACCACCAGCATCTACGACCATTGCGTGCGGGCGCTCGATCTTGCCATCAAGCGCACCGGCGAAAGCGGCTTGCCGCTGATCCTTGGTGGCGACTGGAATGATGGCATGAACCGGGTCGGCGAAGGCGGGAAGGGCGAGAGCGTGTGGCTTGGCTGGTTCCTGCAGAAGACGCTCGGCAATTTCTCCGACATTGCGCGCCAACAGGGTGATACCAGGTGGGTGAAGGCGTGGGACAAGCACGCAGGCAAGCTGAAGCAGGCGCTGGAGAATGCGGCGTGGGACGGCGAGTGGTACCGGCGCGGCAGCTTTGACGACGGCACGCCGCTCGGTTCGCGCAATTCAGACGAATGCCGCATCGATTCCATTGCGCAGTCATGGAGCGTCATATCGGGCGCTGGAGACCCGGTCCGCTCGAAGACGGCCATGGCGTCGGCGACCGGCATGCTGGTCGACGACGAGTTCAAGATCATCAAGCTGTTCACGCCGCCGTTTTCGCAGACGCCGCTCGAGCCCGGCTACATCAAGAGCTATCCGCCCGGCGTGCGCGAGAACGGCGGGCAATACACGCATGCGGCGACCTGGTTCGTCATCGCCCTTGCTGAAATGGGCATGGCCGACGAGGCGTGGCGCGCGTTCGAGATGCTCAATCCGGTCAACCATGCGCGCGACGAACAAGGCGCCGAACGCTATCGCACCGAGCCCTATGTGGTTGCGGCCGATGTCTACTCATCGCCCGACAAGGCGGGGCGTGGCGGATGGACCTGGTATACCGGCTCGGCCGGCTGGCTCTACCGGGCGGCGGTCGAGAGCATCCTGGGCATCCAGAAGGAAGGTAACCGCCTGCTCATCAGGCCCGTGCTTCCAAGCCACTGGGACGGCTATTCGGCAACGCTGCGGGTTTCCGGAACCCGCTACAACGTCAAGGTCATGCGGGCCAAGGACGCGGCCAAGCGGTCCGTCGAGGCCAACGGTGTGCACTGCGAAGGCGATGCGATCGACCTAGCCGACGGCGGGACCGTCGAGGTTGTCGTCACCTTGCCGACTTAATTCTGACGCTGCGGCACGATGGTTTGAGCCGCCGCCACAATATTGCCGCAACCTTGGCCTTTTTTCGTTATCTTTCAAAATCTTATACAATCACGGGACGTTACCGAGCGTTGCGCATAGTTGTTCGGAAATCGGGAACCTGGAGTGGATCACCTCATTGTCTCTTGAGCCCGCTTTCGATATTACCACTGATGGTGCGGTGCACAATTTTTGCATGACGAGGTAGTTGCGTGTCACTGCTCGAAATATACTGGAGAGCCCTCCGTTACCTGGGTGCCGACAGGAAGCGCGTTGGCCTGGTTTGTTCCGCCAATATCATCCTTGCCATGGTCGTGATCGCAGAGCCCGTGCTGTTCGGCCGGGTCATCGATGCGATCACCGACAAGCGAGACGTTGTGCCGACACTGGCTCTGTGGGCGAGTCTCGGTGCCTTCAATGTCGTGGCTTTCGTCTTCGTTGCACGCAGCGCCGACCGGATCGCCCATGCGCGCCGGGCTGCCGTCCTTTGCGAATCCTTCGAGCGCGTCATCGCCATGCCGCTCTCCTGGCATCATGAGCGCGGCACTTCCAACGCGCTGCATACGCTGCTCAGGGCTGTCGAGACGCTGTTTTCCCTGTGGCTCGAATTCATGCGCCAGCATCTGTCCACCTTCGTGGCACTGGTGCTGCTGGTGCCGACCGCACTGTCGCTCGATGTCAGAATGTCGATGGTGCTGGTTGCGCTCGGCGTTCTCTACGTGCTGATCGGCCGACTGGTCATGCAAAAGACCAGCGAGGGCCAGAAATCGGTCGAACGTCACTACCACAACGTGTTTTCCCATGTGACAGACTCGGTGGGCAATGTCGCGGTGCTGCAGAGCTACAACCGCATCAGCGCCGAGACCGAGGCGCTTCGCAAACATGTCGGTGCGCTGCTGACGGCCCAGAACCCGGTGCTCGACTGGTGGGCGCTGGCAAGCGCCCTGCATCGGCTGGCCTCGACCATCTCTATGATGGTGGTGCTTCTGATCGGCGCCCTGCTGGTGTCGCGCGGCGAGCTGAGGATCGGCGACATCGTCGCCTTCACCGGCTTTGCCGCGCTGCTGATAGGGCGGCTCGACCAGGTCTCGGCCTTCGTCAACCAGATATTCGAGGCACGGGTCAAGCTCGAGGGCTTTTACCGCCTCGAGGACGATGCGGCCGAGACGAATGAGCCAGCCGATCTCCAGGAACTGGGCGCGGTGCGCGGGCACATCAGGTTCGAGGATGTCGGCTTCGAGTTCCAGAATTCCGGACAAGGCGTCAGCGATATCTCCTTCGAGGTACCGGCCGGTCATACCGTGGCCATCGTCGGGCCGACCGGCGCCGGCAAAACGACGCTGATCAACCTTCTGCAGCGCGTGCACACGCCGCAGCAGGGGCGCATCCTGATCGACGGCACGGATATTTCGACGGTGACGCGCAAGTCGCTGCGCCAGTCTATCGCCACGGTGTTTCAGGATTCGGGCCTGTTCAACCGCTCCATCGAGGAGAACATCCGGGTCGGCCGCTCAGGCGCGGCGTTCAACGAGGTGCATGCTGCAGCCCAGGCGGCAGCGGCGCACGATTTCATCCTGTCGAAGAGCGAGGGCTACGATACGCTGTCGGGCGAGCGCGGCAGCCAGCTTTCGGGTGGCGAGCGCCAGCGCGTCGCCTTGGCGCGCGCAATCCTCAAGGATGCACCGATACTGGTGCTCGACGAGGCGACCAGCGCGCTCGATGTCGAGACCGAAACGCGGGTCAAGGACGCTATCGACAGGCTGCGTCAGAACCGCACGACCTTCATCATCGCACACCGGCTGACGACGGTGCGGGACGCCGATCTGGTGGTGTTCCTCGACAATGGCCGCATCGTCGAGATGGGCGGCTTTGCCGAACTGTCGACACGCAATGGCCGGTTTGCGTCGTTGCTTAGGGCAGGCGGGCTGCTGACCGACGACGAAGTTCGCCGTCTCAGCCGCATCGCCATAGAGGATCAGGCGGCCTGACGCACGATCACGTTTCAGTCAGCTTCCCATGCGCGCCGATCAGCCGCGATTGCGGCATGCCGGCATCGCATATATGTAGCCTTGCATGAGCGACACGCGCGAAAGGCCCAACCGCTTGATCGACCTGGCAAACCCGACCAAGTTCGTGGCGCTGGCCGATCGTGTCGTACCATGGATGGCGGGGCTTTCGACGCTGCTTCTGGCTGTCGGCCTCTATCTGAGCTTCATGGCGCCCGAGGATTTCCAGCAGGGGATCACGGTGCGCATCATGTATATCCATGTGCCCTTCGCTTGGCTGGCCATGATGTGCTACTCGCTGATGGCGCTTGCCGCGCTCGGCACCCTGGTGTGGCGCCATCCGCTGGCCGATGTGGCACTCAAATCGGCGGCACCGATCGGCGCCGTCTTCACCGCCCTGGCGCTCATTACCGGCTCGATCTGGGGCAAGCCGATGTGGGGCACCTGGTGGGTGTGGGACGCCCGGCTGACGTCCGTCTTCGTGCTGTTCCTGATGTATCTCGGCATTCTGGCACTGACCCGCGCCATGGACGATCCCGCCAAATCGGCGCGCGCCGCGGCAATCATCACGCTGGTCGGCTTCATCAACATTCCGATCATCAAATTCTCGGTGGACTGGTGGAACACGCTGCACCAGCCGGCCTCGGTGTTCCGCATCGACGGACCGACCATCGACCCAAGCATGCTGTGGCCGCTGATGGTGATGGCAACCGGCTTCACCGTCCTTTTCCTGACGCTGCATGTGATGGCGATGCGCACCGAGATCAGCAGGCGCCGGGTGATGGCGATGCGCCAGATCGAGGCACGCCGCGCCGACCGGGCGCGGCGCTGACAGCCAGAGAGCGGCGTCAGCCGCCGGGCAGCGTGTAGGCCTCGCGCATCTGTGCGATATCGTCCAGCCTGGTGCTGAAGACGGACCAGTCGTCGGCCGCGGCGATCGGCGTCCAGATATCCTCGACCTGGTCGATCAGCATGGTGCAGGGCATCTTGCGCGCAAAATAGGGGTGGTCGAGGCGAATGCCGGGGGCCGCTTCGTGGCCGGCGAGTGCTGCATGGACCGGGGCGAAAGCGGGCGTCGCGTAGTGAGCCGCCGCCGGCGCCTCGACGGCACGCAATTCACTCTCCAGACCGCCATACCAGTCGAATAAGACCTGTTCGAAGGGCACTTTCGACTCCAGCATGAACTTCCAGACCGCTCGCACGAGCGCTCCATCATTCGCTTCCCCTGCCGATTGCAGGCCAAGGCGGCGCAGCATGGCGGCGTTGAAGGCTTGCTGGAATTTCGGCTCAAAGCCGCGCAGCACGGTTTCGAGATCGCTCTGCTGTGCGAAGGGCAGCAGGCATTCGGCGAGACGGGTCAGGTTCCACAACAGCGTGTCGGGCTGGCGGCCATAGGCATAGAGGCCGGTATTGTCGAAATAGGCGGCGGTGAAGGCCGGGTCCAGAATGGGGAGGAAACGCCAGGGTCCGTAGTCGAAGCTCTCGCCGGTGACATTGATGTTGTCAGTGTTGAGCACGCCATGGACGAAGCCGGCGAGCATCCAGGCAGCGCCGGTGGCGGCGACCCGGCGCGATACTTCGTCAAGGAAGGCAATCGCGCGCGCGGCAATCTCGTCGCGCCAGAGGTCGGGCATGTAGGTGCGGATCGTATAGTCGAGCAGGGCTGCGATGTTGTCGGTTTCGTCGAGATAGAGCAGGCGCTGGAAACTGCCGATACGGATATGGGAATGGCTGAGCCGGACCATTACCGCCGAGCGGGTGGGCGAGGGCTCGTCGCCGCGCACCAGTTCTTCGCCGGTCTCGACAAGGCTGAGCGTCCTGGAGGTGTCGACGCCGAGCGCTTCCAGCATTTCGGTGGCGAGGATTTCGCGCACGCCGCCCTTCAGCGTCAGGCGTCCATCGGCGGTGCGCGACCATGGGGTGCGACCGCTGCCCTTGGTACCAAGGTCGAGCAGGCGCCCGTCGCCAAGATCATGCATCTGGGCGAAGAGGAAGCCCCGACCGTCACCGAGATCGGGGTTGTAGGTGCGGAACTGGTGACCGTGGTAGCGCAGCGCCAGCGGCTTTGCGAAACTGCCGGGCAGCGCCGAGAAGCGGCCGAAATGCTCGATCCATTCTTCATCGGTCAGGCTGTCGAGTCCGACACTGGACGCGGCGCGCTGGTTGCGAAAGCGCAAGATGTGCCTGGGGAATTCAGCCGCCGCGACCTCGTCGAAGAAGGCGTCACCCAGCGACGCGTGGCTGACGGACGGACGAAATGACGGCGAGATAGGCATTGCGGAAACTCCGGGCCGGCGATCGGTGAAAGGCGCAGGCTGGCCCAGCCTTACCGGGTTTCGCCTGGCGATTGAACCCGGCGGGATGGCATGTGTTCCCGTAAATAGCGCTCCGCAGCTATTGCCTGCCGAGGGCCGGACATGAAAGATGAGCTTGAATGGACGCGGATCAGATGGCCGGAAAAGACCCGAATCCTGTGCTGCTATCCGGCGGCAACCCGCAGATCGCCAAGGGGTTCGGCGACGCGCCTGTGCAGGCCTATATCGCGGCGATGCCGGGCTGGAAGCGCGCAGTAGGGCGACAGCTTGACGCACTGGTCGAGCGCGCGGCGCCCGGCGTCCAGAAGGCGGTGAAATGGAACACGCCGCTTTACGGTGTCGAAAGCGGGATCTGGTTCCTCAGCTTCCATGTCTTCGCGAGGTACATCAAGGTCGCGTTCTTCCGCGGCGCCGACCTCGAACCGCTGCCGCCCGTTGCCTCGAAGCAGAAGGCGGTGCGCTACCTGCACATCCATGAGGATGACGCGTTCGACGAGGAACAGTTCGTGAGCTGGGTTAAGCAGGCAAGCGCACTGCCGGGCGAGAAGATGTAACGACACTGTTGCGCGTGCCCCTGCTGGCCGGTCAGAAGGGCGAGGGGTGCCACTTGAGCGGGAAATAGTCGCGAAACGGCCGCGCTGCGTCGATGACGCGGGCGATGGAGGGGCGGGCGAGAAGGCGCGCGCGATAGGCGTGCAGGGCCTCGTGCGAGGCAGGGATCGGAAAACCCCAATGGGCGT
>JBBSOT010000198.1:0-9163 GCA_038259455.1 Hyphomicrobiales bacterium | reverse complement strand
CGCCCGCGTCTCGGCGTAGCCTACACGAAGGACGCTCTGGGCGATGACTTCTCGGATCTGCGGCGGCTGGTGTTCGGCGCCGAAGAGCGGCGTCGGCTGATGGATATGCGGCGATCGGGCGCACGCGAGGCGAATGCCGGCGAAGTGGTGATGTCGTCGCTGGCAGCCAAGATGGGCAACTCGATCGACAGCAGCAAGGCGCTGCAAAGAACCTACATGCCGGCGAATCTGGCGGCCGTGCGCGCGGCCGACGAGGCCCGCCGAAAAGGCCGGCGATTACTGGCCGAAGGACAGAACCAGCACAAAAAGTTGAAACTTGGCGGAGAAACCAGTTGAAACCGCGAGAAAGCCAAACGGCGGAACCCTTGGAAACAAATGGCGCGAGTGACGGGACTCGAACCCGCGACCTCCGGCGTGACAGGCCGGCACTCTAACCGACTGAGCTACACCCGCGCACTGACGCCTCAACTCAATGGCAAGGCGTCGTTGGGGCGGTGGATAAGGGGTTCGATGGGGAGTGTCAAGCGGGTCCGGACGCCTTATCCGCATGTCCCGCACCGATTACCGATCTTACGCGACGTCGCGCATCAACCACTACGGCGAGACGCGTCGTATAAGCAGAATTTCCGACCGATTTTCCTTGCGGATGGAAATCAAACTGCTTAAACGTCCGGCCCTTGTCGGGCGATTAGCTCAGTTGGTAGAGCGCTTCGTTTACACCGAAGATGTCGGCGGTTCGAGCCCGTCATCGCCCACCATATTTTCCCTTTAGGATCAATGCCTTAGGGAATACCTGACAACCAAGAAATCTCATCTCAGCTGCTTGGCTCCAATCTGGCTCCAGGAGATGACTGGTTATGGCTTCGATTCACAAGCACAGAGGCAAGTTTCAGGGTCTCAGATCACTTCGTTACACCGAAGTTGTCTCATGCTCTATCGACTGACATTGATTGCTCAATATGCCAATTGAATCGGATCGAGTTTTCGCGTTGGAAATTAGTCGTCGTTTAAACCGAAGCCAATCCGCAACATCACCTGGTACCGGTCTACCTCGCCGTCGTTGGTCAGCGATCCCCGCAGTTCGGTGACATGGAACCATTGCAAGTTCTTGACAGTCTTCGCGGTTCGGGCGAGCGCGGTCTGGATCGCATCTTCTATGCTGGTGTCTGAAGTGCCGACGACTTCGATGACTTTGGCTACGTGGTTGTCGCTCATATCGATTCTTTCCTGCTGGTGATGACCTAAAGAAACGGGCAGAGCGCTCGAAGGTTGCCTTGCGGGAGTGCGTCCCCTCATCCCCGTGTACATGCGAATGCGATAACAGCAGGAGAGCACATGACATCGTAAGTCTCGACCTTTGCCTGATCCGGCGACCTCGTCCATTCTTGTATCCGTGGCGGCTCCAATCTGGCTCCAATGACATCCACAGACTGAGACGAATTGAGGTTCCGCTTTGTCAGTCGTCAGTACGCTGAAGGTCGACTTGCGTCACGCAGTTGCAAGCGGTATGGTCGTTCAAGCAGTTGATTTCTTGCGATTTTTTGCAAACTCAGGTCAACGGGCGATTAGTAAGGCGAAGCCGTTCGAGAAACTTCAGTTTCCGTCTCAGTTGGTAGAGCGCTTCGTTTACACCGAAGATGTCGGCGGTTCGAGCCCGTCATCGCCCACCATTCCAACCCCTGAAGAACCGCTGCTGTTTGAGTGGGTGATCTGGAAGCCAGGCATGGCGATCCGAACTCGCGGCAGTTGCAGCAACAGCGTGACTTCCACATTCCAGGCCAGCGCCCAAACGTTCTCTGCCCGCTGCGCAATTGCCCGAATGCCCCCAGCAGGTTGGTCGGTAGCGCCTGGCTAATTCGCCGCAAAACAGCCGCATCATGCTTTCGCCGTCGGGCTTTTTTCAGTCCGTGGCCGTCGCTATCCCGGAGCGGATCCGGAACATTGCTCGACACCAGCGTCAGTCACCTTATGCGCACGCCCTGCCTCTCCAGTTCAACCTGCACCGCTTCGATGTTGACCGCCGATAACTCACATCGCGCCCTCACTGCCACCGCAGCAGCCACGCCTGCGCCTTGGCCGGCTACTGCGCAACATGCCATGTTTCGCGTTGCCGCATGGGCGATCCGGTCGCCCCCGATGGCGCGGCCGGTAACCAGCAGGCCCTTCACCTTCTTCGGAAGCATGGCTCGGTAGGGGATCTGCATGTAGCGGCCGGTCGTCGGGATGATCAGCACGCCATAGCCGTCTATGAACTCCGGATAGATGCCGATCGTGTCCTCGAAGCGGCCCTGGCTGCGCGCATCATCCTCGGTCATGTTGTAGACGGCGTCGATCTTGCGCGTATCGCGGATGCCAATGCTCATGCCGAAATTGCGTAGCCGCACTCCCTTGCAGCCCGGCATGTAGCGGCGCAGCGCCTCGATAGCGAGCATCGCCTGTCTGCGCCCCTCGATCTCGCCTTTCGTCATGCTGTCGGGGTCGGTGCCGTCGATGCCGGCCAGATGGACGAGGTTCATGTAGGTCAGTTCGCCAGTGTCGTGCATGGCGCCCCATGTGCCTGCAATCGTGCTGAGATGCTTGGGGATAAGCCCTTCCTCGATCGCCCTGGCGAACGGCTTCTTCAGGAACGGCGAGAACATGTCGTCTTCCTTGCCGTCGGTCTCGACCTTCCATTCCCCGGTCGACCAGTCCTTGTAGGTCTGCGGGTCCGCCTTCACCTCGGCCATGAAGGCCGCCTTGTCGACGCCGGCGAGATGAAACATCACGCTCGCCGCTTGCATCTCCTCGACCGGGGTCTTGAAGGCAGGGGCTCCGGCGCGCGTGGCCACATCCGCGTCGCCCGTCGCGTCGATGACGATCGTGGCCAGTATCGCCTCTCGCCCGGCCTTCGATTCCACGATGACGCCGGTACAGCGGTCGCCCTCCAAGACGGGCGCGACGAAGGTCCGGTGCAGCAGGCCGGTCACGCCGGCTTCCTCCACAAGCGTGTCGGCGACCAGCTTGAAGCCTTCCGAATCGAGTTCGTAGCTCAGCGACTGGCTCTCGGGGACAGCCGCCCCCATCGCCTTCGCTCGCTCCTCGAATTCGCGTCCGATGCCGTTGGCCTCCACCGTCGCTTCGTGGCGATACCAGGCAAGCCCCTCGACACCCACGACCGTTATATTGCCACCGAAACAGCCGAAGCGCTCGACGAGGCAGACCTCGACGCCTGCCCGTGCCGCGGCTAGAGCGGCTGCAAGTCCCCCTGGCCCTGAGCCAACGACCAGCACCTCTGTGCGACGGATGACGGGCACCTGGCGGGCCGGTTCAGTGACGAAATCAAGTTCCATGGACCCTCACGGCAGTATCATTGCATGCCCGATGCGAGGCATTCACCAACATCAATTTTGTAAGGTGGCAGCGGCTGGATATCGGCGCATTATCGCCGCAACTTTCGCATGGACGCTGTCATATCGCTAGCCGGCTTTGCCAACTCTCCCGGTCAGCATTGCGCGCTATATCAAAGATGTCCGCGGCACGAGCCATTCATCGCCCGGCAGATATGTCCGCACCAGCATCTCGGTCGAGCATCGTCGTCTTGGTCGTCTCCGACACCATGTCGGCTATGGATGCGAGGCTGGCGATCAATTCCTGGCGCTTGCCAGCCGGCAGTATCGCCAGGCGCTGCGCAAGACCGGCACCGAACAGACCGCGCGCGCCATTGACCAGCTCAGTCCCCTTGGGCGTCAGCCTGGTATAGACGATACGACGGTCGCTGGTGGAGCGGTATCGCTGCACGATGGCCCGTAACTCGAGATTCTCCAGCACCATCACGACGGTCGCAGAACTGAGATCGGCATAGTCGGCGAGCGCCTGGGTGGTTACCTCGCCGAGTTCAGCCACGCCAGTCAGTATGACAAGTTGCGGACCGGTCAGTCCGGTGGCCTTGGCTAGCGCACGCGACTGAAGATCATTGGCTCGCACGATTCTCCGGATCGATTTGAGGAGCATGCGCGTTTCCTCGGAAGCTCCAGGGACCGACGCGTCTGAAGGTTCAGGGTTACCGGTCATCGAATTATTTGACATCTAATCATTCGAACTCTAATTAAAGTCCAATCCCGAGCAAGTCAACAATCTGATATGGAGGCTCCAGCCCGAGCATGTGCGGAATTTGCGGCGAAGTTACATTTGACGGCTCATCCCCGTCGATCCTGGCAATCTCGAAGATGTCCGAAACCCTGGCGCCACGAGGCCCGGACGATTCCGGGATCGTATCCTATGGTAATGCCGGGTTTGGCCATCGAAGGCTGCGCATTATCGACCTGTCCGAAAAGGCTCGGCAGCCGATGGTCGATGCCATGCTCGGCCTGACGATCGCCTTCAACGGCTGCATCTACAATTACCCGCAACTGCGCAGCGAACTCGAAGCTGCCGGTTACAGCTTCTTCTCCAACGGTGACACGGAAGTCATCCTCAAGGCTTGGCATGCATGGGGCGAAGCCTGTGTCGAGCGCTTCAACGGCATGTTCGCCTTCGTCATCCAGGAGCGCGACAGCGGCCGCATCATCATGGCGCGCGACCGTTTCGGCATCAAGCCGCTCTATCTCTCGCAAAGCGGCAACGTCCTGCGTTTTGCTTCTTCCTTGCCGGCCCTGCTCAAAGCCGGCGGCGTTGACACCTCGATCGACCGTGTCGCCCTGCATCACTACATGAGCTTCCACGCCGTCGTACCGCCGCCGCGCACCATCATCAACGGCGTGCGCAAGCTCCCGCCGGCGACGATGCGCATCATCGAGGCAAATGGCCAGTTCAAGGACTGCCGCTACTGGGACCCGCCATTCGGGAGAGCCGCTGACGAAAGCACGCTCTCGGCAACGGATTGGCGCGACCGCCTGCTCGAGGAACTGCGGGCAGCCGTCAAGCGGCGCATGGTGGCCGATGTACCGGTCGGCGTACTGCTGTCGGGCGGCGTGGATTCGAGCCTCATCGTCGGTCTGCTCGCTGAAGCCGGCCAGACCGGTCTGATGAGCTTCTCCGTCGGGTTTGAGGAAGCCAACGGCGAGAAGGGCGACGAGTTCGTCTATTCCGACCTCATTGCCAGGGAGTTCGGCACCGATCACCACAAGATCTTCGTACCCTCCGAGGGCCTGATGGACGCCCTCCCCGGCACCTTCCAGGCGATGTCGGAGCCAATGGTTTCCTATGACAATGTCGGCTTCTACCTGCTATCAAAGGAAGTCTCCAAGCACATCAAGGTGGTGCAGTCCGGACAGGGCGCCGACGAGGTGTTTGGCGGATATCACTGGTACCCGCCGCTCGCCGCCAGCAATGACGTCGTCGGCGACTACGCAAAAGTATTCTTCGACCGCAATCATGAAACGTTGAAGCGCCAGCTCGGCGCCGACTGGACGGACGATCGAGACTATAGCCGCGAACTGGTCACCGCCGAACTGCTGCGGCCAGGCGCCGATACGCCGGTCGACCAGGCGCTCCGGCTCGATTCGACAGTCATGCTGGTCGACGACCCGGTCAAGCGGGTCGACAACATGACGATGGCGTGGGGCCTTGAAGCGCGCGTTCCCTTCCTGGACCACGAGTTGGTGGAACTGGCGGCACGGATACCGCCGGAGCTCAAGCTCAAGGATAATGGCAAGGGCATCCTGAAAGATGTCGCGCGCATGGTTATTCCCAGTGAGGTGATCGACCGCAAGAAGGGATACTTCCCGGTTCCACAGTTGAAATATGTCGACGGTCCCTATCTCGACATGGTGCGCGATGCATTGCAGTCTCGTACGGCGCGGGAGCGCGGATTGTTCAGGGAAGACTACCTGGCCGATCTGTTCGAGGCTCCCTCCGACCATATCACCCCGCTGCAGGGGTCAGAGCTGTGGCAGGTTGGCCTGCTGGAAATGTGGCTCCAGACGCATGGGATCTAGCACCATGGCCAAGACCGTTGGACCGAAGAAGCGAGCCGGTGTGCCACGCAATGAAGGCCCGCTTGATCATCGGCTGCGACGATTGCGTGTCCACTCGATGAATGAGTGGACTGAAACCGGACACGATGCGCCTGCCAGGCAGAGTTCGGTGGTGCTCGACTGCGGCTGGGGAAGACTGCTTTTTGCGCCGACATTCGGTTCCGATCAGGAACTCGTCGATGCTTTGCGCAAGGAAAGGCCCGACCAGCGCGACATCGTCTTTTATGTTCGCGACCCTCACGTGGTCCTCACCCAGGCGCCGCAGGAGACGTTCCTCGACCCCTCCCACACCTACCGGCTCGATCTTTCGACCTACCGCGCCGGGCGCCGGCAGCCTAAGGGCTATTTCATCCGCAGACTGTCGTCGGAGGCCGACGCGGTCGCAGTCAACACCATATACGCGGCACGCGGCATGGTCTCGGTACTGCCGGAATTCTTCTGGTCAAATCGCGACAGCCGATCGCTGACCTATTTTGTCGCCGAGGAAGAGGCGACCGGCGACATCGTCGGCACCGTGACCGGGGTCGATCACAGCCGCTTGTTCCAGGACCCCGAACGCGGGTCTTCGCTATGGTGCCTTGCCGTGGACCCCCAGTCGCGGCATCCGGGCATCGGCGAAATGCTGGTGAGAAGGCTTGCCGAGTATTTTCAGGCGCGCGGCGCCAGCTATCTCGACCTGTCCGTCCTGCACGACAATGAGCCAGCGATCGGGCTATACGAAGGATTGGGTTTCCGGCGCATTCCGCTCTTCGCGGTCAAGCGAAAGAACCCCATCAACGAAAAGCTGTTCTCGGGACAGATCGAGCATTATGACGAGCTGAACCCCTACGCCCGCATCATTGTCGACGAAGCAGCCCGACGCGGCGTTCACGCCGAGGTGACGGACGCTGCCGGCGGCTTCTTCCGGCTGTCGTATGGCGGCCGCTCCATCCATTGCCGCGAAAGCCTGTCGGAAATGACATCCGGCGTGGCTGTGTCCATTTGCGACGACAAGGCGGTGACAAGGCGGATCGTCGCCGATGCAGGCATCGCGGTTCCCGAGCAGATCGGGTCGGATGACAGCGCCGCGATTGATAGGCTCGTATCCGACCATGGCAGCGTCGTGGTCAAGCCCGCGCGCGGAGAGCAGGGCCGCGGCGTCTCCGTCGGGCTGACAGACGGAAGTGACATCGAACGCGCCATCGCCGAAGCGGCCGAACTGTGCGATCGCGTACTGGTCGAAAGCTGTTTCGATGGTCAGGATCTGCGGTTGGTGGTCATCGACTACAAGCTCGTTGCGGCAGCCATCCGCAAACCACCGACTGTCTTTGGCGACGGCCAAAAATCGCTGGCAAGTCTCATAGAGCGGCAATCACGCAGGCGCGCTGCGGCTACCGATGGCGAGAGCCGAATTCCGGTCGACGAGGAAACATTGCGCTGCCTCGCAGCAGGCGGCCGGAACCTCGAAACGGTGCCGGCAGACGGCGAAGAAGTGCTGGTTCGAAAAACCGCGAACCTTCACACCGGCGGCTCTATCCACGATGTTACCGGGATCGTCCATCCCAAGCTGGTGGAGGCCGCCAAGCTGGCGGCGCGGGCGATCGACATACCGGTTGTCGGCATCGATTTTATGGTCAAGTCGCCGAGCCAGCCTGACTACGTCTTCATCGAGGCCAATGAGCGGCCGGGCCTCGCCAATCATGAGCCGCAGCCAACGGCCGAGCGCTTTATCGATCTGTTGTTTCCACAGTCGCGCGTACGCCTTGCAAAGCCGGCCGCAGGAGACTCTGCATGACGAATTTTGAAATCGACACGGACTATCTGCTTCAGAAATTGCGGGATCTGCTGTCCATCGACAGCCCGACCGGGCTGACCGACAATGTCGCACGCTACTGCAGCCACGAGCTGGAGTTACTTGGCCTCAAGCCGGAATTGACAAGGCGCGGTGCAATCCGCGCAGTCAGCCAGGGCGGCAAGCGGCACGGCGCACGCGCTATCGTCTCGCACCTCGACACGCTCGGAGCGCAGGTCAAGAACATCAAGCCGAATGGCCGGCTCGAGCTGGTGCCGATCGGCAACTGGTCAGCGCGCTTCGCGGAAGGCGCCAGGGTCAACGTCTATGCCGAGCAGATGGTTTTTCGCGGCACCATCCTGCCGCTCAAGGCTTCGGGGCACACGTTCAACGATGAGATCGACACGCAACCGACAGGCTGGCCTTTCGTCGAGCTACGGCTCGACGTGGTGACGACAAGCTCGGCCGAGACCAAGGCGCACGGCGTCGAGATCGGCGACATCGTTGCAATCGACACGCAACCCGAATTCCTCGAAAACGGCTTCATCAACTCCCGCCACCTCGATGACAAGGCAGGCGTTGCGATCATGCTGGCGACAATCCAGGCCTTCGAGCGAACGGAATGCCAGTCGCCGGTCGATATCCACTGGTTGTTCACGATTGCCGAGGAGGTCGGCGTCGGCGCGTCCTCTGTCGTCGCGTCCGAAGTGGCATCCCTGGTTGCAGTCGATAACGGAACATCGGCGCCCGGCCAGAACTCCGCGGAATTCGGCGTGACCATTGCCATGGCCGATCAGTCCGGACCGTTCGATTACCACCTGACCAAACAGCTTGAGAACCTGTGCAAGACAAACAGCATCGATTTCCAGAAGGACATCTTCCGCTACTACCGCAGCGATTCCGCATCGGCACTTGAAGCGGGGCATGACATTCGCACCGCACTCGTCACTTTCGGGGTCGACGCTTCGCACGGCTATGAGCGCATCCATCTCAATGCCCTCACCTCGATTGGCGAATTGCTGCTGCACTACGTCACCAGTCCGATCGTCATCCAGCGAGACGTCAAGGACTTCGTCGATGTAGAAGTGTTTACGGCCTGAGGGGAGAACCGGCGGTAGCGAGCAGCTGCCGCCAACGCGGCGCTGCCAACAATCCGTCTTCGACTGAGACGGTATCGCACCGGCCTTGCAGGAAGCCTGACAGGTAGCTACCTGGCAGCTTGTTCATCCATCCTTGGATTTTGGTCCGGCATCATGAAGAAGATCGGTTTCCTGTCATTCGGCCATTGGTCGCCCTCACAACAGTCGCAGACGCGCACTGCCTCGGATGCTCTGTTGCAATCAATCGATCTTGCTGTCGCCGCCGAGGAATTGGGTGCAGACGGCGCATATTTCCGCGTGCATCATTTTGCGCGCCAGCTCGCATCGCCGTTTCCTCT
>JBBSOT010000197.1:0-9226 GCA_038259455.1 Hyphomicrobiales bacterium | reverse complement strand
TTCATTCGAGAGAATGCCGGAGACCGTGCCCCCTGATGGCCGGCTGAAGAGCGCCTGATTGAGCGGACGCGACAGCTTCAAGCCGGCACCGGCGTTCAGTGCCGGAGCATACGGCCATTCAATGGGAACGGCTGAGAGGGCCGGCCGACGATCTATTTTCGCGCGGTAGCGGCCGGCTGTGTAACGAGCCGGTATTTTGCCAGTTCTTCTGTCGAGAAATAGTACAGCGCCTGCGGTGGGGTATCCAGCGCATGGAGCCACAGCGCGGGGTCGACGTCCATCACGGCAAGATGCCTGGAGATCCTCGCGGTCGTGGCCTGGGCGTCAGACATGGCCTGTGCCGGCCCGGTCTGGGTCTGCGAACCGGCATAAAACTGATGTACGCCAATGGCTGCCTTGTTGCCGGCGGTTCTTGTGAGGCCCCCTGCGAGAAGCAGCGGACAGGACGAGGCGCAAAGTGCTCCATCGGCGACTTGGGTTGAAATCCCCATTGCCCGCACCAGGTTGGACATGGCCATCGCGTCGTCGAGCGCGCCACCTGGCGAATTCAGAGAAACGGTCCGCACATACTCGCCCCTGGCCTCCATCTCTGCGGCGAAGCGGTCTGCTGCTCCCGGGTCGATGCTGCCCTCGGCGAGAAGAACGCCGCCGGTTTCGAGAACGAAGTTCATCGGCTGCGCCAGTTTCGACTCATCAGCGGTGACATTGCGGCGCGGATCGCTTGAGGGCAGTGGATTGCCGGTCTCGACCGCCGGCGGCAAGATCGGGTCGATTGGGCGCGTAAGATCTGCCGGCTCCGTCGTCCACCAGCCATTGCGCTCGCTCAGGTCGCGCAAATCCAGCGCAAGCACACCGATCGTCCCGATCATCATGCCGAGAAAGGCCCATCGGACAAGTTCGCCATCGTCAAATCGCGAGGCGTAGCGGACCAGCCAGTTTCGTCGCTTGGGCGGCGCGCCTGGAAGAGAGCCGGAGAGGTCCGAGGCGCGGCTCACGGTTCGTTTCGCTTTCTGTCGCCGAGTGTCAGAGGCGTCACGTTCTGGCCGGTGGCCGTTTGCTCCTGCTGTTCCGGCGCAGCTTCCTCCGGTCGTGGCTCGGCAGGCTCAGCCGCCGGCGGCTGCGCCTGGTGGCGCCTCGTCAGGAGCGCTTCTTGCAGTTCCAGCGAGCGAAGCATGTCGCCGGCGGTGATCCGGTCAGCACCTTCGAGATGGTCTTCGCCGCGCCGCATGGCGCCGTGCACGACGGCCATGATGGCCACAAGCACGGCCGGAAGCAGATCGATCGAGATTGCGCCGGCCCAACTCGGAATGAAGTCGGACGCATAGCGCAGGACGGCCTCCGCAGAGGTCAGCGGAACATAGCGGCGTTCCGGAACTTTCGGCTGCGCGAGAATTTCGCTGGCGGCCTGTGCCAGCGCTGTCGACTGGGCGTCGACCGATGTGCGGATTGTCGCCATGATCTGGTTCTGGCGTCCAGCGAGATCGACCGTCCCGCCGTCCGCGACAGGCGCGATGAATCCGACCGAAAGGTCGGCTGCGGCCCGCAACACGGAAGGCGCGGTCGAGGTCTGTTCCAGCGCAGAGATAACGCCCGCCAAAGCGACGGCCTCGGCGGCAAACTGATCCGAGCGCTGGGCGATGGCCCCCGGCGCTGAAACCAGCGAACGCATCGCCGCCAACCGGGCCTGGCCATCGGCAAAGCCGCTTTTGACGGTCTCGCGGGACGATTCGATGGTCGTCTCCAGTTCGTCCATCTGTGCTGACATCTGGCTGAGCAGTTGCACGACGCTGCCGGAACCCGACGTCCCGGTCAGTGCACCGGTTGCCTGCTCATCGGCTGCGAGCCGTGCAAAGCGTTCTGACGCGCGCTGGATGTCAGGGAGCAGGGACAGAGCCCCGAGCGCATTGCCGTGTGCCTGGTCGAGGTCGGCGGTATAATCCTCGAGCGTGACCGCCAGATGCTGCTCGACAGCGGCCGAGCCGGCAAGCGCTGCCGCGTTCAACCATGACGACATCGCTACGATCATCAGCGACCCGATGGCCATGATGCCAAGCAGCGCCAGCCGCGAGCCGGCATCGCGCATCTCCGGCAGGAAGCGGATCAGATAGGTCCAAAATCCGTAAATTGCGACCGAAACGGCGACGGAGTAGATGATTGCTGCGAAGAAGACCACGGTTGCCGAGCCGTCAAGCAGGCTGCGCACGCCGAGATAAGTGTAGACGCCGCTGGCCAGCGCCAGCGTCGCCAGCACGAAGCGTGTCATGGTCTCCAGCGAGGTAATGTGGCCCTTGAGCCGGCTGGCCTGGATGGCGTTACTCATTGATCACCTGCAATTGGTCGCGCCCCGGAACACCTCGATCCAGCGTGTCCAAAGATCGTGGCGTGGTTGCGGCGCCCACCAGGACGCTCCTTGCTCTAGTGGCAGCCGCCGGGCAAATCCGGCAATTCGCCATCTTCCAGCCCGTACATGTAGCTTCGTCCCTTCAGCAGGACCGCAGCTTTCCAGCATGTCGGCGCCACGTAGCCGTCATCTTCATCAAGATAGACGACGCCGTCATTGCCGGCATCCTCATAGCTTGCCAGATCCCTGGCCAGGTGGCCGGCGCCAACCACGATGCGCTTGTAGCCGTTGCGGCTATGCACCACGAGATTGCCAAAGCTGTCGGCGTAGATCCTGTCGCGGTGTGAGTTCCCGGCAAGGGCCGGTGACGTCATCGCCCCGGCTGCCAGTGTCAGCGCCAGCGCCAGAAAGCTCAACTTGCCAAGTTTCAAACGCATCATGCGTCCTCCGGAGTTTGAGGCAAGGCCTCGTCACCCTCTCAACGTAACGCTTTCTTAACCTTTGTTAAGAGGTACAAGCCGATTTCCGGGCTCGGCATCGGGCAACATGGTTAATATCAACATGGTGGGCCGACCAATTGCGCCGAAGACGGGAGTGTCGCCGCCTGGCTCCATGACGAAGGTTCGCCACCCGCCGGTCGACCCGTAGCCGCCGACCCGCCGGGGACTGTCGCGGGCTTTCCGGTGGTGATTCGCGTCGAAAAATGCACTGCAGCAACCCGGGCTCGGCTTCAATCGATTGAAGCTCGGCCGGACCGGATCACTTTCACGCAACCCGACTAAATATATGCTCCCAAACGCTTTTGGAACTTTGACGCGGTGCAAAAAGAGCTTTAGGAAAGCCCCATCCAGCCACCCGCATTCGTTGCTTGGCAATTGATGCATTTGGCAAATTGACCGGACTGGGGAGCCATGAGCAAAGCCACAGCCACCCGCGCGAGACCATTGTCGCCGCACCTGACAATCTACAGGTGGCCCGTTACCATGACCGTTTCGATACTGCATCGCGTGACCGGTGGCGCGCTCTATTTCGGCACCTTGCTGGTTGCCTGGTGGTTGATCGCCGCCGCCACTTCCGAGAGCCACTTCAATATGGTCAACGGGGTCTTCGGGTCGTGGTTCGGCAGGCTGGTGCTGTTCGGCTACACTTGGGCGCTCATTCACCACATGCTTGGTGGCATACGCCACTTGATCTGGGATACCGGCGCTGGCCTTGAAAAACACACTGCCTCCAAGTTCGGCTGGGCCAACATTGCCGTTGCAATCGTGCTGACCGTGCTCGTCTGGATCGCCGGTTATGCAGCGCGGGGATTTTGACGATGTCTGACATGCGCACGCCACTGGCAAGAGTTCGCGGTCTCGGTTCAGCCCGCGAGGGCACCGGCCATTTCTGGGCGCAGCGGCTGACGGCGATTGCCCTGATCCCGCTGGTCATTTTCTTTCTCGGCTTCCTGATCTCGCTCAACGGGGCCGATTTCATCACCGTCAGGGCCGCCTTGGCCAATCCCTTTGTCGGACTGATGTTCCTCTTGATGGTGGTCGCTGGCCTCTACCATATGCGTCTGGGAATGCACGTCATCATCGAGGACTACATTCATTCGGAAGGCGGCAAGATCGCTTTGATCATCCTCAATACGTTCTTCGCGATCGCAGTCGGCGTTGCCGCTGTGTTCGCGCTCGTCAAACTGGCATTTGGAGGCTGAGTGGTGGCTGGTGAAGCAAAGCCGAACGGCAAGGCCTACACCTTTGTCGACCACAAGTTCGATGTCGTCGTTGTCGGCGCCGGTGGCGCCGGATTGCGCGCCACGCTCGGCATGGCCGAGCAGGGCCTGAAGACCGCCTGCATCACCAAGGTGTTCCCGACCCGCTCGCATACGGTTGCAGCCCAGGGCGGCATTGCCGCCTCGCTGCAGAACATGGGTGCCGATTCGTGGCAGTGGCACATGTACGACACCGTCAAGGGCTCCGACTGGCTGGGCGACATGGATGCCCAGGAATACATGGTTCGCGAGGCGCCTGCAGCGGTCTACGAACTGGAACATTATGGCGTGCCGTTCTCGCGTACCGAGGAAGGCAAGATCTACCAGCGCCCGTTCGGCGGGCACATGATGAACTATGGCGACGGCCCCCCCGTGCAGCGCACCTGTGCTGCTGCCGACCGCACCGGCCACGCCATCCTGCACACGCTTTACGGCCAGTCGCTCAAGCACAACGCCCAGTTCTTCATCGAGTATTTCGCACTCGACCTGATCATGGAGCCAGACGGGCGCTGCACCGGCGTCGTTGCCTGGAACCTCGATGACGGCACAATCCATCGCTTCTCGGCCAAGATGGTCGTGCTGGCGACCGGCGGTTACGGTCGCGCCTTCTTCTCGGCCACCAGCGCGCACACCTGTACCGGCGACGGCAACGGCATGATCGCGCGCGCCGGCCTGCCTCTGCAGGACATGGAGTTCGTGCAGTTCCATCCGACCGGCATCTATGGCGCCGGGTGCCTGATCACCGAAGGCGCGCGCGGTGAGGGCGGTTATCTTGTGAATTCCGAAGGCGAGCGCTTCATGGAGCGCTATGCGCCGTCGGCCAAGGACCTGGCGTCGCGCGACGTCGTCTCGCGTTGCATGACGCTCGAGATCCGCGAGGGCCGGGGTGTCGGCAAGAACAAGGACCACATCTTCCTGCATCTCGACCATCTCGATCCGGCCGTGCTGCATGAGCGGCTCCCCGGTATTTCGGAATCGGCGAAGATTTTCGCCGGTGTCGACCTGACCAAGGAACCGATCCCCGTGCTGCCGACCGTGCACTACAACATGGGCGGCATCCCGACCAACTACTGGGGCGAAGTCCTGAACCCGACCGCCGAGAATCCCGACGCGGTAGCGCCGGGCCTGATGGCTGTCGGCGAGGCGGGCTGTGCTTCCGTGCACGGCGCCAACCGGCTCGGTTCAAACTCGCTCATCGATCTGGTCGTCTTCGGCCGCGCCGCTGCGATCCGCGCCGGCGAGGTGGTGGACCGCTCAGCACCCATTCCGGCCATCAACGAGGCGGCCGTCGACAAGATCATGGAGCGCTTCGACCGGCTCCGTCATGCCGACGGCAAAAGCCCGACAGCTGTGCTGCGCGAGAAGATGCAAAAGGCCATGCAGGAGGACGCCGCCGTTTTCCGCACCCAGGAATCGCTAGAGAATGGCTGTCAGCGCATTTCCGAGATTTGGGGCGAGCTCAAGGATATCAAGGTCACGGACCGTTCGATGATCTGGAACTCTGATCTTGTCGAGACGCTGGAGCTGGAGAACCTGATGGCCAATGCCATCACCACAGTCTATGGCGCCGAAGCCCGCAAGGAAAGCCGTGGCGCCCATGCGCGCGAGGATTTTGCCGACCGCGATGACGTCAACTGGCGCAAGCACACGCTGTCATGGGTCAACCAGGCAGGCGAGGTTCGTCTCGACTACCGGCCGGTCCACGCCGAACCGCTGACCAGCGAGGCCGACGGCGGCATCAGCCGCGCCAAGATCGCGCCCAAGGCGCGGGTATATTGAGAAGGACGATTTCTGATGGTTGAACTCACCCTTCCAAAGAACTCGCAGATCAAGCCCGGCAAGACGTGGCCGAAGCCTGAGGGCGCCACCAATCTACGCGAGTACGGCATCTATCGCTGGTCGCCCGACGACGACGAAAATCCGCGCGTCGACACCTATTTCGTCGACGTGGACGATTGCGGCCCGATGGTTCTCGATGCCCTGTTGTGGATCAAGAACAAGGTCGACCCGACACTGACCTTGCGCCGCTCGTGCCGTGAGGGCATTTGCGGCTCCTGCGCCATGAACATCGACGGGTCCAACACGCTGGCCTGCACCAAGGGCATGGACGAGATCAGCGCCGTGGTTAAAGTCTATCCGCTGCCGCACATGCCGGTCGTCAAGGATCTGGTGCCGGACCTGTCCGTGCCCTATGCGCAGCTGACATCCGTTGAGCCTTGGCTGAAGACCGTCTCGCCGGAACCGGCCAAGGAATGGAAGCAGAGCCACGAAGACCGGCAGAAGCTCGACGGCCTTTATGAATGCATCCTGTGCTTCTGCTGCCAGACCGCTTGCCCGAGCTACTGGTGGAATGGTGAGCGCTATCTCGGACCGGCCGTACTGCTGCAGGCCTATCGCTGGCTGATCGACAGCCGGGACGAGGCCAAGGGCGAGCGGCTCGACAATCTCGAGGACCCGTTCAGGCTCTATCGCTGCCACACGATCATGAACTGCGCGCAAACCTGCCCCAAGGGCCTCAACCCTGCCAAGGCGATCGCCGAGATCAAGAAAATGATGGTCGAGCGGCGGGTCTAGGCGAGCGCCGGGATCAGCATATGGATAGCGAACTCCCCGTTCTCACCGCATCGGAAGCCCGCGTTCTCGGCTGTCTTGCCGAGAAAAAGGAACTGACGCCCGACGTTTACCCGATGTCGCTTAACGGGCTGCAATCGGCCGCCAACCAGAAGACGGCGCGCGACCCGGTTATGGCGCTTGAGCCTGACGAGATCAGGCGCACGCTTGGCCTGCTGCAGGGCAAGGGCCTTGTAAGACAGATCTATGGCTCACGCGTCGAGCGCTATGAGCATCTGCTGCCTCAATCGTTTTCGCTGACCCATCCGCAGATCGCGATCGTCGGGCTGCTGCTGCTGCGCGGCCCGCAGACAGCCCACGAGCTTCTCGCCCGCTCCGAAAGGCTGGCGCGGTTTGTTTCTATGGAAGCGCTTCACACAGAGCTCGATCTCCTGATCGGGCGCAGGCCCGCACTGGTCAAGCTGCTTGAACGCGCGCCGGGCCAGCGCGAAGAACGCTACGCGCATCTTCTGAGTGGCGATGTCATCGTTGCTGCCAGCAGCTTCAGGGCCGCAGCGGCCTCCCCCCCGTCATCCGATGTCGAACGCCGTCTTCAGGCACTGGAAGAGCAAGTTGCGACGTTGCAGGAAGAGGTCCGGACCCTATCGGGCAACAAGGAAACCGATCCGCAATAGCCATTGAGGCCAGGTTCGAGTTCGAGTGAATTCCGCAGTCCCGACCGTCAGGAGATCTCGAACACGAAGGCCTTCAGGAGCACTTCCGGTTCTGCAATGGCGAACGCTCGAAACAGCGGGCTCTCCTCGACAGGCTTCCAGCGCTCTGCTTTTTCCAGCCATTCGAAGACGTCGCGAAACCCGCCTTGCTCCAGAACGGTGTCGCGCACTGTAAAGATGGCATGGCCGCCGGTCTTGGTGATGCGCGCCAGTTCTTCCAGGCTTGAAGCAGGCGCGTGACCTTCGGTGAAGACCCCGGTCGACAGAAAAGCAGCAAAATATCCGTCGGGCCAGGGCAGTGTTTCCCCCAGCGATGCCTGCTTCAACTCAGCATAGGCATTTCTCTTTCTGGCGATGGCCAGCATCTCGTCGGAGAAGTCGAACCCTTCGACCGCGTCATAGCCAAGCGCGCGCAAATAGGGTCCCGAAAGGCCGGTGCCGCAGCCGGCGTCCAGCAGAGGCCCCTTGCCCTTCGGCAGATAGCGGGCGACCCAGGCGGTTATCAAAAACGGCAGGCAATAGCCGCGCCTGGCAGTGTCCTGATCGTACTCGCTCGCCCATTCCGCATAGGCAGCCGCCAGCTCCTCGGCACTGCTCGCGGCATAGACCTGTTCGAGGGCGGATCTTTCATCGTCAGTGGTCATCGGCATTCGCCTTTCGCAACCGGTTTTCCAGCGCTCTGAGCCCCAGTGACAGGCTGATCGTCAGGATCAGATAGATATAGGCAACGATCGAATAGGTTTCGAAAAAGCGAAACGACCCTGCAGCGTAGATCTTGCCCATCTGGGTAATGTCGGCGACGCCGAGCACCGAGACAAGCGAAGAATCCTTGACCATCGCCACGAAATCATTGCCGAGCGGCGGCAGGATCGTGCGCACCGCCTGCGGCATGACCACGTGCCGGAAGCGGCGGTAGGGCGACAGGCCGAGCGCCTTTGCCGCTTCGATCTGTCCTGGATCGACGGACTGGATGCCGGCGCGAAACACCTCCGAGATGAAGGCAGAATAGCCGATGGTCAGTGCAATGATTGCCCGCCACAGCAAGGATATGTCGCGAACCTGCAGGCCGCCGATCAGCCCGGCCTCCTGCAAAGGTGCCGTCAGCGCATTCCAGCCCGCCACGAAGGCCGGCGCGCCCGCGAAGGCGATCCAGAACAGCAGCACAAGGATAGGCACGCCGCGAATGATCTCGACGTAGAAGCGTGCCACCTGCCGCAGGACGGCCGATCCGGAAAGCGCCATCAGGGCCAAGCCAAGACCGAGTGCACAGGCCATCGCAAAGCCGACGACAGTCACGAAAATCGTGATTGCGATGCCCTTCGACACCGTCGCGAACACCTGTGAGTAGAGGCCGCTGGCTGCGATGGCGAACGCCGCCGCGAGAGCGGCGGCCGCGGCGACCGCAAGCCACCAGGGAAACTCCTTGCGGGCGCTCGCCGGGGCTAGAGCCAAGGCACGGGTCCCGGTCGGTTCAGCGGCCGGTTGGCCTCATTCGCCGAACTTGTAGTCGAGGAACCACTTCTTGTTCAGGGCCTCTATCGTGCCGTCGGCTTTCATGGCGGCAATGGCTGCGTTCATCGGCCGGACGAGATCGGAGCCCTTCTTGAAGATGAAGCCGAAGTCTTCGCTGCCGAGCGGCCCGCCGATCAGCTTGAGGTCTCCGTCCGATGCATCCACATAGCCCTTGCCGGCCGTGCCATCGGTCAGCACCATGTCGACGTCTCCGGTCCTGAGCGCCTGCACGGTGGCGCCGAAGGTCTCCATCGTCCTGATCCGGGGGTTCGCCTCATCGCCATCGAGCACGTCGTAGACGCCGACATAGAACGGCGTCGTGCCGGGTTG
>JBBSOT010000196.1:0-9346 GCA_038259455.1 Hyphomicrobiales bacterium | reverse complement strand
CTCTGGGGCGGTTCGACAGCCTTCGGCATCGATTGTTCTGGACTGGTGCAGTTGTCAATGCGCATGACGGGTAGGCAGGTGCTGCGCGATACCGACATGCAGGTCGAGACCGTAGGAGAACCCGTCGCGCCAGGCGCGAAACTGTCGAGTTTGCGCCGCGGCGACCTTGTTTTTTGGAGGGGTCACGTCGCGATCATGACCGACTCGGAAACGATAATCCATGCCAACGGCCACACAATGATGGTCAACACAGAACGACTGACAGATGCAATCAGTCGGATCGGCTACCTATACGGCGCACCTGTCGCATACAGGCGACCGAACACCGGACACGCTGACGATATATAGCTCTAGTATCCGGCGTTGCGATCAACCAGGTTTTGAAGCGGTTCGCCATCCTCGAACGCATCCATTTGCCTGAGCATCGGCTCAACGAGATGAGCCGGGTCTGAAGTCGCGGCCGCGTGAGGCGTCACGAATACAGCCGGGTGATTCCACAAAGGGCTGGTTCGAGGCAGAGGTTCGGTCTCAAAGACGTCCAAGCTCGCTTCCTTGAGCGTTCCGTCTTCGAGCGCGCGCAGAATATCGGCATCCTTCTGAAGCTTTCCGCGACCCGCATTGATGTAAACTGCACCGCCCAGTCCGTTACGCTTGCGCAACTGCCGCAGCAGTTCGTAGTCAACGATGCCCGTGGTTTGCGGGGTCAGCGGCAGAAGCACGACCAGAATGTCTGTGGCGTTGAGGAAGGCTACAAGGCCTTGTTCGCCATAGAAGGTCGCGACATCTGTCATCGTCTTTTCGCTGCGACTCCAGCCATTGACCCTGAACCCTGCCGCGAGCAGCGCGAGCGCTGAGGCGCGCCCAAGTTGTCCCAGTCCCATGATGCCGACCGAAATGTCGTTTGCTGGACGCTGTGCGGGCTCCCGCCAGATCTTCCGCTTCTGCTGCGCTCGAAACAGCATGCCTTGCCGATGGTGATCTAGGACACGCCAAAGCACATACTCGGTCATGTATTGAGTAAGATTTTCGGCAACCACACGCACGATCGGGACATCTGGCAAGCCTGGATCGGTAAAGATATGGTCGACGCCGGCGCCGATCGAAAAGACTGCCCGCAGATTGGGCAGTCCAGCCAGCAGGTTCGGCCTCTGCTTCCAGACCACTGCGTAGGTTATCGAAGGATCGGTCGGGCCATCGGGCTCCATCACCACTTCGCGATGTTTGGACAGGAGCTCGAACCATAGTCTCGGATTGAACCCGGTCACGGAGAGCAGAATTCGACCTTGTTCTTTCTCAGGCATGTTTTCCTCAAGTTTTCGGTGTCACTCGCTGACAACGCCTGTCGCAGCGGTCTCGATCCTGAAAGCTGCGGAGATAAGCGCTCTGGTATAGTCGGATTGGGGGTTCTCGAAAATCTGCTCGGCTGGTCCTTGCTCGACGATCTTGCCGTTACGCATGACGATAACATGGTTTGCGAGCGCCCTGACGACTTTCAGATCGTGACTGATGAACAGGTAGGCCAGGTCATGCTTGATCTGAAGGTTGCGCAAAAGGTCGACTACCTGCGCCTGAACGCTCATATCGAGCGCCGAGGTTGGTTCGTCCAGCATCACGAATTTCGGCTTCAGTACCATTGCCCGTGCGATGGCGACGCGCTGGCGTTGTCCACCCGAGAATTCGTGTGGATATCGGAAACGCGTTTCGGGGTCGAGCCCGACCTCGTTGAGGACGTCGACGACCCAGGAATCTCGCTCCTGCGCTGAAAGTGCTCTTTCGTGGATGCTTAAACCCTCTTCAATGATCTCTGAGACCGACATTCGGGGACTGAGAGAACCGAATGGATCCTGGAAAACGATCTGCATCTCCCGCCGCAGCGGACGCATGGCATTAAAGGACAGCCCGTCGATATCGCGACCATTGAAATGAATGTGGCCTTGCGATGAGATCATGCGCGCGAGCGCCAGGCCAAGCGTAGTCTTGCCGGAGCCTGACTCACCAACCACACCAACCGTCTGACCCGCACGAACCTTTATGTCCACGCCATCAACAGCTTTCACATGATCGACGGTCTTGCGAAAGAACCCCTGCTTGATGGGAAACCAGACCTTGATGTTATCGCCCGACATGACCTCCTTGGCCGCGTCGTTGCCGGCAGGTGGCCGGCCCTTCGGCTCGGCCGCAAGCAGGTGGCGGGTATACTCGTGCTGCGGATTGTCAAAGATCTCTTGCGTTGGTCCGGTCTCGACGATCTTGCCCTGTGTCATGACACAGACCCGGTCGGCGATCTTGCGCACGATGCCCAAATCGTGGGTTATGAACAGCATGGACATCCCCAGCCGGGACTTCAGCCCTGCCAGCAGTTCCAGGATTTGCGCCTGCACGGTGACGTCGAGCGCGGTTGTTGGTTCGTCGGCAATCAGCAGTTCCGGCTCGTTGGCAAGTGCCATTGCGATCATTACGCGCTGCCGCTGGCCGCCGGATAACTGGTGCGGATACGCGCCAAGCCGCTTTTCCGGTTCGCGAATCCCGACCTCGTGGAAGAGTTCAAGCGTTCGTTTGCGAGCCTGTTGGTCACGCATGCCCTGATGCAGGGAAAGGACCTCTACGACCTGCTGCTCGATCGTGTGCAGCGGATTGAGCGACGTCATTGGCTCCTGGAAGATCATTGTGACCCTGTTGCCACGCACTTTGCGAAGTTCATTCTCCCCTTGGGCAAGAAGGTCTTCGCCCTTGAAAAGGATGCGACCGGAGGGATGACTGGCCGAAGGGTACGGCAGCAGCTTCAACACGGAAAGCGCCGATACCGACTTGCCGGACCCGGATTCTCCGACCAGCGCGACTGTTTCGCCCCTGGCGATGTCGAACGAGATGCGATCGACCGCGGTGATTTTCTTACCGCCTTGGGCAAAGGCGACTGAAAGGTCGCGCACTGAAAGAAGGGGCGCGTCCGTCACTTGAATGTCTTTCTGGGATCAAAGGCATCGCGGGTCGCCTCTCCGACGAAGATAAGGAGAGACAGCATCAGGGAAATAACCACAAAGCCGGACAGTCCGAGCCAGGGCGCGTTCAGGTTGCTCTGACCCTGTTTCAGCAGCTCTCCGAGCGACGCGGAACCGGGCGGCAGGCCGAAGCCAAGGAAGTCGAGCGAAGTCAGTGTGGTGATCGATCCATTCAGAATGAAAGGGAGAAAGGTCAGCGTTGCAACCATGGCATTTGGCAACAGATGCCGGAACATGATTGTCCCGTTGGACACGCCCAGAGCACGCGCCGCATTGACGTACTCGAAATTTCGCGCACGCAAGAATTCGGCTCTGACGACCCCGACAAAGGCCACCCACGAAAACAGCAACATGAGCCCGAGCAGGATGAAAAATCCTGGTGGCAAAACGGCCGCCACGATGAGCAGAAGGTAGAGCAATGGAATTGCCGTCCAGATCTCGATGAAGCGCTGGAACAGCAGATCCACCATGCCTCCGAAATAGCCCTGTACGGCGCCAGCGGTTACCCCGATGACAGCCGAACCCAATGTCAGCGTCAGACCGAAAAGCACAGAAATCCGAAAACCGTAGATGACGCGGGCCAGCACGTCGCGCGCCTGATCATCGGTGCCGAGCCAGTTCCAGTTGCCGATATTGCAGGCAGGATCGTCGACACCCAGCGGATAGCGCTGGCAACGCGTTTGCTTGTCGTACAACCAGGAAGGCTTGGCAGGCGCCGCCTGTGGAATGTCGTTGTTTACAGTCCGGTATGAATAGCGGACAGGCGGCCAGAGAAGCCAGCCATTGGCTTCGATTTCTTCGGAAATGACCGGATCGCGATAATCGGTAACTGCAAGAAATCCGCCGAATTTTTCTTCGGGGTAATTGACTGCGAAGGGCACAAGAAGTTCGCCGTTGTAGTAGGCCAGAATTGGACGGTCATTGGCGATGACCTCGGCGACCAGCGACAGGCCGAACAATGCCAAAAAAATCCACAGCGACCAGTATCCGCGCCTGTTGGCCTTGAAGCTCTGCCACCGACGCTGGTTGAGCGGCGATAGCCATGCCGTTTTCCGGGCAGGCGGCAGCGCGTCAGCCAAAGCCATCAAACATCCCTCCGGTCGAAGTCGATCCGGGGGTCGATCCACGTGTAGGTGAGATCTGAGATCAGGCTGACGAATAGTCCAAGCAGCGAGAATATGTAGAGGTTGGCAAAGACCACGGGATAATCGCGATCAAGGACAGAACGGAACCCGAGAAGACCGAGCCCGTCCAGGGAGAAAATATTCTCTATCAGCAACGACCCTGTGAAGAAGGCCGAGATGAAGGCACCCGGAAATCCCGCGATAATGATCAGCATCGCATTACGAAAGACGTGGCCGTAGAGGACTTGCCGTTCGGATAGACCCTTCGCGCGCGCGGTCACGACATACTGCTTGCGAATCTCGTCGAGGAACGAGTTTTTGGTCAGCAGAGTGGTTGTCGCGAAAGCCGAAAGCACCATGGCGGTCAGAGGCAGCGCCAAGTGCCAGAAATAGTCGACAATCTTGCCGCCTATGGACAATTGATCGAAGTTCTCCGACGTCAGCCCTCGCAAGGGAAACCAGTCAAAGAAGGACCCGCCAGCGAAGAACACCATGAGCATGATGGCGAACAGGAATCCTGGGATTGCGTAGCCGATGATGACAATGCCGCTCGTCCAGACGTCGAATGAGGAGCCGTCTTTCACCGCCTTGCGGATGCCCAACGGTATCGAGATCAGATAGGAAAGCAACGTGATCCACAGCCCGATCGAGATCGATACCGGCATTTTCTCCAGGATCAGGTCAAGCACGGAAATGTCGCGGAAGTAGCTGTCGCCAAAATCGAATCGCGCATAATTCCAGAGCATCAAACCGAAACGTTCAAGCGGCGGCTTGTCGAAGCCGAATTGCTTTTCGAGTTTGGCAATGAACTCGGCGTCGAGGCCTTGCGCGCCGCGATACTTCGAGGATCCCTCGCTGCCCTGGCCCAACTCATTGCCACCGGCAACTCCATCGCTGCCACCGCCACCCAGGCGATCGCTGCCTTGACCCGTAAGTTTGGCGATCACCTGTTCGACCGGTCCGCCCGGTGCAAACTGGATGACAGCAAAGGATATGGCCATGATACCGAACAAGGTCGGGATCATCAGCAAGATACGTCTGAGGATATAAGCGCCCATCAGTGACCTGCCGCCATGGGGACGTAAGCGGCGGTTCCGGAGCTGGACCATGCCTTGGTGGTCAAGCCATTATCTTCGGTGAACCCGGGCTGTTGCCGCGATCGGGTGTTAGCCCTTGCCAATTTCCGTTGCCTTGTCTTTGTCGAACCACCACATCGCCTCGACGGGAAAACCGAAATCGGGTTTGGGCTCTTGGTAACCGAACATGTCCCAGAAGGCGACCCGGTGATTCGCCGAGAACCAATTTGGAATCCAGTCTCGCCGTGCGCGCAAGACCCGGTCGAGGGCGCGCATCGCAACAATCAGGCTCGGCCGGTCCTGTGCCGCGCCCACCGCATCAATAAGCTCATCGACGGACGGGTCGTCAGTGCCCGGGAGATTTCGGGACCCGGTAAGGTCTCTTGAACGTGAATGGAACAATCCGACGATCTCGTCACGGGATGGCGTGGCGCTGAATGACAGTGCCATTGAAATGAGATCGAAATCGAACTCGGCCTGTCTGGATTGGTACTGTGCGGCATCGACCTGTCGGATCGACGCGTCGATGCCTATGGACTTCATGATCTCGGCCCAAGGGCCGAACACGCGGGCAAAAGAGTCGTCCTCGATAAGAAGTTCGACTGTGAGTCGCTCAGCGCTTTCGTTAACGCGAAACGCGCCCGATCGGGTCCAGCCAGCGGCTTCGAGTAGCCTCGAAGCTTCGGCCAGGACCTTCCGGTCGCGGCCCGATCCATCCGTAACTGGCTGCATTACCGCATCACCGAAGGCTTCATCGGGTATCGCACCCCGTAGTGGCTCGAGCAAGGCAAGTTCCTCTGCTGAGGGCACGCCATCGGCCTTGTAGTCGGAGCGTTCGAAGCAGGACTGTGAGCGCGTGTACGCGTCATAAAAGAGATTGCGGTTGGTCCACTCGAAGTCAAAGCACATCGCGATTGCCTGGCGTACGCGCGGATCGCGAAACCGTTGGCGCCGCTGGTTTACGGCGACGGCCTGCATTGACGGTCGCTTCTCGCCATCAAACTCGCGCTTGATCACTCTCCCTTCTTCAAGAGCGGGGAAGTCGTACCCAGTCGCCCAGATGCGCGATGTGAACTCCTGGCGAAAATAAATATCGCCCTTCTTGAAGGCCTCGAAACCGGCCTGGCGGTCGCGATAGAATTCGATGCGGATGCGGTCGAAATTGTAGAGGCCACGATTGATTGGCAGGTCCCTGGCCCAATAATCCACAACGCGCTGATATTCGATCGTCCGACCAGCGGAGACATTGCCGACCTTGTATGGTCCGGATCCGAGGGGTTCCAACATCCCGCCGCCGTCGAATGGATTCTCGGTGTAGAAGCGCTTCGACAAGATGGGAAAGGCCACTGCATCAAGCACTGTTCGCGTTGACTGACGCCCTGAAAAGGTGAGGCGTAGCGTCAAATCGTCAAGAGCATCGGCTGCCTCAAGCTCCGCCAACGGCAAAAGCAGGCTAGGGTGGCCTTCCGTTTTGAGGAGTTCGAAGGTGAACGCCGCGTCTTCTGCCGTCAACGGCTTTCCGTCGTGGAACCGTGCCGTCGGTCGCAACGCGAAGTCAAAGCTGTTCCGGTCTTCCGAAAGCGTCACAGTCTCTGCAACCAGCCCATATAGTGCGTCAGGCTCGTCCAGTGCGACCGTCATCAGAGAATCAAAGCACATCTCCATCCGTGGCGGCGAATCGCCTTTCGAAACGAACGAATTCAGCGTGTTGAACGTCTGGGTATTCTGATTGTAAAGCCAGTTCGGTGGTTGGAAATTGAACGTTCCGCCCTTTGGCGCTCTTGGGTTTACATAACCGAGGTTTTCGAAGTCCGGGGCGTATTTCAGATCTCCGAAAGCTGACAGGCCATGCAATTTGGTTCCAGTCGAAGTCGCTGCGAAGGCAGGTCGATGGATCGCGGCGCAAGCAACGGCGGCGCCACCCAGTGACATGAACTTCCGCCGCGAGAACGCTCCCCTACCCATCAATTGACCGACTTGTATCTAGAGGCCAGCAATGCCTCCTTGTCGGGTTCTATCCACCACGATTCCGTATCCACACCAATGTAGCTGGGTTGGCTACTCGGGATGCCAAACTTGTTCCAGTAAGCAATCCAGATCTTGGGCAAATGCCAGTGTGGAACGATGTAATAGTCCCACAGGAGAACGCGGTCCAAGGCATGTGTGGCGGCAATCAGATCTTCCCTGTCGGTCGCGAAAATGACCTTGTCGACCAGCGCGTCGATCACCGAATTCTTGATGCCCGACTTGTTGCGCGAGCCTGGCACATCGGCGGCTGCTGACGAGAAAAAGTCGCGTTGCTCGTTTCCGGGAGACAACGACTGCCCAAGGACCGCGGTGACTGCGTCATAGTCGAAATTCTCGTACCGGTTCACATATTGGCTCGTGTCGACGACCCTAAGCGTGGCGTCGATGCCGAGGCGGCGAAGATTATCCATGAACGGAGCGGTGACACGCTCGTCGCTCGGATCGCGGCCGAGGAATTCAATTCTGAACTGCTCCCCGGTCTTTTCACTCACCAACTTGCCACCTCTGCTGACCCATCCGGCTTCCTTGAACAACTGCACGGCGCGTCGCAAATTGTCGCGTGTCGCCTGGGGAGTCCCAAATACAGGAAGCTTGAATTCTTCGGTGAATAATTCTGGTGGCAACTGGTCTCGGAAAGGCTCCAGCATAGCCAGCTCCTTCCCGGCCGGCAGTCCGCTTGAAGCGAGTTCGCCGCCCTCGAAGTAGCTGTCGGTTCGGGTGTAGAAGTCGTAGAACAGCGTCCGATTCATGCTCTCGAAATCCATGGCGTAGTTCAGCGCCTCGCGAACCCGTCGGTCTTTGAATTGCGGGCGCCTGACGTTGAGTACAAAGCCTTGCATAGGCTCGCTGGAATCAGTCTCAAACTCAGCCTTGATGACGTCTCCCGCCTTGTATGCTGGAAAATCATATCCGATCGCCCAACGCTGGGACCGGTTCTCGGGCCGGATGTCTTCAAACCCACCTTTGGTGAATGCTTGCCATTCGGCGTTTTCATCGCGAAAATAGATGTAACGGCGAACGTCAAAGTTCTCGCGGCCGATCTTCACCGGAAGACTGGCCCCCCAGTAGTCCTTGACACGCTCCCAGATAATCTCCTGACCGGGTTTGAAGCTTTTGATCTTGTAAGCGGCAGAGCCAAGGGGCGGCTCAAGCGTCTGCCGGGTTATGTCGCGCTTGTTGCCGGATGCGTCCATGCCTTCCCACCAGTGTTTCGGCAGAACAGGCATATCACCCAAGATCTGTGGCAACTCGCGATTGCCCTTCTGGTCAAAACGGAACTCAATTTCGCGTTCCGTGCGTGCGACGGCCTCCGTCACATTGACATAATACTTATTGTAAAGGGGACTGTTCGCTTTCAAAAAGTTGAAGGTCCAGACAACATCCTCGGAGGTAATCGGCTGGCCGTCATGCCATTTTGCTCGAGGGTCGAGCCGGTAGACTGCGGAAGAGAAGTCGTCGGGGCGGCTATAGGCATCGGCCAGCAGAGGGTGGCTTGTGCTGGGCTCATCGGTCGACTGCTCCATCAGCGTATCGTAGAGCAATCCACCTCCGAACTGCGCAAAGCCGGCAGCGGGTGAACCCTGGACGATGTAGGGATTGAAACTGTCGAAGCTGCCGGAAACTGTGCTGTTCAGCGTACCGCCCTTGGGGGCATCGGGGTTGACATAGTCGTACTGCTTGAAGTCGTCACCGTATTTGGATTTTTCCATCAGAGACGATGTGGTCAGCCATTCGTCCGATTGTGCTGGTAGACTGGCAGCGAAAAGGGAAAAAATCATCCATCCGGCGAGCATCAAGTTTTTTGCAATCACGATAGACCTTTCAAAATCATCGGGACGCCGGCACGGGCCGGAGACCGCTTCGCTTTCGAGGCCGAAATCACCGGCTCTAGATCCCTAATAGCAAAAAAGCCGGGCAGAACCCGGCTTTTTCGTGATTTTTACAGTTACAATTTTGTCATTGAGCAGGGGCCGTCTCGGCAGGTTCGGATTCCGCCGGGGCTGTTTCTACGGGAGCCGTTTCCGGCGGGGCTGTTTCGGCAGGAGCTGCTGGCTCCACCTCCGCAGGCGCCGCCTCCGCTGGTGCTGGTGCCATTTCGGCTGGTGCAGGTTCCGCATCG
>JBBSOT010000195.1:0-9367 GCA_038259455.1 Hyphomicrobiales bacterium | reverse complement strand
TACGCCCGGCCTCCGCTTCCCCCAAAATCACCACCTTCGATGTCGCGCGCTTTCATGAGCGGTGTCGCTGGACATTGCATCGTCCGCTCTCGTTTTCGGAAGGGTGAGTGGCTGTTCTCGGCGCGATTATTGAGCCCTTTGTGGGACCAATGATCAAGGCCAGGCGCGACCTCGCGCTTGGCGGCCCCATATGAGCGCAGTTTGTCCGTAATGATCCTTTTGGGTACGAAGCCCCAGCGCTTCATCAGCTTAACCAAAAGCCGCTTTGCGGCGCGCTTGTCTCGCCTCGATCGAAGTATTTCTTCCAGAACAACGCCGTTTTGGTCGACTGCGCGCCAGAGCCAGTATGACCGGCCCGCGATCTTCACGACGACTTCGTCCAGATGCCAGACATCGCCGGGGCGCGGCTGACGTCGCCGTAGAACGTGGGCGATAAAGGGGCCGAACTTCACGATCCAGCGCCGGATGGTTTCGTACGAAACGTCCACCCCACGTTCCAGCATCAGCTCCTCGACCTCGCGCAGGCTTAAGTTGAACCGGGCGTAGAGCCAGACAACATGAGTGATGATCTGGGGCGGAAACCGGTGGCGTTTGTAGCTGATCTTCTGTGACTGCATCGACACCGCCTACCGCCAGATCAATAATTCAGCAACCTCAGGCCGGTTAACGTGACAACACCGTCCGACGGGTTGCAGTTTTCGATTTGCGAAGCGCCGTCGCTCCAGGTTCCATCGATGTACAGTTGCGTGCGATCGGTCATGGGTCTCTCCTGTTTGCTTGCAGGAGGCCTATGCCAGGCAATGAAGTTCAGATAGACTGAATTAAGCGAAGCTTTCTTCAGGAAAACTGAATGACGATAAAGCTCGAGATGCTTCGCACCTTTTGTGTTGTCGCTGAAAGAGGCACCCTTTCAGGGGCCGCCAAGGTGTTGGGACGCACGCCCTCCGCCATCTCGATGATTCTGGCGCAATTCGAAGAGCACGTCGGCGCGCCGTTGTTCGAAACCGACCGAAAAAGCCGACTAACCCCCTTGGGACAACTGGTGCTCGACGAAAGCCAGCGTGCAACGGATGTTTTCGAAAAGAGTGCGGAGGCGATCCGCCGCCACGCGATCTCGTCGGTTGGCATCGTGCGCATCGCTGCAGTTCCCTCCGCAACGATCGCGCTTTTACCCGAGGTCATCAAGGTGTTTCGGTCTACCCATCCCAGTGTGCGCATTGAAATAAGCGATGCAGACAGTGCCGCAGTTCGCCGCCGTATTCAGCGGGATGAAGCCGACATCGGTATCTTGTCTGCTCAGCCGGGGGACCTTTCGGAAGGCGAACAAATTCTCTGTGACGATTTGGGTATCGTTTGTTCGGAAGGTGGGCCGGTTCACATAGCTCACCTCGCGAACGAAGGGCGATCGGACTGGAGCCTGCTCTGACACGAACCGTTGGTCGCAAATCCACTATGTCGATTGGTGAACGACCCGTTGGTTCAGGAATTGTTGGCGTCGAGCACGCTTGAAGCCCGCAACACGACGGCGATTCTTTCATTTGTCAGGCGAAATCTGGGGGCGAGTATTTTGCCGTTCGACGCAGTCAGGGATCAACCGGATGGCGTGGAGTTCTTTGTCCCATCCGATCCGCTGACGCGCCGTGAATTGCGGAAAATCAAACAGAACAAAGATCGTTTAAGTGCTCCGGTGACCGAATTCTGGTCACTTTTGGAGAGGAATTGAAACGTCAATGTCAACTTATCGGCCAAAGTCGCAAGGAAATCTTGGGTGCGTTCTTCACCGCGGCTTTTATGCTGGCCTTATGAACATCCGCTCGGATTGGCTGCTTTCATGCCCTTCAATGCGGATCGCACGGTAGGCATGCCAAGTGGCATGCCCAAGTGCTGGAAAAGCGAGGACCAGCCCAAGCCCTGCGGTCAGGATAGAGGCTGCGAACAGAACCAGCACAATGGCTCCCCAAGCCAACATAACGGGACGGTTGCTCCAAACCATGGCCATGCTGATCCCAAGTGCAGACAGGGCGTCGGTGCGTTCAGTCAGCAGCATCGGCACTGCGAATACACTGATGGCGAAGGCGAAAGCGGCGAAAAGTGCACCTACCGTGCCGCCTGCAACCAACAGCGCCCATCCGGTGGGGGTCAAAAACAGCATCGGTACGATCTCCGAGGTACCAGGAAAGGTAACCATTCCGAAGAACAGGGCGTAGATCAGTACGGCCGCGCGCATCCAGAGCAGGAACAGACCCAGCAGCATGACCCCCATGAAAAGGCCTGCTTTGCCTGACCGCGGTGCAACAAAGATCATCTGGCCGAACCCAGTGTGCTCGTTCTCTTCCAGTCGGCGGCTTTTTTCATAAAGCCCGTTGGCAATGAGCGGGCCGACAACCATGAAGCCGGCCAGCGCGGGAAACAGCGCATAGTCGTATTCCAACCGGAACAAAAACCAGACCACGATCGCCGACACCACAAATACCATAAGACCATAAAGAAGACTGGGCAGTGGATTGGTCCAAAGGTCGGACCATCCCGCACGCAGCCAGGACAAGGCCGTGCGCCAAGGCAGGTTGCGTGTATATGGTCTGGGGCGTGCCAAGGGGGGAACGACCTTGGGGATCATTCCATCTTCATGGGGATTGTCGGGCGGCGGGGGATTTGTGTGATCGCTCAGCATGAGGGTTTCGCCGCGCGGTAGGACGCGACGCCTTCCTTGGTTGACTGCACACAGTCGGGTTGAGAGGAGATGGACACGGTGACGAGGTGCGCGTTTGCGGCCACGAAAAGCCCCAGCACCAGAAACGCTGCACCGAGCACGAGTAATCTCTGGTGATCAATTGGCATTATTCACCTCCTGTGCGAGTTCTTGGATGTAGAGCGTCAACATCATCCTGTCAGGAACGGTCAGGCGATCTTCCCAGGCCGGCATCCAGCCCTGTCGTCCGGCGTAGATCGTTTCGAACATAGTCTGGTCGTCGCCGCCGTAGATCCAACCGAGGTCGGTCAGGTTCGGTGCGCCAATATCCTGCATGCCTTGGGCATTTTCACCATGGCAGCTTGCGCAATTCTCCGCGAAAAGTGTGGCCCCCTCGGCAAGTCGGTCCTCTCCGGCCTTAGTCTCAAGCCCTGACAGGGACTGAACATAGTCGATAACGGTCCGGATCTGGTTCCGATCAAGAATGCCGTTCTCTCCGAAAGCCAGCATCTGTGCATAGCGCGTCTCGGGGTGGGGCGCATTGATTCCCACGCGAAGGGTTTCCATTATGGTTTCGGCATCTCCCCCCCAGAGCCATGCCTCGTCCACAAGGCTAGGAAAGCCTGGTCCGCCATTGGCCTTTGCGCCATGACAGGCGGCGCAGTTATCACCGAAAAGCGCCGGCGCAGTGCGCGCGACATGCGCCATGAGCACGGGATTGGCGCGGATTTCTTCGGCTGGAAGTGTGGCAAGCTGGCTCGTCCAGTCCGCGCGATCCGCATTCGCCGCGCTGACCTGCTGTTCGACGCGGTCCTGTTGATCGGCGCCAAGCAGACCTTTGGTGTAGGTATTCAGCAGCGGCCAGGCCGGCATCAGCACCCAGTAAATCAGCGCCCAGACATGGGTCACGATGATGAAGAACCAGACCGCACGCGGAACGCGCGTGTTCAACTCGGTGATACCATTCCATTCGTGTCCGGTCGTTTGGTGGCCGGTTAGAGGGTCGCGATCTTTTACTGACATGGCCCGTCCTCATCGTCGAGAATGCTGTTAGCCGCCTTGTCGAAGCGTTTGCCCAGCGACGGCCAGAAGGCATAGACAGTGATCCCGATCGACAGGGCGATCAGGTAGAAGAGGCCGAAGGATTTTGCGATGCTCGACGTGAGCTCGTGGCTGAGTTCCATCGTTTCACTCTCCTCTCTGCGGTTGCGTCTCGGCAGCCAGATCGGTCAGACCGCCAAGGATTTGAAGATAGGCCACCAGCGCATCCATTTCGGTGAGGCGTTCACTGCGTCCGTCGAAAACGCGGATGTTAGTTGCGTCGCCATACCGTTCGATGACGCCATCGGCGCGATCTGTATCTGGATGGGCCTGGCCGCCTGCGTCGCGGGCAGCATTCAGGATTTGGTCGTCGGAATAGGGTACTCCAACAGCGCGAAGCGCGGCGAGCCTGTCGGTAAGGCTCGCAGTATCGAGGGGCGCCTCAAGCAGGAAGGCATATTGAGGCATCACCGATTCCGGCACCAGCGCGCGCGGATTAATCAGGTGGCGCACTTGCCAGTCATCGGAATATTTCTCGCCAACGCGGGCCAGATCCGGTCCGGTTCGTTTTGACCCCCAGAGCATCGGGTGGTCGTATTGCGATTCCACCGCCAGCGAATAGGGGCCGTAGCGGTCGACCTCGTCCTGCAGCGTACGGATCATCTGGCTGTGGCAGGCATAGCAACCTTCGCGGATGTAGATATCGCGTCCTGCCTGTTCCAGAGGCGTGTAAACCCGCATGTCGGGGGCGGCTTCGACCGTGTCGTCTATGGTGAACAAAGGCGCGATCTCGACGAAACCGCCGATGCCGGCCGCCAGGATGATCCCGAAGGTCAGCGCCATGGAATGGCGCTCGGCCCGGTAGTGGGTTCTTGCCTGAAATTCGAACAGGCGGGCGAAAGGGGAAAGAAGTTTGCGCAACATGAGTTCACTCTCCTGCCGGGACGGCGGGTTCTGCCGCCTCGGAGTTTGTCGGATAGTCGCGTTGCGACGCCTGGTCCGGCACTTTGCGGATGGTCATGATGACGTTGAACGCTGCAAGAACTGCGCCAGCAAGGAACAATGCTCCACCGAATGCCCGGGCGATGTAGTAAGGGTGCATCGCCACAAGAGTGTCAGTGAAGGAATAGGCGAGCGTGCCGCTTTCGGTATAGGTTCGCCACATCAAGCCTTGGGTAATACCGCTGTTCCACATGGCAAAGACGTAAATAACGGTGCCCGAGAGCGCGAGCCAGAAGTGCCATTCGACCAGCTTCCAAGAATACATCGTCTTCTTACGCCATAGCACCGGCACAAGTGCATAAATCGACCCAAAAGTGATCATCGCCACCCAACCCATCGCTCCCGAGTGAACATGCCCGACAGTCCAGTCGGTGTAATGCGAGAGTGAATTCACTGCCCTCACGGCCATGAACGACCCCTCGAAGGTGGACAGCCCGTAAAACACTGCCGCGACCATCATGAAGCGCAGAGTGGCGTCGTCGCGTACCTTGTGCCAAGCGCCGTTCAGCGTCATCAGCGCGTTGCCCGCGCTGGCCCAGCTGGGTATCAGCAGCATGACGGAAAACGTCATGCCCAGAGTCTGCACCCATTGCGGCAGTGCGGTGTAGTGCAGGTGGTGTGAGCCCACCCAGATATAGAAGAACACGATCCCCCAGAATGACAGAATCGACAGTCGGTAGGAATAAATCGGCCGCTCGGCCCGTTTTGGCAGGAAGTAATAAAGCATCCCCAGAAAGCCGGCCGTCAGAAAAAATGCTACGGCGTTATGGCCATACCACCACTGGATCATCGCATCCTGAACGCCGGAAAAGGCCGAATAGCTCTTGGCGCCAGTTAAAGAAGCTGGGATCGCAAGATTGTTGACGATGTGCAGGATCGCCATCACAAGAATGAAGGCCAGGTAATACCAGTTGGCGACGTAGATATGAGGTTCATTCCGACGGGCGAGAGTACGGATGTAAAGCACGAAGTAGACGATCCAGACGATCACCAGCCAGATGTCGGCATACCACTCGGGCTCTGCATATTCTTTGGATTGCGTGACGCCCATCAGATAGCCGCTGGCCGCAACGATGCAGAACAGATTGAACCCCAGCAATACAAACCAGGGCGATACCTGCCCGGCCAGCCGCGCGCGACTGGTGCGCTGCATGACGTGAAAGGACGTGGCGATCAATGCATTGCCGCCAAAACCGAAGATCACGCCCGAGGTGTGCACCGGACGGATACGTCCGAAACTGGACCAGGCCGCATCGAACCGCAGGTCGGGCCAGGCAAGCTGGGAGGCCACCCAAACGCCCATCCCCATGCCGACGACCGCCCAAAAAAGCGCGATGACGATCCCGACCTTGGTAGGATCGTCATAATAGGAAGTGCGCCGGTCTTCGCTCGGTTCGGGATCTTCAAGGACGTTCATGACGATGCAGAAAACGACGCCGGCAAAAAGCATCACGATCCATCCGTGCGCCCCCATCGGATCGCCATGGCCTGCTGCCGCCATGACCAGTCCCACCAGGACGATCAGTCCCGACAGGATCATTGCAATCTGGCGTTCCGCGATTTTCAGTTGCGTCATCAACGGGCCGTCTCCTTATGTTTTCGGGCGGTATTCTGATCCTTGGGCACGATGGGGCGATCTTCTGCATAGAGGATGCGTTCGGCATCGCCGGACAGGTCTTCGTACTGATCACTGCGAAGGGTCCAGAGAAAGACGACGACTCCAATTGCGCCCATCGCCAGCGAGATCGGTATGAGTAAGATGAGGCTATTCATGCCGGAATCTCATTTTGCGGGCGCCAATTGCGGCTGCGATCCCGCGATTTTGCGATGCTGTTCAATCTCAGGGAATTGGCAACCACCAGGATCGAGCTTGATGACATGGCAATTGCCGCGACCAGCGGCGTCACATATCCCGCAATTGCGAGAGGAATCGCCACGCAATTGTAGAGTACGGCCAGACCAAAGTTCTGGCGCACGACTCGCGCCGTGCGTCGCGCGAGCCGCAGGGCCACCGGCACGGCCTGAAGGCTGGGTCGGAGGAAAACGAAGTCTGCGGCGGCGCGCCCTGCGTCGGTTGCGCTGGCGGGCGACATCGAGACATGTGCCGCGGCCAATGCCGGAGTGTCGTTAAGCCCGTCACCTACCATCAGAACCCGGTGCCCGGCCTTTGCGAGCGCCTGCAGACGCCCGACCTTTCCGGCAGGGTCAAGCTCGTAGAGGCAGTTCAATCCGCCGAGGCGCGTGGCAATCCTCGTGACCGGGCCATCCCCATCGCCAGACAGGATCTCGCAGGGGATTCCGGCCTCCATCAGGGCTGCGACGGCGATTTCGGCGTCCGCTCGCAAGGTCTCTCTCAGTGGCACTCGCATCATTGGCGCAGCTTCGAGGCAAAAGGCGGGACCCTCGCCGCTGCAATCTTCCGAGGCGATCTCTCTTACCCAAGAGGCGCGGCCAAGCCGAGCACGTCGTCCGTCCGGCAACAGCCCCTCAACCCCGAACCCGGGCGTTTCGGTGATGTTCCCCAGATTTTCCGGCGGGGGTGGCAAGGACTCTGCAATCGCTCGAGCGGCCGGGTGCGTGGAACTGCCTGCAAGTTCGGCAAGTGCCGCGACGGTTTGCGTTTCCATCTTCAGGTTGGTGCGAGGCATAGACATGCCTTGCGTCAGGGTTCCGGTCTTGTCAAAGGTCACTTGATCGATCTGTGCCAGCCTTTCGAGGGCCGATCCGTCCTTCATCAGGATCCCATCGCGCATTAACCTGCCGGCCGCCACTACATGCGCTACCGGCACGGCAAGCGCCAGCGCACAGGGGCAGGTGATGATCAGAACGCTGATTGCAATGAAGGCAGAGCGCTGCCAATCGCCCGTCGCGAGTACCCACCCCAGAAAAGTGGATGCAGCAAGAATGTGGATCAGGGGTGCATAGATGCGCGAGACCCGGTCCGCGATGCGGACGTATCTTCCGCGCCCCTCTTCTGCGGTGGCAAGCATCCGCGTCATGTCTGCAACAAACGAGTCACTCACATGGCGGAGCGCGAGGACGTCGATGGGCCCGGTGAGATTCATCGCCCCCGCTTCGATCTCGTCACCGGGGGCAGCGCTGATGGGGAGGGATTCTCCGGTGACAAGAGCGCGATCAAGATCGGTAGAACCCCGGAGAACGCGGACATCGACCGGCATCCGTTCACCCGCCGGGATGCGTAGAACCATGTCTGGAAGGATGTCGGCAGCGGCAACGGGATGAACTTGACCGCCGGTACGTACCTCCAATGCGGTTTTTACCGACAGCTTGGACAGACCAGCCATCGCGTTGCGCGCCCGGCACCGCATCCTGTGATCCAGATAGCGCCCAATCAGAAGAAAGAATGTGAGGGTAAGCGCTGCATCAAAGAACACATCCTCGCCGTTGCGCAGCGTTTCGAACAGGCTGAGACCCAGCGCCATTACAAGAGCCAGAGCGATCGGTACGTCCATGTTCATGCGGCCACTACGCAGCGCAGTCCACGCGGATATCAGGAAGAAACGACCGGAATAAGCGACAATGGGAACTGCGATCATTGCCGACAGCACGTGAAAGAGACCCCGCATTGCGCCGTCTGCACCCGACCAGACGGAAACGGAAAGCAGCATGACGTTCATCGCACCGAAACCGGCAACGGCTATCGCGCGCAACATTGCACTGCCGATGGCATCCTTTCCCGTATCTTGCTGATCGGCTGCATCGATCAGGGTCGCAGGGTGTCCGATCCGCGCGAGAACGGAAAGAATGCCATCCAGATCAGAATCCTGTCTCAAGGTACGAATTTCGATCCGACGGTTTGTCAGGTTCACCCGGACAGCATCGATCTGAGGCAGTTCGCGGAGTGTCTTTTCGATCATGGCTACACAGCTGCCACATCTTATAGAGGGTGCCGACAACGCGATCAATTGCGGTGTCTCGGGGGTCAAGCTGGGCACTGCATCGTACCTTTCAGAAGGATGAGGCGAAGGCTTGCGTTCACAACTTATAATATTGTTTTTGAAATTTTTCAAACCGTCGGTTCCATGTCGGGCGCGGAGGGGCGGCATCCTCTGCTCATCTTGGAGAAAGACCTGTGTTCTGGAAGATGTTGTTTGTGCAGAATTCCAATGAACTGAAGAGCGTCCGCGGAAATCTGTCTTAGACGATCCCCAGCGTCCGCGATATCGTTGATCGCGCCGACGCCCTGACCGGCATAGAGCGGCATAGCTTCAAGGTCGCCCTTGGTAGTGCGCAGCGGGGGGTCGGTGCTTTGCCGAAAGAGCGGCGTGGTGCCGTTATGGCCGATTATGTCACGTGGAATGCAAGAGGGGTCGTGGCCAAAAAGGCGCGTGCCGAAATCGTCCGTAACGCTGTTCCGCAGGACACGCACTGCCGATCCCATCGGCCAGTTGAGTACGAAGCCGTCGGTCATGACCGTATTGTCATGTGCAGCGTCGACGATCCGGCGCTTGTGATAGTCGTGGGCAAAGGACTCGGTAGTTGCAAGGAAAGCCGTTCCGCACTGAACGCCTGAAGCTCCCATGGCAAGTGCCGCCGCCAATCCACGTCCCGTCGTTATTCCGCCAGATATGACGACAGGCAATTGGGCCCATTCAAGAACCGCTTCGGCAAACG
>JBBSOT010000194.1:0-9424 GCA_038259455.1 Hyphomicrobiales bacterium | reverse complement strand
TCAAACTGGAGCCGCTCGCGGAAAGCCTTAACTTGGCGCAAAAGTCGAAAGCCGCCGTATAGGCGGCCTTCCGCCGCGTTGCCTCCAAGGGTGTCTACGCGGGTGGCGGTGCTATAGCGGAAGGTTCCTGCTGGCGCAAGGCAGCTGTACCGTGCCTTCCAGCGCTGTCGGCATTGGAGCGATGCTCAGTCGAACAGGCTTGAAACCGATTCCTCGGTCGCGGTGCGCGAGATGGCCTCGCCAATCAGGTCGGCGATCGAGACAACGCGAATGTTGTGCGCGGAATCGACGCTTGATGTCGGCTGGATAGAGTCGGTGATGACCAGTTCCTGCAGCTTCGAGGCTGCAATGCGCGCAACGGCGCCGCCTGACAGGACGCCGTGCGTGATATAGGCCGTGACGCTTGTGGCGCCGCCTTCGAGCAATGCCTCTGCCGCGTTGCACAGGGTGCCACCGGAATCGACGATGTCGTCGATCAGCAGGCAATCCTTGCCCCGCACCTCACCGATGATGTTCATGACTTCCGAATCGCCCGGTCGATCGCGACGCTTGTCGACGATCGCGAGCTGGGCGTCGAGGCGTTTGGCCAGCGCGCGGGCGCGGACAACGCCGCCAACGTCCGGCGATACGACCATGACGTTGTTCAATTGCTTGTATTTGGCCTTCACGTCGCGCGCCATGACAGGCACGGCGAACAGATTGTCAGTCGGGATATCGAAGAACCCCTGGATCTGTCCGGCATGAAGGTCGAGTGTCAGGACGCGGTTGACGCCAGCCCTGGTGATCATGTTGGCGACCAGCTTTGCAGAGATCGGCGTGCGGCCCGAGGCGCGGCGATCCTGCCTGGCATAGCCGAAATAAGGGATCACGGCCGTGATGCGACGCGCCGAAGAGCGCATGAACGCATCGATCATGATCAGCAGTTCCATCAGATTGTCGTTGGTGGGGAATGACGTCGACTGCAGGACGAAAACGTCCTCGCCGCGCACGTTCTCCTGGATCTCGACAAAGATTTCCTGATCGGCAAAGCGCCGGACGCTGGCTTTTCCGATCGGCACATTGAGATATCGGGCAACGCCTTCGGCCAGCACCCGGTTCGAATTGCCTGCGAAAAGTTTCATGCAGCGTCCCTGGCGATAGGCCACTTGGCTCTGTCGGGGCTTTTAGCGGCATGAGCCGCTATTGCAAGCGGCAGCACGAATTAATCCAAAGAAAGCATGACCAACGTGCAGCCGCAGGCGGGGTCACCCGGACGCTTTGCCAAGCCAGGCCATCAGCTGGTCAATCGTATCGTCGGCTATGGCCTGCATTGTCGGGGCGGAGACGGCGTCCCATCCTTCGCCGGTACCGCCGGCCTTTTGCCGACCGTCAATCCGGTGCAGGCGGTTTCCATCCGGGTCATAAATATCCCAGACGTAGAGAACATTTGTCTCCTGGCCCTCGGAAATGGTCGAAAAATAGCCCTTGATAACGTGGGTCGTAGAGGTGTCGGAACTGCCGGTGAGCCTGATGCCGCGGGATCTGGCCAGCGCGGCCAGCCTTTCGGTCAAAGGAGTGGCGACAGCGACTGTTGCGCCAACGATCGGGTCGAAATGCAAGCGCGTGCGTGAAGCCACTGCTGGATTGAGAGAGGCGGACGCGCGTGGCGCAGGCATTGTTCCCACATTATCGGAACCCTGCGTTTCGCTACTGAGCGGCACTATTGCCGAAGAATCAAGGACGTCCTGGCTGCTGCTGCATGACGACAAGGCAGTCGCAAAGAGCAATAATCCGGCCCATAATGCCAGTCGGCTCACTGTCGAGTACTCCAAACAACCGGTCTCGTCGCGCCCCGCCTCTCTGTATCACTGCACGATCAAGTCGAGATCATGGCGAGACAGCGGCCTGGGTTGCGAATCGGTCGTCAGATAGGTGCGCCCCAGCGTCATCGCGGTCTCGGTTTCGGAGTCCATGATGATCATGTGTGCGAACAGTGTCATGTTGGGGGCGATCGGCTCCGGGTTGCCCTGATAGAACATCGGCATGTCCATCCATGACGGCGTGAAGCGGGCACCGAGCGAGTAGCCGCAGGCATTCAGCCGGTGCTTGGTCAGGCCATGAGCCTCCATCGAGCGCGCATGCGCATCAAACACGTCGCCGAAGCTGTTGCCGGGCACCATCGCCTTCTCGACCGCGATCATGGCGGCCAGCGCGGCATCGAACAGTTCCTGGTGCCGCTTCGATACCTTGCCGGTAAGCACCGTTCGCATCATCGCGGCATGGTAATGGTGGAAGACGCCGGCCCATTCGAGCGTCAGCTGGTCATTCTTGGTGAGCTTGCGTCTACCGGCCTTGTAGCGGCAAAGCAAGGCATCCTGCCCGGAGCCAACGATAAACTCATTGGCCGGATAGTCGCCGCCGCCGGCGAATATTGCCCCTTGCATGGCGGCAAGAATGGCGGCTTCGTCGCCGCCCTGTTTGATCAGAGGAAGTGCGGCATCGAGCGCGTCGTCGGCAAGGTTCGCCGCCTTTTCGACTTTCTTGATCTCGGCCGGGCTCTTGAACAGGCGCAGCCGGTTGACGATGCCCGAGGCATCGGAAATCTGTCCGAATGTCTGAAGTTGATCGTCAAGACGGCGGCCATTGAAGGCGGTCAGGCCATGGGTGTCGTACTCGACACCGATGCGGGCGCCGAGCAGGTCCATATCATTGAGCAGGTTGCGCAGATCGACGGCGGGATTGGCGCCGTCCCGGTCGGTCCACAGCACGATATTTTCGATGATCGACGTGTGGCGCGCCTGACGCAGGTCGGCCGAGCGGGTGAGCAGCACCATCGATCCATCCGCCTTGACGACCAGCGACTGGAAGAAGCAGAAGCCGAACGTGTCGTAGCCGGTCAGCCAATACATGCTTTCCTGTGCGAACAGCAGGATCGCATCGAGCTTCTTTTCGGCCATTTCGATCATCAACCGGTCGCGACGCGCGTCGAATTCGGATCGTTCAAAGTGCAGCGCCATCAAGACTTCTCCAGAACAATTGCGGATATGTGCCGGCCATAATCCGGCTCTGCGCGATGCGTCGACCGCCGGTATGAATAGAACAGGTCGTCCTCGGCATAAGTGCAGCGATCGAGCGAAGCGGCAGTGACGCCGGCCGCCGACAGGCGGTCGATCGTATAGCGGCAGAGATCGAACATTGAATGACCCGGTTTTCCGGAAGGATCGAAGTAGGCGGCGTTGGTTGCATGCGCTGTGACGAAGCGTTCGACAAATTCAGGGCCGACCTCATAGTTGGCGGCGCTGATCGACGGCCCGAGCACGGCGACGATCCGGTCGCGGCGTGCGCCGAGCTGCTCCATTGCCGCAATCGTATTCTCCAAAACGCCGCTGAAGGCGCCCTTCCAGCCGGCATGCGCCGCGCCGATGACGTGCGCTTCGGCGTCGGCGAAGAGCACCGGACCGCAATCGGCAGACGAGGCGCCAATAGCGATGCCCGGGCGGTCGGTGACGAGCGCATCGGCCCTGGGCCTGTCGCCTGAGAACGGTTCGCGAACCGTCAGAACGTCCGGTGAATGGATCTGGTATGCCGTCAGCAGCCGGTCTGGCTCCACACCCATCCAGGCTGCGACCCGGCGGCGGTTTTCGGCAACATGCGACTGATCGTCGGCTGAACCGACGCCGGTGTTGAGACCGCGATAGATGCCGCCTGAAACGCCTCCGGCCCGGGTGAAATAGCCATGCCGGATTCCTGCAGCACCGGCCCGGTCGAGAAGCGGAGAGCACAGCGGGGAGGGTGATGTTTCGGTCAGCATTACCGCGTTGTTGTCTCCAGAACGAATTTCGTCAAGGCGAAACCGGTACAGCCCAGAATGGCGCCGGCTCGCGAATTTCAGCATCAGCAAATCGCAGCCGGCATTTCAGCCGCCTTGGAATGCTCCAAACAAGCGTCGGCCGCCACGGCTATCCTGTCGAGACCTGCGAACGCATCGAGAGCACCTTGAAAAGGTCGCCCATGCCATCCGGTCCGGCCAGCCGTTCGACTTCGCCGGAAATCCTTTCGCGAACGGGATCGCTTGCCGAAGCGCCGAGCTGACCGGCGCGTTCCAGAAGGCCGGCTGACAGGAGAAACTCGGCCTGTGTCGAGAGTTGGACGTCGAGTCCGGCGGTGCGGGCAATCGCTGCCAGTGCCGAAAAATCGACGTGAGAGGTCAGGTCGGCCTCTCCGGGATTGTCGAAAACTGTCTCGAATCGGTGCCTGCGGACTGCCTGAAACGTGTCGCCCAAGCCCGGCAGAAGGTGGCCGTAGTCGAAGAATATCGCAGCCCCGCTGTGGGCGGCGACATGCCGTGCCAGCGTTGCCATCAGCCTGGCCCTGGCCGGCGCGATCTCTAAAATGCTGCCTTCATCGACGTTTCGCAGATTGGGTGGAAGCACGTCGGGTGGCAGCGAGGCGAGGCCGAGCACAAACCGGAAACTGCCTTGTTCGTCGAGGCCCACAGAGCGTTCCTGCCATCGCCCGTCGGCAAGGACGAATTGCTGGAAGGGCAGGGCGTCGAAGATCTCGTTGCCGGCGACCAGCAGCGGTTTGGCCGGCAGTTCATCGACGGAACCGTACCAACCGACAGAAACGCCAGCGTTCCCCAGCGTGGCCCGCTGCACATCCGCCAGCCGCGGACTTGCCTCGACCAGAGCGAAGCTGGCGAGGGCCTTCAGCTCGGGCTCCAGCCTGCCGACGGTGCGGATCATGTCCTTCATCATCGTGCCCCGACCCGGGCCGATCTCGGCGATCGTAACGGGCGCCGGGCGACCGATCGCCTGCCATTGCATGACCAGCCATGCACCGACCAGTTCGCCGAACATCTGGCTGACCTCCGGCGCGGTCACGAAGTCACCTTTGGCGCCCAACGGATCGCGTGTCGTATAGTAGCCGTCTTGCGGGTCCAGCAGGCAGAGTTCCATGTAGTCTGCAATCGAGAGCGGCCCGGTGGCCTCGATCAGCCTGACGATGCGCTGTGCCAGGCGGTTCATGTCGCCGGTATGTTGGCCCGCCGCGCACGCCAGATTGCCCACAAGCCGGCAAGAACCATCGGTGTGGACAGGACCATGCCCATGGTAAGCCAACCGCCTGCAAGATAGCCAAGCTGCGGGTCAGGCTCCCGGAAAAATTCGACGAAAATGCGTGACAGCCCGTATCCGGTGACAAAGGCGCCCGCGATGAATCCCGGCTGCTTGAGCTTGAGGAAAACATGGGTGAGGAGGCGCAGTACAAGAAAAAGGACAAGCCCCTCAAGCGCCGCTTCGTAGAGTTGGCTGGGATGACGTGCGAAGGGTCCGGCATTCGGAAACACGAACGCCCAGGCGACATCGGTCGGTCGGCCCCACAATTCTGCGTTGATGAAGTTGGTGAGCCGCACGAGTCCAAGCGCCACCGGAACGCCGGCGGCGATGACGTCGAACAAGCTCCAGACAGGGATGCGGCGCGACCGTGCAAAGAAGATCATTGCAATCGTCGTGCCGGCGAAACCGCCGTGAAAGGACATGCCGCCCTGCCATACGGCCAGAATGTCCAGCGGGTTGGCGAGATAGCGGGCCAGATCGTAAAACAGGATGTATCCGACCCGTCCGCCAAGTACGATTCCGATCGCTGCCCAGACCAGGAGGTCGTCGATGTCCTCGGGCCGCATTGGCGCCTTGCCGGATGGCCACAGACGCGGATTGGCTATGATCTTCTTGGCATACCACCAGCCGAAGAGAATCCCGACGACATACGCAAGGCCGTACCAGTGAACAGCCAGTGGTCCGATTCGCACGATGACGGGATCGATGTCGGGAAACGGCAAAGCTGCGAGCGGTAAGGCGAGAAGGGCAATCACAAGGGTACTCCAGAACCGTTCGGCGCGGACCATGATGCAGGGTCCCTGCGGGGTCAAGATGGAGCGGGATGTCTGCAACCACCTTGCATTAGCCTCGTTGGGCCATTACCTCGATTTGAGGTGTTAGGAGGTTTGCCATGTCGACCGGACCCAACCGCATACTTGACGAGTTCGCCAAACTGATGACAGACGCAGCAGGCGCGGCCCAGGGCGTCAGGCGGGAAGTCGAGACGGCCTTCAAGGCGCAGGCCGAGAAGGTTCTCAATTCGATGGACGTCGTGCAGCGCGACGAGTTCGAAGCCCTGCGTGAGATGGCGCTGAAAGCGCGCGCTGAGAACAAGAAGCTTGCGCTGCGGATTGCTCAACTCGAGGCAAAACTGGAAGGCGAAGCACCCGCAAGCGGCGATGCGGCGTCAAAACCGGCGGCCAAGCGTCGATCGCAAAAATAATTCACTAAACTTTTCCACAAGACGCGATCGCGAAAAAGGCTTTTTGCTGAATCGCTTATCAGCATGCGTGAATCTTTGTGGCAGCCGCTTTCCAGTGGGCTGATCAAAAAGGGGCTGTTCACGCGACTCCTCATCAATACACTGAATTTGTTGCATGATTCGGAGCCGGATCAAGCGCCGGGCATGCGGGGCCAGTTCAGCAAGTGTATGCGAAGCCGCGCTCGCCTGAGATCGAGACACCATTGTTCGACGTGTGTGCCCTTTGCGCGGAGCGCGGCGGCGCTCCCAGAACGACAGGAAGCATTCATGGAATTGATAGAACTCGACATTGCCCGTGAAATCCACCCGGTGGATGTCATCGAGCACGTCGCGCACACCAATGACTGGGCGTTCGAGCGCGCCGGCGATGACGAAATTTCAATCTCCGTGGCCGGGAACTGGACCGACTATCACGTCTCGTTTTCGTGGATGGAAGATTTCGAGGCGCTTCATCTAGCCTGTGCCTTTGACATCAAGGTGCCCGAGAGCAGGGCGCTCGAGGTGATGCGCCTCCTGTCGCTGATCAACGAGCAGATGCTGTTCGGTCATTTCGACCTCTGGGAACAGGAAGGCGCCATCATGTTCCGCCAGTCGCTGCTTCTCGCGGGCGGCGCCGAGCCAACCAGCCAGCAGGTGGAAGTTTTGCTCTCATCCGCACTTGAAGCGTGCGAATGCTATTTCCAGTCGTTCCAGTTTGTCGTCTGGTCGGGAACCAGCGCGCGCGATGCACTGTCCAGCGTCCTGTTCGAGACACAAGGCAATGCCTGAACGATGAGTGCTGGCGCTGAAAAGAAGCCGGACATCAGCTTTTCGGATTTCGACAAGGTCGACATCCGCGCGGGCACCATTGTCGAAGCCGAACCATTTCCCGAAGCACGAAAGCCGGCGATCAAGCTGAAGATCGATTTCGGCGCGCCGATCGGCGTGAAGAAATCGTCGGCGCAGATCACCAAGTATTATTCGCCAGAAACGCTTGTCGGCAGGCAGGTTTTCGCTGTCGTCAACTTTGCGCCGCGTCAGATCGGCAAGTTCATGTCGGAAGTGCTCACACTCGGCTTTCCGGACGCGGAGGGCGCTGTCGTGCTTGGTGCGATAGAGCGGGCTGTGCCGGATGGCGGACAGCTATTCTAAGGCGCGACTTCGACTCTGGATCTCAACCGGCTGACGCTGCCGCCTGCCTCGCGCTGCGGACATTCTCCAGAAACATCTCGGTGCAGGTCTTCCACGTATAACGCAGCGCCACTTCGCGCGCTGCGTTGCGGTCAATGCCAAGTGCTGCGAGTGCCGCGCTACGGAGATCTTCATTGACCGCGCCGCCGACCCCGTCGCCGACAATGTCGATCGGTCCGGTGACGGGAAATCCGGCGACAGGAGTGCCGCTGGCGAGCGCCTCGACGATGACATTGCCGAAGGTGTCGGTGCGGCTTGGAAAGACGAAGACATCCGACGATGCGTAGATTTCGGCCAGTTCGTCGTTCGGCCGATGGCCAAGGAAGTGGGCGTCGGGATATCTGGTCTTCAGCCTTGCCAGTTCCGGACCTTCGCCAACGATTACCTTGCTGCCTGGCAGGTCGAGATCGAGAAAGGCTGGCAAGTTCTTTTCGACGGCGACACGTCCGACACACAGAAAGATCGGTCGCGGAAAATCCAGCATGCCCTTCTTGTCCGGGTGGAAGTGTTCAATATTCACACCGCGTGTCCAGGGCTGGAGCTTGTTGAAACCGCGCCGGGCGAGGTCGTCGGCGAGCGATTGCGTTGCCACCATCGTGCCCTGGCCCGCATTGTGGAACGAACGCAGCCAGCGATAGGTCCAGTCTTCCGGTATCGGCAGGCGCGCCGTCACGTATTCGGGGAAGCGCGTGTGGTAACTGGTGGTGAAGGGCAGGCGGCGGGCCAGGCAGTGACGGCGCGCCATCCAGCCAAGCGGGCCCTCCGTAACGATATGAATATGCTCGGCGCTGCTTGCCTCGATCAGCCGGCTGACGTTGCCGGGCGTCGTCAGGGCCAGGCGGATGTCGGGATAAGTCGGCATCGGCAGGGTGCGAAACCGGTTGGGCGTCAAAAACTCGACGTCCACGCCGTAGGACGTGAGATTTTCGGTCAGTCGCTCCAGCGTGTGGACGACGCCATTGACCTGTGGGCGCCAAGCATCTGTGACCATGAGAATGTGCCTGGGTCCGCTCCAACCCTTCGCTGCAAGGTCGCTTGCGGGCAAATCTTCGACGGCATTGATTCGAGCCAGATCCATGCCCGGCTTTTCAGCACCGTTTCATGACAGGCGCATGAATCCAAAGCTGAGAGCGAAGGCCGGGCTTGGCGGCACAGATTATGCGGGTACCCTGACCACGACGCGAAGGCCGCCCATCGGGCTTTCGTCCAGGGCGATATCGCCGCCATGGCTGCGCGCGATATCGCGAGCAATGGACAGTCCGAGACCGGTGCCACTGGTGTCGAGATTGCGGGCCTCGTCCAGTCGTACAAATGGCTTGAATACGTCTTCCCGGCTCTCCGGGGGAATGCCTGGACCGTCATCGTCAATGGTCACCGTCAACGCCCCGCGGGCATGCACGGCGTGGACGCGCACCTTGCCGGCGTAGCGCATCGCATTGCCAATAACGTTGGCCAGCAATCTTTCAAAAGCGTTTGGCCGGACATGAACTTCTGGGTCCCCGCTGAGTTTTGTCGACAGGGATTTCTGCCGCAATTCGGCTTCGTCGGCCAGCTTGGCGAAATAGGCGGAAAGATCGAACCTGCCGGTATCTTCCTGGGCCTCGCCGCGCGCGAATTCCAGGTAGCCTTCCAGCATCGACTGCATGTCGTCGATGTCCTTGTCGAGCGCTTCGGTGTCGACCTTCGATCCGCTGAGGGCAAGCTGCAACCTGAAGCGGGTCAAGATGGTCCGCAGATCGTGGCTGACACCGGTCAGCATGGCGGTACGCTGATCGATCTGCCTTTCAATGCGTTCGCGCATCTGGATGAAGGCAAAACCGGCCCGGCGCACCTCCTCAGCCCCGCGGGGCCGGAAGTCCGCCGGCATGGGCCTGCCCTTACCGAAGCTTTCGGCGGCTTCTGCAAGCTTGAGGAT
>JBBSOT010000193.1:0-9435 GCA_038259455.1 Hyphomicrobiales bacterium | reverse complement strand
TCGATCGTGTCGAGGCCATATTGCAGCCCCTCCCGGATGTAGGCCTCCCAGTCCTTCGTGCCGTGGCGCTTGTCCGGGTTGACCCAGGAGACGACGAAAACGGTATGGCCCTGCTCGACGGCCCAGCGGATGAAGGATTTTTCAGGATTGAGGTCGAGGATGTAGAACTTGTTGATCCAGGGCGGGCAGATCAGCAGGGGGCGCTTGAGCACCGTGTCGGTCGCGGCGTCGTACTGGATGATCTCGGCGACATCGCTGCGGCCGACCACCTTGCCTGGACTGACGGCGATGTTCTTGCCGATCTCGAAGCGCGAGTAATCGGCTTGCCTGAGTTTCAGGTCACCGTGGCCGGCAGCGATGTCTTCGGCCAGCATCTTCATGCCGCGCACCAGATTTTCTCCGTTGCTGGCGACCGTCTCGCGGAAAAGCTCGGGATTGGTCAGGATGAAGTTCGACGGTGAAATCGCGTTGGAGATCTGCTTGACGTAGAAGCTGGCCTTGTGGCGCGTATGTTCATCGAGACCTTCCGCGTGTTCGACCAGGTCGCCTGCCCAGCGCGACGTCACCAGATAGGCCTGCCGCAGGAAGTCGAAGAAGGCGTTTCGAGCCCATTCCGGGTCCTGGAAGCGCTTGTCCGTCGTTTGCTGCGGGGCGGCGGGCGCTGCCCCATCAGCGGCGCTCACCCGGTTGATCGCATTGCCCCACACGCCGAGATAGCCGGCAAACAGGCGCGTCTGCGCCTCAAGCGCGCGCGACGGATCGGACAGCCAGTATTCGGTCACCTTGGAGAACGTCTTGACGATATCGGTCATTGGCTCGGCCGAGGCGTCGTGCACCTCGCCTTTCTCGCGCGGACCCGCCCATGCCGAAGCGGCCTTTCCGGCCTGCTCGATCATCCGTGCGAGGTTAAGCGCAAACTGTTCGGGATCCTTCACGATATACTGGTCGACATCCGATACCGGATCGTTGTCACGCTTGCCCGACTCGCCTGTCTTCGACATATTGAGGTATGGTCCTCCCTTGGGTCCTGTATTGACATATTATCATGGCACGTCCAATGCGGTCTAATCCGGGCGAGCAGATCAAACGATGACATATAAACATGGCAGTTATTCTTCGTTGCGTTCCGGGAGCCTGAGAACGGCGCTGCCGCTGTTGGCCTTGCTCGCCCTGGGCGGCTGCTCGACAGGCAGCGATGAAGGGGCGCCGATGGCGCTCGGCGAAGGGGCGGCCAATACCGGGACTTACCCCAACCTCAATATTCCCAGGCAGGGTGCCGCGCCGCAATTGACCGACGAAGAAACGTCGGGGAAAATTGCAGCCCTGCGCAGCGCGCAGCACAGCCAGGGTGGCACTGCGGCCTACGAGTCATCCGAACAACGCCGCAGGCGTCTGGAACTCATCGGAGCAGAGCAGGACAACACCCTCAAGGTCATCGAAGACAACTGATCGCTCGACCCTCGGGGCAAATCGGTATATATCGCGCCGCGACCGCATTCCTCCCAGCGCCTGGATCCGTCATGGAAGAATTTCACAAAGTTCGCCGTCTGCCGCCCTACGTGTTCGAGCAGGTAAATCGTCTAAAAGCCAGCGCCCGCTCAAGCGGCGCCGACATCATCGATCTGGGCATGGGCAATCCGGATCTGCCGACGCCAAAGGCAATCGTCGACAAGCTTTGCGAGGTGGTTCGCGACCCGCGGACCCATCGCTACTCTTCCTCGCGCGGCATCCCGGGGCTGCGCCGCGCGCAAGCCTCCTATTATGCGCGTCGCTTCGGGGTTAAACTCAATCCCGATACCCAGATCGTCGCGACACTGGGCTCGAAAGAGGGTTTCGCCAACATGGCGCAGGCGATCACCGCGCCGGGCGATGTGATCTTGTGTCCGAACCCGACTTATCCGATCCATGCGTTCGGTTTCATCATGTCTGGCGGTGTCATTCGCTCATTGCAGGCTGAGCCGAACGATGGGTTCATTCCGGCGCTGGAGCGTGGCGTAAAGCACTCGATCCCCAAGCCGCTGGCGTTGATCCTGAACTATCCGTCCAATCCCACCGCGCACGTCGCAACGCTCGATTTCTACAAGGACGTGGTGGCCTTCGCGAAGAAAAACGACATCATCCTCCTGTCGGATCTCGCCTATTCGGAGATCTATTTCGACGGTTCGCCGCCGCCATCGGTGCTTCAAGTGCCTGGCGCCATCGATATCGCTGTGGAGTTCACCTCGATGTCGAAGACCTTCTCGATGCCGGGCTGGCGGATGGGCTTTGCAGTCGGCAATGAAAGGCTGATCTCGGCCCTGACGCGGGTGAAGTCCTATCTCGACTATGGCGCATTCACGCCCATTCAGGTGGCCGCTTCGGCAGCCCTGAATGGCGATGGCGCCGACATCGCCGAGGTTCGCGACATCTATCGCAAGCGCCGTGATGTGATGGTCGACGCTTTCGGCCGGGCGGGATGGCAGATCCCGGCGCCGGCTGCCTCGATGTTTGCGTGGGCGCCGATACCGGAGCCCTTCCGCGACCTTGGCTCGCTTGAATTCTCCAAACTGCTGATCGAACATGCAGACGTGGCGGTTGCTCCCGGAATCGGATTTGGCGAACATGGCGACGACCATGTGCGCATTGCGCTGGTCGAAAACGAGCACCGCATCCGGCAGGCGGCGCGCAACATCAAGCGGTTCCTGACGTCGTCCATAAAGCAACCCAACAATGTTGTGCCGCTTGTCGTCCGGTCCTGACGCCGGAAGGGTCCTGCACGATCGATTGAGGGGAATTGCCGCGAATGGCTGAAGCATTGCGTATTGGATTGGCCGGCCTCGGCACAGTTGGGGCATCGGTGGCCAGGGTCCTGGCCGAAAAGGCCGCGGAACTCACGCGTCAATGTGGTCGCGAGATTGTCGTTGCGGCTGTTTCGGCGCGCGACCGCGAGCGCGATCGCGGTGTCGATCTAAGCTCTGCTGAATGGTTCGATGATCCGGTGGCGCTTGCAAAGTCGGCGACTATCGACGTGTTTGTCGAACTGATCGGTGGCGAAGAGGGAGCGCCCCGCGCCAGCGTCAAGGCAGCACTCGAGGCCGGACGGCATGTCGTGACCGCAAACAAGGCGCTGCTTGCGAGACACGGGGTGGCGCTTGCCGAGATTGCCGAAAGAAAAGGCGTCCTGCTGAACTACGAGGCCGCCGTGGCCGGTGGCATCCCGGTCATCAAGACGATGCGCGAGGCGATGGCCGGCAATACCGTTTCGCGTGTCTTCGGCATCCTCAACGGCACCGCCAACTACATACTGACGCGCATGGAGGCCGAAGGCATATCCTTCGAAGACTGCCTCAAGGACGCGCAGAGGCTGGGCTATGCAGAAGCCGATCCGACATTCGATATCGAAGGCCACGACACGGCCCACAAGCTGTCGATCCTCACGGCACTTGCGTTCGGCACGAAGATCGCCGTTGACGATATCTACATGGAAGGCATCTCCAACATTTCGCAGGCCGATATCCAGGCGGCCGGCGAACTCGGCTATCGTATCAAGCTGCTTGGCGTGGCTCAGCGCACCGAAACCGGCATTGAACAGCGCGTCCACCCGACCATGGTGCCGACGGCATCGGTCATCGCGCAGGTGCATGGCGTAACCAACGCGGTGGCGATCGAGACCGACATTCTCGGCGAACTGCTGCTTTCAGGACCGGGCGCCGGCGGCAACGCAACGGCATCCGCCGTGATCGGCGACATTGCCGACATTGCCAAGAGCCGGCCGGGATTTCAGCATGGTCCGGTTTTCGGTTGGCCGGCAAAGGACCTGAAGCCCTATAAGAAGGCACGCATGCGCACGCATGCGGGCGGCTATTTCATCCGGCTGACAGTGCATGACCGGATCGGCGTCTTTGCTGCCATCGCCAAGCGCATGGCCGATAGCGACATTTCGCTGGAATCAATCGTCCAGCATTCTGCCGGTGCCGACGCCGTGGCTCAAAAGACCGTCATTCTCGTCACCCACGAGACGACGGAGGCGGCTGTTCGCAAGGCAACGGACGGCATCACCAAGGACGGCCACCTGACCGACAAGCCGCAGGTGATACGGATCGAGCGGGCCGGCTGATGGGGTTCGATTGGCATTCGGATGCGATTTTGCGCGAGACGCCGATCACGAAAACCTATCGGAACACCCAGAACGTCAGGCGTTTCCTGAAGGCCGAATGCGGCGAGGCCTTCAAGTTCGACCGCTCCTTCATGGCCTGGCTGAAAGATGGAAACCCCAAGACGATGGGCGATGCGGCTGACGAATGGCATCGGCGGAACGCCGCCGGGCAGCAGATTTAGGCGCTTGGCATATTTCCCCATCCGACTATCCTGCCTTGATGAGTGACACGGCTTAGCCAGTGCCAGGCGAGAAGCGGATATTCCTCGGTGTGAAGCGCTCGGCGACGGGCCATCGCTGGGCACACCGGTTGAATGAACGCCAGGAAATGCTGGCGCTTGCCATCGCACAAGGCCATGGCGTGCCCGACATCGTCGCACGGGTTCTTGCCGGGCGTGGCGTGACGGCGGAAGAGACCGAAAGCTTTCTCGATCCGACGATCAAGGACTTGCTGCCCGACCCTGCCTCCCTGACCGACATGGAGAAGGCTGCCGACCAGATTGCCGACGCGATCCGGCACGGCGAGAGGGTGGCGATCTTCGGCGATTACGATGTCGACGGCGCAACCTCGTCGGCGCTGCTCAAGCGGTTTCTGGCGCACTACGGGGTCGACGCCGAAATATACATTCCAGACCGGATATTCGAGGGCTACGGCCCCAATCCGGAGGCAATGCGCGAACTGGTCGGGCGCGGAGCGACGCTCATCGTGACGGTCGATTGCGGGACCAACAGTGCAGCGTCGATCGACGCTGCGCGCGAAGCCGGTGCCGATGTCGTCGTCCTCGATCATCATCAGGTTGGCGGCCCGTTGCCTGCGGCTGTGGCGATCGTCAATCCGAACCGTGACGACGACCTTTCGGGGCAGGGGCATCTTTGCGCGGCCGGCGTGGTGTTTCTTGCCCTCGTCCAGACGGCCAGGGTCTTGCGGATCGAGCGCCCCGATGCCGAGCAGCCGGACCTGTTGTCCATGCTGGACCTGGTGGCCCTTGGCACTGTGTGCGACGTGGTTTCGTTGACCGGCGTCAACCGCGCCTTTGTCGTCAAGGGTCTGATGGCAGCACGAAAGCAGAAGAACGACGGTCTGAACGCGCTGGCGCGGGTATCGCGCATCGGCGAGCCGCTGAACACGTTCCACCTTTCGTTCCTGATCGGCCCCCGCATCAATGCGGGTGGCCGCATCGGCGACGCGGCGCTGGGCAGCCGGCTGCTGGCGACCGACGATCCGGTCGAGGCGACGAAGATCGCCGAAACGCTCGACAGGCTCAACCAGGAACGACAGGCCATGGAGCAGGACATGCTCGCCGAAGCGCGCGCGGAAGCCGACGCGGAACTGGCTGGCGGAGGTGGTCCGGCAATCGTCGTGACGGCGAGCCCCAACTGGCATCCGGGCATCGTCGGTCTGCTGGCATCGCGCCTCAAGGATCACGCGCACCGCCCGGCTTTCGCAATCGCCTTCAACGCCAATGGCGTCGGTACGGGTTCCGGTCGATCCGTGCCGGGGTTCGATCTCGGAAAGCTGGTCCGAGAAGCCGCAGACAGGGGGCTGATCGTCAAGGGCGGCGGGCACGCCATGGCTGCGGGCATTACGGTCGAGCGCGACAGGCTCGGCGCCTTGCGATCCTTCTTCGAGGAGAGGGCGGCAGCCGATGTGTTCCGGCTTCAGGACGAAGCCACGCTGCAGATCGACGCCGCCCTGGCTGCCGAAGGGGCAACGCTCGCTCTGCTCGATACGCTGGAGAAAGCCGGTCCCTTCGGCGCTGGGCACGTGGCGCCGACATTCGTGCTGCCGCGCCATATGCTGTCTGATGCAAGGCCTGTCGGCGTCAATCATATCCGGGTCGATCTGCGCTCGGAAAGCGGCGGGCGCATTCAGGCCATGGCATTCAGGGCCGTCGACACGGCGCTTGGCGAGTTTCTGTTCAAGAACCGCGGCTCGACCATTCATGTCGCCGGCACGCTGTCGGGCAATTACTGGAACGGGACGCGCCGTGTGCAGTTTCGGGTCGTCGATGCTGCCTTGGCACAGTAGAGCCTGGCTGGAATCGACATTTCGACGCGTATTTCCTATGAGGGGCCTCCGCCCGAAGCCAAAGAGATGCCAGAGTTCCAAGAATGAGTCCTCCCGCCAGTTACAGGCCGAAGCTCGCCATTGCGCCGATGATGGACTGGACCGACCGGCATTGCCGCTTCTTCCACCGGCAGCTGACGCGTCGTGCGCTGCTCTATACCGAGATGGTGGTGGCGGAGGCGGTGATCCATGGCGACCGCCACCGTCTGCTCGGATATGACGATGAAGAGCAGCCGCTGGCCTTGCAGATCGGTGGCTCCGATCCGGCCAAGCTTGCGCAAGCGGCACGGATCGGCGAGCAGTTCGGCTACAGCGAGATCAACCTCAATGTCGGTTGTCCCTCCGACCGGGTCCAGTCGGGCACATTCGGCGCCTGTCTGATGAAGACGCCTGACCTCGTCGCCGATGGCATTGCAGCCATGAAGCGAGCGGTGAAAATTCCCGTCACCGTGAAATGCCGCATCGGCGTTGACGACCAGGACCCGGAGGAAGCGCTCGATACGCTGGCGGCCGGCGTGTTCGACGCGGGCGCCGACGCGCTCTGGGTCCATGCCCGCAAAGCCTGGCTGGAGGGGCTGTCGCCCAAGGAAAATCGCGACATTCCGCCTCTCGACTATGACCGCGTCTACCGGTTGAAGCAAAGGTATCCGGACAAATTCATCGGCATCAATGGCGGCATTGTGAGCCTCGACGAAGCGCTGGCGCATCTTGGCCATGTCGACGGCGTCATGCTCGGGCGCGCCGCCTATCACACGCCGGGCATTCTTGCCGGTGTCGATGCGCGGATCCATGGCGAGGCGGCGCAGGAGATAGACGCAGGCGCGTTAATCGAGACCATGGCCGCCTATTGTCAGCGCCACATCGAGAATGGCGGCAAGCCGGGCCATGTGACCCGCCATATGGTCGGGCTTTTTCACGGTCTTCCCGGCGCCCGGCGCTATCGACAGATCTTGTCCACCGAAGCATCACGGCCAGGCGCCGACGCCAATGTCCTGCGCCAGGCCTTTTCGGCTGTGGACCCGCAAGCAGTTCGCTTTGCCGCCTGAACGGCGCTTGTTCGTTCTGCAAAACCCGGAAAATCCCTGATGCCTGCCGAGCTGGGTTGGAACGAAATCGCCCTCTACGCAGCGGCGATGGTGGCCGCGGGCACGATCTCGGGGCTGATGGCGGGCATCTTCGGCATTGGCGGCGGCGCAGTTCTGGTGCCGGTATTCTACCAGCTGTTTGGCCTGCTCGGCATTGACGAGAGCGTTCGGATGCATCTTGCCGTGGGTTCCTCGCTCGGCATCATCGTTCCGACCTCGATCCGCTCCTACATGGCACACCGGGCACGCGGGGCTGTCGATACCGAACTGCTCAGGACATTGCTCATCCCGGTGCCTTTAGGCGTCGTCTTGGCCTCGATGCTGGCGGCCTCGATTTCGAGCCAGGGGCTGCGCGTGATCTTTGCCTTTCTCGCCATGATGTTCGGGCTGAGGCTGCTCTTCAACCGCGACATCTGGCGGCTCGGCTCCGAAATTCCCGGCAACCCGTGGCGCGCGCTGATTGGCGTGCTGATGGGGTTCTTTTCGACGCTGATGGGCATTGGCGGCGGCATCATGAACAACACTTTCATGTCGCTATACGGACGGCCCATGCATCAGGCGGTTGCAACGTCCGCCGGCGTCGGCGTGCTGATCGCGATTCCCGGCACCATCGGCTACATCTGGGCCGGGTGGGGCGATCCCAGTCTTCCAGTAGGCTCGACCGGCTTCATCAACTGGATAGCCGTTGGTCTGGTCATTCCCATGTCGCTGACCGTCGCTCCCTATGGAGTGAGGATCGCGCACTGGCTGTCGAAGCGGCATCTCGAGATCGGCTTCGGCGTGTTTTGCCTCGTCGTCTCGGCCCGATTCATTGGCAGCCTCATCTGAGGCGCTCCGGTCTGCCGCTCAGTCGCGCAGCATCAGCCGGTCGCCGCGGACATCGAAGCCAGAAAGCGTGCCGATGAAATTCATGCCGAGCAGGCTCTGGTCGAGACGGCCAGGCTCGGCGACCAGCACCGCCAGGTTGCGCCGCTCGATGCCGCCCACCGACGCGGTGGTCGCGACGATGCGGGCCGCGCGCGCCGTGCCGTTGGCGGTCGAGACCGGTATGGCGAAGTTCAGCTTCGCGAGATCAAAACCGGCGCGTTCGGCATCGGTTGCCGTCAGCACCGTGCTCGTCGCACCTGTATCGACGATGGTGTTGATCGTCGTGCCATCGACGGACAAGTTCGCTTCGAAATGACCGTCGAGGCGCTTTTGCAATGTGACCACGTTGCGACCTTGGCCATCGACAACGGAAAGGGGGCTGCCTGGCACCAGGCCGCCGCTGACCCGGTTGGCGACATCCTGCAATTCGTAGCGGTACTGATATCCGGCCATCAGCACGAGGATCACCAGCAACCATATCGCAAGTGTCCGGGCGGTTTCGCCGAACCGCTGGTTGGAGGCAACGATGCCGGACGCGACGACCGCGCCGAGGCCCCCGAGATAGACCAGACTGCCGAAACGACCGGTGTCGATGCCCAGCACCTGGCCACTGGAATCATTGATGATCAGCAGGATCAATCCGCCGCCCAGAATGGCTATGGCTACCCAGAAGATCCGACCCATGTTCAGACCGTGCCGTCGCGTCCGCGCGCCATGCGGGTGCGGCGGGTTTCACGGCGCGGACGTCGCTCGATTGTTTCGAGGCGGGCTGGAAGCTCATCCATCACGGCGCGCCTTGTCTGCGGCGTCATGTCGATCCACCCGGCAATCTCATCGCGCGTGCGCGCGCAACCGAAGCAGTAGCCGGTTTTCATATCCATCGAACAAACGAGGATGCAGGGTGATTCAATCGACGTCATGCGCGTGCCTGTTAGCAGAATTCAGATGGGACAACGAGGCGTTCAATGCAAGCCCGGGCATTGTATCGGGTCACGGTGGGGGCTATGTCGCACGCGCAGCAAAGGACGAGCAATAACATGACGAGCGCACTTCCCTTCGATGATTTTCGGGCTCTGCTTGAGAATCTGCCGGACGGAGACCAGAAGGCCGCAGATCGCGTTGCCGACCTGTTCGCCAGAACCGGCAAGCCGGCAGCCTCGCTTGGCCGCCTGGAAGACACTGCGGTATGGCTGGCCAGATGGTCGGGGCGCGCCCCGCCCCAGATACACCGTCCACTGGTGGCGATCTTCGCCGGCAATCACGGTGTCGTGGCGCATGAT
>JBBSOT010000192.1:0-9450 GCA_038259455.1 Hyphomicrobiales bacterium | reverse complement strand
GATGCACTCATGCTAGCCCGTCTCCAGGCGCTGCCTGAGGACCGCATCATGGGCGTCGAGACCGGCGGCTGCCCGCACACGGCGATCCGCGAGGATGCCTCGATCAATCTTCAGGCCATCGCCGAGATGAACCGCAAATTCCCCGATCTCGACATCGTCTTCATCGAATCGGGCGGAGACAATCTGGCCGCCACCTTCTCGCCCGATCTTGCCGACCTGACGCTCTATGTCATCTCGGTCTGCCAGGGCGAGGAAATCCCGCGCAAGGGCGGGCCGGGCATCACGCGCTCCGATTTCCTGGTCATCAACAAGAGCGACCTTGCGCCCTATGTGAACGTCAATCTCGAAATCATGGAAAGCGACGCGGCCAGGCAGCGGGGCAAGCGCCCTTTCGGTTTCACCGACCTGTCGCGCGGCAAGGGGCTCGACGCGGTGATTGAGTATATCGTCGACAATGGCGGACTGCGCGCCAGCCGCTCGGCCGCCTGAACCGCTCCTGACGCTCAGCCCGCCTCGCCGACCAGCCGCCAGATCGCCACGGCCTGCGTGCGGCCCTTGACCGTCACGTCGCCGAGCGGCTCGAAGAGGAACCCCTTGCCGGCGGCTTTGACGACGTCGCCACTCGCCAGAATCGTCACGGGTCCGTCGCCGAGGTAATTCGACGCCAGCGTCTCGATGCGTGCGCATACATTCACCGTATCGCCGATCACGGTGTAGTTCATGCGCGTGCGCCCGCCGATATTGCCAACGATCAGCGGTCCCGTATGCAGGGCGATCTTCATCTGCAGCGGCTCCCGCGATGCGTTGCGCGGCTTTGCCGCCATCGCCTGCGCCATGGCCAGCGCCGTGCGGCAGGCGCGTTCGGCGTGGTCGTCGCTCGCCTCCGGCGCCCCCCAGAAGGCCATCACCGCATCGCCGATATATTTGTCGAGCGTGCCGTTCTCGGCCTCGATGCAACTGTTGAGCATCTCGAAATGGTCGTTGAGCATGGCCGCGACCTCGGTCGGCGGCAGGCTCTCCGAGATCGGCGTGAACCCGACGATATCGGCAAACATGACGGTCAGTTCCGCTTCGCGGACAGTCGTGACCGGTCCGTCGGTCGCGCTCATGACCCGGCTCACGAGTTGGTGCGGCACGTAGGCGCGAAACCAGCGCAACGCCTGTATCATGCGGTTGAAGGATTGCGCCTGCTCGTCGATCTCGCGGATCCGCGAGGGTTTGAGCGGCTCGATCGTGTCCAGTTCGAGCCGCTCGATCTTGCCTGCCGCCGCCGAGACGGCGCGCATAGGACGCGCGATGCGGCGCGCCAGCAGCAATGCCGCCGCCAGCGAGACCACCAGCATGCCGATGCCGATCGATATCGACCCGATCAGGCGCCGCATCTGCACGCTCACCGCCTCCACCGGAACATGCACCCCGATCCTCCAGGGCACCGCGCCATAGGCGTTGCTGACCCGTGAAAGGATCAGGTCGCCGGCCGTGCCTTGTCCGGATTCGCGGATGTCGAGATCGTCCCAGCCCCTCATTTTCACCGGCTCGGCACGGGCAAAGCCGGCAAGTACCGCGTCGCCGATCTCGCTCACGGAAAGCATCGGCTTGTCCACCGAAAGCAGCTTCTCGTGGTCCTCGTCGAGCATGGCCGGATGCGCCAGAACCTTGTCGTCGCCATAAAGCACGAAGGCCGTCAGCCCGTTCACATTCAGCTGGCCGACGAAACGCGACAGCGCCTGCAGCGAGATGCCGGTCGCGATTGATCCGACCCTGCTTTCCTGCCTCACCAGTTGCGAACCGATGGTTATGTAGGTCTCGTTGTTGAGATGGTAGGGTGCTGCCCAGACCAGTTCCTTCGCCTCTGCCAGCCCCGACATGAAGGCGTCGAACTGCGGAACGTCGGCCTCGGGATTGTCGGTGACGCGGATGCCGCCGGTCTCGGCCCTGTATACCGAAACGCCGGTATTGTCGTTGCGCCACAGGACGACGCCGCCCAGTTGTGGCGCCGGCGCCAGCGACCCGGCCAGCATGTCTTCGAGGCGCCTGGAATCATTGATGTCCAGAGATCCGTCGGCAACGCGCTGACTGATCCCCTCGACCAGATTGCGACCGGGCAAGAGATGGTCTGAGACCGCGCGTTCGACCGTGGAAATGGTCAGTTCGGTGCGGCTTTTCGTCAGTTCCAGCGTGTTCTTGATGCTGGCTGCGGCCGAAACCACCAGGATTGTCCCGGCCGAGATTGCCGTCAGGCCGCCAAGCGCCAGCATCAGGATGATGGTGATCCGAAATCGCATGATGCTGCGATGTCGCACGTTTGGGCAGCGGCGGGCAAGGTGGCCAACGCTCCGGCGATCGCCGCTCCGAAAATTCATCTGCCTTGGCCCTTGCGCCCGGCTAGGGTGGCAAGCATGTTGCCGCCGCCTGACAAGGCGGTTGAGGGGTTGGCATTGCGGAGGGGCGGCTTGAAACGCGGGACCAGCAAACTTTCATGGATCGACAGGGTGCTGCTGCGCCGCGTCGCCTTTCCGATCATCTCGCGCGCCATGCGCAAGCGGCACATTCGTTACTATCAGTACTACCAGGAACAGGACATCCTTCTGGCCTTTCACGGGATGAGCAAGCACAGCCTGCGTTACCTCGACGGTTTGCCGCCCAGGGTGCCATGGCTTGATCTCGTTTCCAGCCTGCCGATTGACGCCGGTGTCGTCTTCGATGTCGGCGGATTCTATGGCTTCACCGGCGGCCACTTCGCTCGCCGTGCTGCACAGGTCTTCGTCTTCGAGCCGGCACCGGACAACATCAGCGTCATCCGCGAACACAACAGGATTCGCTCAATCGCCAATGTCGAACTGGTCCCGGCAGCCGTCTCGGACCGCAATGGCTCCGCGACCTTTCATCTCAAGCATGTGCATGCCCATCATTCTTTGGGCGACATCGGCGCTTCGGCCACCGCCGACACGCTGTCGGTAGCGACGCTGACCCTTGACGGATTTGCCCGTGAGCGCGGCATCGAACGGGTTGCGCTTTTGAAGATAGATGTCGAGGGCTTCGAGCCTGAAGTGCTGCGCGGCGCCGCAGGCCTGCTCGCAGAAAAGCGCATCGACGCCGTCCTCTTCGAATGGAGTCCGCGCTTCTACCGCCAGCGCGGCATTGAGCCGGACCTTCCTCTCGCCATCCTGCGCCAGCACGGATATCGGGTCACCGGGCTTGGCGGCGACGAGTTCGTTTACGATCCGCACGACCGCACTCAGATCGACCTTTTGGCCACGCCGCTATAAGGCAGCTGTTTCAATAGTTGAGCTTGGGATACCAGTCGGTGCCCACGTCGTGGGACTGCTCACCAACCCCGGCGATCGCGACGTCCTGGAGGGGTCGCGATCCTCAACTACGAAGGCTGGGTGGAGGAAGGACAACACGGCTGGAAGGTCCAGCGCTGGCACGAAAAGGACCAACTGGTCGCGCCGCATGTTTCGGCATCACCATCGGATAGTCGTTCCGAAGCCGGCCCCACTGGTATTCTGGGAGCCGTCCGTCAGAACTTCTTGACCAAGCCGATCCGGAGGTTACGGGAATGGCTTGCGTTTGCCTCTAGCGCTGCGACTGAGGTCGGATGTCTCCTGCCCCAATCGAACCGGCTTGCGTGGAAAGCCGGCGCGGGGCATTCTCCCCCATCCACGGAGATCTTTGCCAATGACCGTCGCCCAATTGCAGCAGAAGCCGCTCACCAACCTTCCCCACTATGAGGAGCGGGTCGATCTCGCCGCCGCCTTCCGCTGGACGGTCAGGCTCAACATGCACGAGGCTGTGTCCAACCACTTTTCGCTCGCCGTCAATGATGATGGCTCGCAGTTCCTCATGAATCCCAACCAGGTGCATTTTTCGCGCATCAAGGCGAGTGACCTGTTGCTGGTCGACGCCAACGATCCCGAGACGCTCTCCGGTCCCGATGCGCCGGATCCGACCGCATGGGGCCTGCATGGCGCCATCCACCGCCACGTGCCGCATGCGCGCTGCGTCATGCATGTCCATTCAATGCACGCCACCGTCTTGGCATCGCTGGCCGATTCGCGCCTGCCGCCGATCGACCAGAACTCGGCGATGTTCTTCAACCGCCAGGTCATCGACAGCCACTATGGGGGGCTGGCATTCGAGGAGGAAGGCGAGCGCTGTGCGTCGCTGTTCACCGACCCGAGGCAGAAGGTCATGATCATGGGCAATCATGGCGTGCTGGTCATCGGCGATACGGTTGCCGACACCTTCAACCGCATGTTCTTCTTCGAGCGCGCCGCCGAAACCTACATCAAGGCCCTTTGGACCGGCCAGAAGCTGCGCGTCCTGTCCGACGAGATTGCCGAGAAGACGGCCGCCGAGATCGAGGACTATCCGGGTCAGGCCGACAGGCATCTGTCCGAACTGAAGCTCATTCTCGACGAGCAGGAACCCGCCTACCGCAACTAGGGCCAGGACCCTGGCGGCAGAGGCGTCGCCCCATGGAAGCATTCCACTGGATCGTCGTGCCGATCTCGACCGTCCTCGGCTTGACCGTGGCGCGCGTGCTGGTCGGCTTCGTCGGCGTCTTCAAGGCGCGTGACCAGGTCGCGTTCTACTGGATGCCGGTCATGCTCGCCGCGGCGATTCTCGGCGAGGGCCTGCAGTTCTGGTGGGCGCTTTTCGAACTGTCGACGCTGACCGACTGGTCGCTTTTCTCCTTCACGCTGCTGCTGTTGATGATCATGTCGCTGTTTGCCGCCGGCGCGCTGGTCGTGCCTGCAGATGGCGAGCGCGACATGCACATGGCATTTGAGCGCGACGGCCGCTGGGCGATGGTGTGCCTGGCGCTGTTTCACCTGCTTGCCATTCCCGCCAACGGACTGCTGTGGGGTGCGCCCGCGGCATCGCCCACCCAGGCCCTGCAGGTCCTGCTGGCGGCGCTTTGCTTGATCAGCGCCTTTTCCGGCCGGCGCCGCTGGCAGGAAGTGATCGCCGTCGCCTATGTCGCAACCAGCGTCGTCGACACGTTTGCCGCCTCTGTTCTGAACTACTGAGGCGCTCCGGTGGGAGCGGCACGGCTCGGTCATGGCCCATGACGTGCCGCATTTCGACCGCGCTGTCGGCATTGACCATATCGGTCTCCGGCCCTGGCGTCTCTCTGAACGCAATCTCCTCGTCGATGAGAAGGAGACTGCCTGTCGCGGTTGATTGGCGGGGTTGCATGACCGCGTGCGCAAAAAACCGGATCGCAGCATGAAGTGCCGATGATCGCGCGTTTTCCATGGATGGGTAACTGTTTGTTGTGACGGGCGACCTAGCTTCCGATACCGAGGGCTCACTGGTTCGGAGCAACACCTGTTGGATACATCCTGGTCAGGACTTTTGGCTGACCTCGCGATTGTCGCGATGTTCGTATCGGTCTGGATTCACGGTCACGTGTGGATTGAGCGCTGGAGTGCGCCGGTTCGCAGCGTTGCCTTCGGCTCGCTGATGGGCTTGGGCGCCATCACCGTCATGCTGAACCCCGTCAATCTGATGCCCGGCGTGCAGGTCGACCTGCGTTTGGCCTTTATTGCCCTGTCGGGCTTCTTCGGTGGCCCGATTGCCTGTCTCGTCACCGGCTCCATGGCGATGGCGCTACGCTTCCATGAAGGTGGCGTCGGCGCTTTTAGCGGCATCGTTTCCATCTTGGCCGCGATGATCATCACGGTAGCCGGGCATCTCCTGTTGCGCGGCCGCCAGCCGGGGCGCCTTGACATCGTGGTCATCGCCGCTGCCGTGGCGGCAGGCTCACGCCTCGGTCTGGTGGTGGCGCCGCAGCCAATAGTCGAAGCCTACATGAAGTCGGTGGCCCTGCCGTCTTCCCTTCTCGACTTTGCCGCAATCGTTTTGGCCGGCCTCGCCCTCTACCAGGAGAGGCGCCGCATCGAGGCCTTGCGATCGAAGATCATTTACCAGGCAATTGTCGATGCGTTGCCCGACTGTCTGAACGCCAAGGATACCGAAGGCCGTTTCATGGCCGCCAATCCGGCCACGGCCAGACTGATGCGCGCGCCCGACCGTCAATCTTTGATCGGCAAGACCGATTTCGACTTCTATCCGGACGAAGCTGCCCGCAAATTCCGTCTCGACGAGGAGGCGTTGCTGCGAAGCGGCGATACCTCGACGATCGAGCAACGGTTCGATCACGGCGACGGCATGGACGTCTGGCTTTCCACCCTCAAGGCCCCGCTGACCGATCAGCATGGCAGGATCATCGGGCTGATCACGCACAACCGGGACGTCACCGTGCAAAAGATCCTGGAAAACGAACTTTCGGTCAGCCGCATCCGGCTCACGGATGCGCTCACCCACATGGCCGACGGCCTGGTCATGTTCGATGAATCCGGAAAGCTTCTGCTGTGCAACGAGCAATACCGGCAGATCTTTCCGAGGACCGCCGACCTCAGGGTTCCCGGCGCGCAGCACCGGGACATTCTGCGCGCTTCTGCCGAACGCGGTGAACAGCAGGTGCCGGGCGAAGACATCGATGCGTGGATCGACGGCATCGCCGCGGCGCATCGGGCAGCCGACGATCGCGACGTGCAGCTTTGCGACGGCCGCTGGGTCAACATCAGGACCCGTCCAACCGCCGAAGGCGGTACGCTCAGCATGATTTCCGACATCACGCTGGCCAAGCGAAACGAAGCTGAACTCGTTGCGGTCAACAAGAAACTCAACCACCTCGCCAACCGCGACGGTCTGACCGATCTGTGGACACGGCGCGCCTTCGACGAGGCGCTCGACCGCGAGTTTGGCCGCAGCCGACGCACTGGCGCGCCACTCAGCCTGATTCTGGTCGACGTCGACTGGTTCAAGCGGTTCAACGATACCTATGGCCACCCGGCCGGCGACGAATGCCTGCGCGCCGTCAGCCGATGCATCCAGGCCACTGTGCGACGCCCGACCGATGTCGCGGCCCGCTACGGTGGCGAGGAATTCGCCATCATCCTGCCCGAGACCGATGTCTGCGGGGCCTTCGGGATCGCCGAGGCGCTCCATTCGGCGGCTCGCGCGCTTGAGATCGAGCACAACGGCAGTGAAAAGAAGATCGTCACGCTCAGCATCGGCGTTGCCACATTTGACGCCTCAGCAGAGACGATGGATGTCGCCCGGCTGCTGCGGCGCGCCGACGAGCAACTTTACGCGGCCAAGGCCGCCGGTCGCGATTGTGTCCGTGGCTTTCAGCCGGAGGCCGCAAAACCCGTCAGGCTGGCAACGCATCGGCGTTGGGCGCTGGCCGGACCGCTGACAGGACTGCGTCAGGCGAGGCCGAGCAGCTTGCGGACTTCCGCGGCGCTGTTGACATTGGCCGCACCATCGGGCCCGGCCATCGGCTTCTCCGGCCAGAACACGGTCTGCATCCCGGCCGCCAGCCCGGCGGTTGCGCCGGTGACGCTGTCTTCCATGACGAAAGTGTCTGCCGGGTCGATACCGGTCAGCCATGCAGCGCGCAGGAACGGCTCCGCATGCGGCTTGCCTTCGCGCACATCGTTGCGGCTGACCGATTTCAGGCCGGGCTCGACCAGGCCGACCGCACCGAGGTTGGCGTCGACAACCAGACGGTCGGAATTGGACACCACCGCCTGCACCACGCCGGCCCTTTGCAGATCGCGGAAGATCTCGAGCGCGCCTTCGCGCGGCCGCAGGGTAACCGCGTGAAGCAGGTAATAATCATACTTGCGCCTGATCCAGTCGTCGAATGGCAGCTTCAGGCCGAACTCCTCGCGCATCATCTCGTAGACTGGCAACGCGGCCTGGCCCAGCACCCGCTCATGCAAATCGGCCGGCGGCACGATGCCGACGCTTTCGAGCGCCGCGGACAGCGCCTGGTCGTGCAGCGGCTCGCTGTCGACCAGCGTTCCATCCATGTCCCAGTAAACCGCTTTCGGCAGCATCAGCGCGTTTCCCTTTTGACTTTTATTAGAGCTTTCAGCCGCGAAGATAAACCGGCTTCGCCCCGATGCGATTTTCCGGGTCGGGAAATCCGGATCAAAATGGGATAATCGTTTCGCCGAACGACCCGGCAGAAGGCCCACACCTGATTGTTGACAGATTCCGACCGGCCAGGCGACTGAATCCCGGCTAAGCAGCTGGAATATAAGGCGCTTTTTCCGTCACTTACGTCCATTGGAAAAAAATCGATCCACCTTTTGCGCCGTTTCGATCGATTGTTCGGGATTCGGGGGTCGGGAACCGGAGAAACTACTCGGGAAAGTGAACACGCCGACCGCTGGGCAATTGCCTCTCTCGATAGACAATTGCGCACGCTTGTTTTCCCTGCAACACTCTGGCCGGCCTTTGACGGAGGAACCTGGCCGGACAGGAGTTTTGGTGCGCATGACCTCTCGATCGGAAAATCCGCGGCTCGACGAGGCGGCGCGCGCCGGCTGGCTCTATTATGTCGCGGGCAACACGCAGGACCAGATTGCCGCCAAGCTCGGTGTCTCGCGCCAGACCGCCCAGCGGCTTGTCTCTCTGGCCATGTCGGAGGGGCTGATCAAGGTTCGCGTTGACCACCCGATCGCCAATTGTCTCGATCTTGCGCAACGTCTGACATCGCGTTTTGCGCTTGATATGGTGGAGGTCGTGCCGAGCGATCCCGATTCCTCGTCGACGATCGTCGGCATCGCGGGAGCCGCCGCCGCCGAGATCGAGCGCTGGCTGCGCTCGACCGAGCCGATCGTCATGGCCATCGGTACGGGGCGCACGCTGAAGGCCGCCATCGAGCAGCTGGCGCCGATGGACTGCCCGCAGCACAAGGTCGTGTCGCTCACCGGCAACATTTCGCCGGATGGCTCGGCAGCCTTCTACAATGTCATCTTCACCATGGCCGACCGCATAAAGGCGCGCTTTTTTCCGATGCCGCTTCCGGTCATTTCATCGTCTGCGCAGGAACGCGAAATGCTGCATGGCCAGCCGATGATCCAGCCGACGCTGGCGTTGGCGGCGCGCGCAGATGTCACCTTTGTCGGCATCGGCGATCTTGGGCCCAAGGCGCCGCTCAGCGAGGATGGCTTCATCACCGAGGCCGAGCTGAAGGCGCTGCAACGGGCCGGCGGCGTCGCCGAGATCGTCGGCTGGGTATTCGACCGTGACGGCAAGCTGATCGAGGGCATCACCAATGACCGTGTCGCCTCGGCGCCGCTGCCCTCGCGCGAGCGTTCGCTGGTCATTGCACTGGCCATGGGCGAAAAGAAGCTGCCGGGCATCCTGGCCGCCGTTACCCGGCGTCTGGTCAACGGGCTGATCACTGACGAACGAACCGCCACGGCGCTTCTGGCAGCAGGCTGAGGCGGATCGGTGCCTGCAAGCTGGCGCCCTATGTGCTGTGCAGGGATTTTCCGACTTAGCAAGGAGCAGGGTTGTTGGTCGAAATCACAACGCTGAGCGAACTCACCATCGACGGCAAGCTGTCACTGGGGCCTG
>JBBSOT010000191.1:0-9455 GCA_038259455.1 Hyphomicrobiales bacterium | reverse complement strand
TGATCAAGCAGGGGGCGGTGGCTCTCGGCGGCAGCCCGGTCACCGAGACCAAGCGCAAGATTGCGGCGGGGGACAGTGTGTCAGTCGAACTGCCCGAGGCCGAACCGGCCGAACCCGAGGGCGAGGACATTGCATTCGACATTCTCTACGAGGATGCAGAACTGATCGTCATCAACAAGCCGGCCGGGCTGGTCGTGCATCCGGGTGCCGGCAACTGGACAGGGACGCTGGTCAATGCGCTGATCCATCATTGCGGCGACAGCCTGTCGGGCATTGGCGGTGTCAAGCGGCCGGGCATCGTGCATCGCCTCGACAAGGAGACCAGCGGCGTCATGGTGGTGGCCAAGACCGACCGCGCGCATCATTCGCTGTCGCGCGCCTTTGCCGATCATGGGCTTACCGGCGAATTGCAACGTGCCTACGTGGCGCTTGTCTGGGGCGCGCCGCCGCACAAATCGGGAAGCGTCGATGCGCCGCTTGGCCGCGCCGCCGACCGGGTCCGTCGGGCGGTGGTGCCGGAAGGCCGGAGCGACGCGCGCCATGCCGTGACGCGCTACACAGTGCTCGAGCATTTCGAGCCGAAGGAAAACAACACGGCGACGGCCTCGCTGGTCGAATGCCGGCTCGAAACAGGGCGAACGCACCAGATTCGTGTCCATATGGCGCATATCAATCACCCGGTGATCGGCGAACAGGACTACGGCATGGCCTTTCGCACCAAGGCCAACCGCCTGCCCGAACCGCTGAAAACGATGACGAAGGATTTTCCGCGCCAGGCGCTGCACGCGAAACTTCTTGCCTTTGCACATCCCGTGTCAGGTGAGATCATGCAGTTCGAAGCCGATATGCCTGCGGACATGGCGGCTTTGGTGGATGGGTTCCGGAGTCTCTGACAGACGCCTGGGAAGGGTCCTGACAAAAAGTTGACTGTCACTGTTCACTTTGGCGTGACACACTGTTTCGTGTTGAACAAACCTCTGTATTTTCCCGGTTTGTTCCTATATATATCGGTTGTTCCGAAGGCGCCTCGAGGCGGTCGGGACGGATGCCCGCCGCAATTCGGGGGCAAATTCGAGAGAGGAGGGCGCATCATGGCCCAGTCACTACCCAGTATCGTTTCAGGCGAGGGCGGCCTCAGCCGCTACCTGGAAGAAATCCGCCGTTTTCCGATGCTTCAGCCGCAGGAAGAGTACATGCTCGCCAAGCGGTACCAGGAGCATGAAGACACCGGCGCTGCCCACAAGCTCGTCACCAGCCATTTGCGGCTCGTCGCCAAGATCGCCATGGGTTATCGCGGCTACGGCCTGCCGATCGGCGAGGTGATCTCCGAGGGCAATGTCGGTCTCATGCAGGCGGTCAAGAAATTTGAGCCGGAACGCGGTTTCCGGCTGGCAACCTATGCGATGTGGTGGATCAAGGCCTCGATCCAGGAGTATATCCTGCGCTCGTGGAGCCTTGTGAAGATGGGCACGACCGCCAACCAGAAGCGGCTGTTCTTCAATCTGCGCAAGGTCAAGGGCAAGATCCAGGCGCTCGACGATGGCGACCTCAAGCCAGACCAGATCACGGAGATCGCCACCAGGTTGAACGTCAGCGAGGCGGAAGTCGTCTCGATGAACCGCCGCCTGTCGGGCGATGCCTCTCTCAACGCTCCGATCCGGGCGTCCGAGGGTGAGTCCGGCGAATGGCAGGACTGGCTGGTCGACGACCACGAGAGCGCCGAGGCCATGCTGATCGAGCAGGACGAGCTGGAAAACCGGCGCGGCATGCTGTCGGGTGCGCTCGACGTGCTCAATGAGCGCGAGCGCCGCATCTTCGAGGCGCGGCGCCTGTCCGACGATCCGCTGACGCTCGAGGAACTGTCGGGCGAGTTCGAGATCAGCCGCGAACGCGTGCGCCAGATCGAGGTGCGCGCCTTCGAGAAGGTGCAGGACGCCGTCAAGGCGGCGGCCAAGCGCCAGGCGCAGTCGCTGCGCACCATCGACGCGCAGCCGGCGGCCTGACCGCTTCGCCGCAGAGCCAAGTCGTTCGCTGAACATTCAAGCCGCGCCGGTTTTCCGGCGCGGCTTTTGTTTTGCGGAGCGGTGGGCATTTACCAAGGGACGTGCATGATTTCGACGCGCGGCAGCCCAAGAGGCGTCACGCCGAGATCCCTGGCCAGCACGCCGAAGCCTTCCGTCTCAATGAGATCCCTGTAGGGTTTTTCGGGGAACACCAGACCGCCGCGGTGCAGGCTGGCGTCGACCAGCAGCATGGTGCCGCCGACCGCATCGAGGTCGATCCTTTCGAGATGACGCACATCGCTGAGGTGGCGCCTGCCATGCCAATATGGCGGCGGCTGGTGCAGCCCGTCGCGCGTGTCCCGGTAGTAGCGATAGTCGCGATAGACCGGCAGGCTCACGAAGCTGTTCATGTCGAAGCTGCCGCCATTCGGGTGGATGACGCAGTTGGGCACGACGATCCGCCGCCCGGTGCCGATCAGGGTCTCGACGATATCGTGCGGATAATACCAGACGTCGATGTCGACCCATAGCGCCCAGTCGTCGCTTGCATCCAGCCCCTGCGCGATCAGGTGGTTGCGCACCTTTGCCAGCCCGCCGCGCCTGATGCGCTGCAGCTTTGCCTGGTGGCGCCTGTCGCGCGCCAGCGGTGTTCCGAGATGCTTCTGCAGCAGCACGATGTCGCGAAAGCGACCCTTGAGCGGCTCGACCGCTGCCTGCAGCTTTTCCCAACTGCCGTCGGCACTGTCACCCTCGCAAAACACCAGCTTCAAGCGCTCGCACGGATAATCCTGGGACATCAGGTTGTCCAGAAAAGGTCCGATATGCTCGGCCGCATCGCGCAGGGGCACGAGGACGGCGACGTTGCCGCCCGTTGGTGGCGGTGCCTCCAGCACGCTGGCATCGATGTCGGCTCTCGCTTCCTCCAGGCTCATCTGCTCGCCGCGCGTCGCGCGGTACCTTGCGCGGTAGAACTGCCGGCGCAGCTTCTTCCACAGACCCGGCCGTGGCTCACCGTTCAGCCAGGTGCCCGCCCAGTGATGAATGGACAGCGTTTCGGCGCCTGGCGTGGTCGTGCCGGTTTCCGTGAGGCCCTTATTGTCAAGCGGAGCGAACAGGGCAGGTGGATGGATGGCCAGCGCCGACTGATCCGGGAAGCTGATTTGCGCGGAAGTCAGCACGCAGGGGCCGGTTGCATCGAGCACGTCTTTTGATCCTGCCAGTCCAGGCAGGTATGACATCAGATGTGGCCAGAACGGGTGGCCCGGCGGACTAGCCATCGTGCCGTTGAACAAAAGGTGTGTCATGCCGCGATAGGGAATGTGCATGGGCAGGTGCGCCGCCGGCTCGTGACACATCACAACGCGTTCTTCCGCCATGATCGGCGTGAAGGGCGCGACGCACTCGCAGTCGATGTCGGCATAGACACCGCCGAAATGATGCAGCAGCAGATATCGTGCTGCATCAGCGCGCATTATCCCGACCGGATAGTTGCAAAATGTCGGCAGAAAGTCCGGATAGTGGCGGCCGACGAACTCCAGCAGTGTCCTGTCGGTCCAGAACATGCGCCGCCAGCCGGGATTATGATGCTGCCAGCTGTCGATCCATGGCTTGAACCGTTCGGGGACCTCCTCGGTCTTCCATGTCTGGTGCAGAATGGGCGGTATCATTGGCGCAATGTTGCTCCGGACAGAAATTGTTGAAACCGGCGTTGCTCATCCATCTGCATCGGCCAGTCCGAAGCCTCTTCGGATCGCACGTCCTATAGCCTCAGTGCTGAAGCGAAGGCGCACATTTTCGTAAGCCACGCGGCGCTGAAGGTCCATCCTGGCCGCCTGGTTGCACAAGGAAATCACTTGCCGGGCAAGGTCGTCATCGGTCTCTGCAATGAGAATTTCCTTGCCGTCCACGAATCCCTGCCCCTCTGCTGCGATCGCCGTTGCCACGACGGGAAGCCCCCAGGCCAACGCCTCGAGTGTCTTGAATCTGGTGCCGCCGCCCACCGAAATGGGCATGACGCTGACATGACTGCGGCGGAACAGGCCCGAGAGGCTCACGGGATCGGCAACAAGTTCGACATCTGGAAGCGATGCGAGGCGCTTGATCTCCGACCCTGGATCGCGCCCGGCAATGATAACTCGCGCCGCCGGGAACGCCTGCTTCACCCGCGGCAAGACTTGCACGATCAACCTTTCGACCGCAGTCATGTTGGGCGGATAATCGAGATTGCCGACGAACATCATGACTGGCCATCCCTCCTTCCTGCCGGGCATTGCAGGAAGTTCCTCCGGTAGAGCTTCTGTTCGCGGGATACCGTTCGGAACGACATCGGCCGGAATAGTCAAATCGAACAGCGAAGCCAGCCTGTCACGTTCGATATCGGAGCAGACCCAGACGCGATCGACAGTGTTCAGCGCCCTTTGCTCAAGCCGCCTGATGCGGCCGCGATTTGTCCAGCGGAATGGAAGCAACCTCTCGCGCAACCGCATGTCGTAGATATCGCGCGCCAGCACCGACTCCACATTGTGCATATCGAGGATCAGGGATCGCGCCAGGGGTCTCAACGGTCCCATCAATGCAGAAAGGGCGATCCCCTCGACGATGATCGTGTCGGGACGAAATGTCTGGACCAGCGCCTGCAGCCGGGGGGCTGCATCGCGCGGGAGGCGCACCTCAGCCCGGCTTCGCCACGGATTCAACGAAGCGCCGCGAGGCTCTTCCTGCCGGGCCAGTGCATGCAGTTGAAGCAAGCCGTCCGCAGGTCGGCTTTCGCCGAGCGGGCCGGCCGACACGAGCAGGACCGGCCCGAACTGCAACGCCCCGGTCGCATTCTGATAGTTCCGCAGGTCGGCGCCTGAGACTGGCGGAAAGGCCGGGTGCGCGGTCAGGACCAAGGTGCGCTGGGACCTGCCGAAAGGTTTCACGAGCGGCTTCCGCGCGGTGGCGCAAGGCCAAGCCGCGCTTTGCCAAATCGGATACGGGCACGGTATCGCATGAACCGCAGCGTCCATCGAAACCCGGCATGGACCCGCGCCACACGCATCATCCTGTCCGCTTCGTCGTACCGTTGCCGCTTGCTCAACATTCGCGCCATTCGCTGGGCCAGCCACGCCTTGCGCCATTGGACGGTGTCTCGACCGACCCCAAATCGCTCCAGATCGTTCAACACCAGCGCGGTGCAAAGAAACATGGCGCGTGAATCGGTGGCAAAGCGATCAATCATCCGCTTTTCGTCGACATTGTAGACCATGACCGGTTCCTTCACGGTCACCACATCAAGGCGCGTGAGCAGAGCTGTCCAGTAACAGGTGTCCTCATCCAGCGTGATGGATCCGGGGAAGCGGATGTCCTGCACCTTCGAAAAGACGAACAGCGCGCTCCCTATCGCAATCGATCTCAGCTCGTTTCGGAGGTAACGTTCAGCGTTTTGCTTCCGGTTGTCGGCGTAGCTGCCTGGCAATTTGGTAACATCAGGTAGTCCGCGGGTGCGGCGCGTGAAGGACCCGACCGCCAAACCCGCACCCGGACTACTTTCGAGCCCTTCGTAAAGACGTGCCAGCCCACCTGTGATGAGTTCGTCATCGGCGTCGAGGAAGAAAACGCAGTCACCGGAAGCTTTTACAAGGCCGGCATTCCGCGCCGCACCGGCATTTGCGAAGCGAACGCTTGTCACCGACAATGGCAAAGCGTGCGCGGCGGCTACATCCATGGCCCGTGCGACGGTGCCATCGGTGGAGCCGTCGTCTATCAGCAGAATTTCGCCAATCAATGCCTTGTCGGGAACGAGCGTGGAGAGCGTCGTGGCGATGGTCGTTGCCGCGTTTCTCGCCGGGATTATTACGGATATCATCCTGATCTCACTTTACGACAAGAGATCGCCCCCCGCCGGATTATCCAGCCCGGCAGGGTCTTGCGCGAAAGCAAGCTTCCAACGCAAGGGTTCCGTATCGAAAAAAGCGTGTCAGCCGGGTTTGACAGCCAGCTTTTCGGCCAACGCTTCCATGCGAACTGCCAGTCCGCTGAGCGCCCCGGTCAAGGCGGCGTCGTTCTTGTCGGCCTTGGTCAGCGCGTCGTCGCGCGTCTTGCGCAATGTCGCGACCTCGCTTTCCATGCCCATCATGCGCTTTTGCAGTTCGGACAGTTCGTCCATCACCATGATGCCGGCCATCACCGTCAGCCGCTGGTCACCAATCTCACCAAACGATTCCTTGAGATGCGAGACGTAGCGGTCGAAGCGCTGCGCAAGGTCGGCCAGATGCTCTTCCTGGCCCTCGTCGCAGGCCATGCGATACGCCTTGCCGTCGATGGTGACTGTAACTTGAGCCATTGTTCTATCTGTCCAGCACTGCGCGGATGGTTTCCATCGCGGTTACCAGGCGCCGCGACACTTCCTTGTTGGCTTCCTCAAGGCGCTCGCTGCGCGCTTCGGAACCGTCCAGTTCCTGCGCCAGACGCGCCCGGTCGGCATTCATCCGCTGCACTTCGGCATCGGCTTCGGAATAATCCTGCTCGCGCTCCAGCCGTGCGTTGGCGGCGTGTTCAAGCGCATCGATGGCCTTGCCCAGGCGGGCAATGACTTCCTTCAGAGTTGCATCCCCGGTCATGGCACCAACATCGCTCCCGCCCATCACCGAATCGTGGGCGTTCAGAACGCCTTATAGGTGAAACATTAGGCATCGTGTGAATTGCGCGTCAATGAAGCTCTTGACGCTGTCCCCCGCAATCCAGATCAATACGGGTGAAAAGGCCCTCATGGCATCGCTTTGGAGGCGTCGTTTCATTGACAGAAGCCTGATGGCTGCTATTTGAGGCGCATCCTCGCTGCAGCTTTGTCCACGAACCTTAAATGGCGGAAAACCCATGACCGATCGCAAGCAACATGACCGGATGGCGAATGCGATCCGTTTTCTTTCCATGGACGCGGTTCAGAAGGCAAATTCGGGTCATCCCGGTCTGCCGATGGGCGCCGCCGATGTCGCGACCGTGCTCTATACGCGTTTCCTGAAGCACGATCCGAAGAACCCGCACTGGCCTGACCGCGACCGCTTCGTGCTGTCGGCCGGCCACGGCTCGATGCTGCTCTATTCGCTGATGTACCTCACCGGCTATGAGGACATGACCATCGAGGAGATCAAGAATTTCCGCATGCTCGGCTCCAAGACCGCCGGCCATCCCGAATATGGCCATGCCGCGGGCATCGAGACGACGACCGGCCCGCTCGGCCAGGGTATCGCCAACTCGGTCGGCATGGCGCTGGCAGAGCGCATCCTCAATGCCTCGTTCGGCGATGCGCTGGTAAACCACTACACCTATGTGCTGGCCGGCGACGGTTGCCTGATGGAAGGCATCTCGCAGGAGGCCATCTCGCTTGCCGGGCACCTCAAGCTCAACAAGCTGATCGTCTTCTGGGACAACAACGACATCTCGATCGACGGCAACATCTCGCTTGCCGACTCGACAGACCAGGTGGCCCGTTTCCGTGCTTCGGGCTGGAATGCCAGCCATATCGACGGCATGGATCCGGAAGCCATTGCCTACGCCATCGAGGCGGCGCGCCATTCCGACAAGCCGACCATGATCGCCTGCAAGACCACCATCGGCTTCGGCGCCCCGACCAAGGCTGGCACCAACAAGGCGCATGGCTCGCCGCTCGGCCCCGAAGAAATCGCTGGCGCCAGAAAATTCCTCGACTGGGATTCCGAGCCGTTCAAGGTTCCGGCCGATGTTCTCGATGCATGGCGCGCCAGTGGCGAGGCGTCCGTGTCCAAGCGCACCGACTGGGAAAAGCGCCTGGCGGCAGCCGAGGCCGGCCTGCGTTCAGAATTCGAGCGCCGCATGGCCGGCGACCTGCCGAAGAATTTCGACAGCGTGATTGCCGACTACAAGAAGCAGCTCGCCACCGACAAGCCAAAGGTCGCGACCCGCAAGTCAAGCGAGATGGCGCTCGAAGTCATCAACGGTGCGGTGCCGGAGACGATTGGCGGCTCCGCCGACCTGACCGGCTCCAACAACACCAAGACCAGCCAGACCAAGGCGATCACCCCCGACGACTATGGCCAGCGCTACGTGCACTACGGCATTCGCGAACACGGCATGGCTGCTGCCATGAACGGCATGGCCGTGCATGGCGGGCTTATTCCGTATTCGGGCACTTTCCTGTGCTTCTCGGATTATGCGCGCCCGGCGATGCGGCTTGCCTCGCTGATGGGCATCCGCTCGATCTTCGTGATGACCCATGATTCAATCGGTCTCGGCGAAGACGGCCCGACGCACCAGCCGGTCGAACAGCTAGCCGCCTTGCGTGCCATTCCCAACCACATCGTCTTCCGTCCGGCCGACGGCACGGAGGCCGCCGAGTGCTGGCAGCTGGCGCTGGAGTCGCAGAAAACGCCGTCGACCATCGCGCTGACCCGGCAGAACCTGCCGGCCGTTCGGACAGAGTATGTCGCCGAGAATTTGTGCGGCAAGGGCGCTTATGAACTTGCTGCTGCCGACGGCAAGGCCGCGGTGACGATCTTCGCCTCTGGCTCCGAAGTCGAGATCGCGCTTGCCGCGCGCGAGCAATTGCAGTCGCAAGGCCATCCGACACGCGTCGTCTCGGTGCCGGCCTTCGAATTGTTCGAAGAGCAGAGCGACGACTACAAGGCCAAGACGCTGGGCGATGCCCCGGTAAAGATCGCCATCGAGGCTGCCATCCGGCTCGGCTGGGACCGCTTCATCGGCACCGACGGCATCTTCATCGGCATGCATGGCTTTGGCGCCAGTGCGCCGATCGAACAGCTCTATCCGCATTTCGGCATTACCGCCGAGGCGACCGTCAAGGCGGCTGTCGAAAGGCTGTCGGGCGGCGGCGCAAAAGGCCAGCCGAAGGACTCCACGCCCGATCTGAAACCGGCCCGTCCCCGGCCATGATCCCCAGCCGGGCGTGTAAAACGTGCCTGGCTAATCGATTTAAAAACAGGGCGTAGCGGCTGGATTCTTTCGGCCGGCGCCGCTATGAAGCCCTCGAACCTCATTCCAGCCCGCATCCCAGGGAGAGCACCATGACCGTCAGAGTTGCCATCAACGGATTCGGCCGCATCGGCCGCAACATCGTTCGCGCCATCTTCGAGTCCGGCCGTACCGACATCGACATTGTCGCCGTCAACGACCTGGGACCTGTCGAGACCAACGCGCATCTCCTGCGCTACGACAGCGTGCATGGCCGCTTTCCGCATGAGGTGACGGTCGACGGCGATTCGATCAGCATCGGCAAGGAAAAGTTCAAGGTCACGGCGATCAAGGACCCCGCGCAGCTGCCGTGGAAGGAACTCGGCATCGACATCGCGCTTGAATGCACCGGCATCTTCACGGCCCGCGACAAGGCCGCAGCGCATCTGACGGCTGGCGCCAAGCGCGTCATCGTGTCGGCGCCTTCCGACGGCGCCGACCTGACCGTGGTCTACGGCATCAACC
>JBBSOT010000190.1:0-9509 GCA_038259455.1 Hyphomicrobiales bacterium | reverse complement strand
GGCAGGAGCGTGTCCATTAGCGGATACCCCGGCGTGGCGCATTGCGCGGTGATGGTGCGGGCATCGGCGGCCGACGACTGCCATCGCCGCGCAGCTGGAGCACCTGATTGTCGTACTGATTGAAGGCGGCGCCGGTCTCGAGGCCGGTGTAGTAGGTCAGGGCGGTCTTGATCGTCTTCTGCCCCAGGATGCGCTGCACCTGCCCATGGGCGCCCGGGTTGGCCTCCAGGATCAGCTTGGCCGCGAAATGCCGAAACAGGTGTGGGTTGAACACCAGCCCACAACGCAGCGCGACAGCCCGCTCGATCTGCTCGCGCAGTCCACCCGTGCCCTTGTGACCGCCGGCTGACCGGCCTGGAAACAGCCAGGGAGAACCTGGCGGCCCAAGCAAGGACCGGTATTTTTCCAGATAAAGGTCGATGAGACGGGCCGTCGTCGCCGGCAGCGCAATCTCGATCGCCATGCTGTTCTTGACCTCCGCCTCGGGCAAGCTGAGCGTCATTCCGCCCTGCTGACCGCGCAGCAGGTTCACCCCAATCCGCAATTCGGCCAGGTTCTTGAGCCGGATCGGCGCCATGGTGAGGATCTCGATCGCCACCGCGGTCTGCAGGCGCTGGGCCAGATGCTGCGTCGGAACCTTGTCGCGCACCACCTCGCTGCGGATGCGCTCGGGCAGCATCAGCAGCGACTGCAGCCGATCGGGATCATCTAGCGCCCGCAGCCGGGTGCGATTGCGCGGGGTCATGCTGGTTTGATGTACGGCAATGCGCTTGCCCATCGTCTTGATCCGGGCGAGTTCGGCCTCCGGCAGCTTGGCCCAATACCGGGCGATCGACAGCACGACGCCGGCGATCTGCCCGGCATGCACCGAAGCCTTGGCCCCGGCCCGGTCCCAGAAGAATCGCAGCGCCTTGCCCGCCTGGGCCGCTGTCACGACAGAGGCCAGGTCAAGCATATTCGCCGGATCTTCGCCCTGCAGGACCAGCGCCGAGAGGTATTCGTGGATCTGGCCCTTGCGGGTGCGGAGCGAGGTCGGGCGCAGCGGCCGGAAATCCCGCTCAGCCAACGGGTCGGCGCCGCCCAGCCACGCCAGCCAAGCCTCGACATCGGCCTGCAGCGAGGCGGGGAAGCTGTCCCAAGGCTTGGCGTAGTAAGGCCGGTTGTCCGCCACCAGGAGCCGCTGCTGCGGCCAGCTGGGCAGGCTGGCGGCCGCTCGGTTCCACTTTACCGCGGTGTCCCGATGAGCCCTGCGCGGATTGTGGACCAAGCTCTGGGTCTCCAGATCTTCCAGATAGCCGGCCAGCATCGCGTCATCGACCTGCTCGGGGGCGATACCGGTGCTGGTGCAGTAGCGGGCAAAGCGGGCCAAGACATAACGCTCGCCGTAAACGTCCAGCTGCGCCAGCAGGCCGGCCCAGTCGGCGGAGGGCCGCAGCTGAAAGCGGGCTGGGACAGCGGTGAGCCCGAGGTGGCCGAGGGCGTGGCGGAGGAGGCTGAGGATGTTGCGCCAGCGCCCGGGCGACATATTGGCCATCGCCGGGGTGAAGCCTTTGAGCGCGGTCCGCAGCTGGCGGGGCTCGGCCAGGATGGCATCGGGCGGCATGCCCAGCGTCTTGCTCAGGGACCTGCAAGCCGAGGCGATATCCTGGCGGCGCTGCAGGGGCAGGGTTTCGTCGGCGAGAATGCGCTCGCGCAGCTGCGCCAGGGTGGGGTAGGGCTGACTCAAAGGCACGGCCTTGTCAGTCGAACGCTTGGACACGGCTAGACTCCATTGGACAATGAGGGAATTCAGGGGAAAAACGTGACAACGGTCCATGTATAACGTATCTGATGTTTCCACTGATGCAGTCACGAAGACCCGATAAGTTGTGGAATTACATAGTAATTATTGGACATGGGTACCTCACTGCCGGCGCTCACTGACGAAGGCGCGTACCTCATGTTCGTAAAGCCGCAGACTGCTGCCGATGCGGTGGCTGACGAGATCCCCGCTGCTGATCATCCGGCGCACGGTCTTGTCCGAAAGCCGTAGAAACTCGGCCGTCTCGGCGACGGTCAGCAGCCGCGCGGTGGTGCGGGGTGGCGGTGGGAATTTGGGGTGAACCATAGCTTGGGCTCCGAGGCGGAATGGAAGATACCGGCCGGTCCCCACGTCTTTGCCGCCTGCCGTGTCAGCGCACGGACCAGGAGCAGAGCCCTCATCCACTAGGCGTGGTCTTGCTGACATCGCCGCATGGCGGCGGTCAGCAGGACGTCCAGCGGCGTTTGTCGGGTGGGGTTGTGAGGGCACGGCCATCCAAGATTCATTCCGTCACGACCCGTCCAACGAAACCCAAAAAGTCACCCGGTGACGAAAATGACGGCGCAGGTTGAGCCGCGCGTATTCTCTGCATGCTGGCGGGTCAGCGCTTGCTCGGACTTTTGTCGAAAAGATCGGGGCTGTTAAATGTCTGCCGCGAGGTCCGCTCATGCACTCGGCGCTGCGGCGCAGTCGCTTTGACCAACGGGTTGCTCAAGCCCGCTTTGCTGCCATCTTCATCCGACGCTGCGTTTTCGGGAAAGGCTTCGCTGTTCAGCACTACCGGCATTGCTCCGGGCTGCGCAGCATTTAGTACAGATTGTTCGGCCAGAGTGGCGTTCCGCCGTTTGGATCTAGTATGCCCAGCCCGATCCAGATCGATGGCAAGCGATTTCAAAGCGGCAGCAATAAGCGGATCAGTGGAAAGGCCAGTTTGCGTACGAAGCGCTTCGAGCTTTTTTAGGGTTGATCGACTAAGATCGATAGATCCCAAGGAACGGGACTTCCTGTACCTGCTCTGCCGTTCGGCAGCCGTGAGGGGCAGCTTTTTGGCTTTTGGCATAGTGGAGATATATATCGTCACCGGGTGATGAAAAAAGGTGGCTGACTGACTTCTTTGGCTTGGCAGTCTTTAAACCGACACCGAACACCTGGTTGAACGAAGGTGGCGCTCTCGCTCAGGACCTGACTGTTGTCGGTTTAGGGCTCAGCGTCGGTAGAATTGGCATTAACCGAGGCAGGCGTCTCATTGTCGAGCGGCTGCAACGCCACACTGCCTCCAGCGGCAAGTTTTAGAGTTAGCGGGCCGGCCTAGTTCGCCGGGACATCGAAGGCGTCCGGATAGCCGAACAGCCCGACCGAGCCGCCGGTATGGAGGAAGACCACGTTGTCCTCCTTCTTGAAGAAGCCCTTCCCGATGAGGTCGATCAGCCCGGCCATGCCTTTGCCGGAGTAGACCGGGTCGAGCAGGATGCCCTCCTTCTCGGCCAGCAGCTTCACCGCGGCGACCATGCCCTGGGTCGGGATGCCGTAGCCCTGGCCGACATAGTCGCAATTGGCGACGACATGCTCGGCGCGGACGATGTCGGGCAGGCCCATGTAGTCGATGGTGCGCCGGGCCAGGGCCAGCACATTGGCCTCCTGCTTTTCCTTTGGGGCGCGGACGCCGATGCCAAGCACGGGGATGCCGCTGTTCAGCGCGACGAGGCCGGCGACTAGCCCGGCCTGGGTGCCGGCGCTGCCGGTAGCATGCACAAGGTGGTCGATGCGGAGGCCGATCCCGGCTGCTTGGTTCAGCAATTCCAGCGCCGCGTTGACATAGCCGAGCGCGCCGACCGGGTTGGACCCGCCGCCGGGGATGACATAGGGGGTGCGGCCCTGGGTGCGCAGCGCGGCCGCTAGGGTCTCCATCTCGGCCTGCATATCGGCACCGCCGGGGCGGCGGGAGACGCTCGCGCCATGCAGCTTGTCGAGCAGCACGTTGCCGGATTGGGTATAGGCCGCATCGGCATAGCCGGTGCGGTCCTCGAGCAGAATGCGGCATTCGATGCCGAGCTTGGCGGCGGCAGCGGCGGTCTGTCGGGCATGGTTCGACTGGGTGGCGCCCTGGGTGATGATGACATCAGCCTTGAGCGCCATCGCCTCCGCGCAGAGGTATTCCAGCTTGCGGGTCTTGTTGCCGCCGGTCGAGAGGCCGGTGCAGTCGTCCCGCTTGATCCAGAGCTGCGGCCCGCCGAGGTGGCGGGTCAGGTTCTCCATCGGCTCAAGCGGCGTTGGGAAATGACCGAAGCGAATGCGGGGGAAGCGGGCGAGGTTCATCGGGCGGCGTCCTTGGTGGGGCCCCGCATTCCGGGACCGCGACTGGCGCGCGCAGGCTAGACCGGGCAGGCGCCTAGGGCGATGGGGCCGGCTGCGCCCGCACCGCGGCATCTCCCAGGACAAGCTGCGCTGTATCTCGGCTTCTTCCAGTTCATGCACAACGCGCGCCGCCGTGGCAGTGCCCTGCTCGGCGCCCTCGTCCCCGCCCTGGTCGCATGAGGGAGCGCACCACCCCGAAACCCAATAAGAGCCTCCGCGTAATCAGGTAAGGGTTTGTACGAGGCCAAGCGTGCTGGCCGGAATCGTACGTTCGACACGAAGCCTACTTATGCAGCGCCACAAGTCGTGCCCCTTGGCGTTCTCTAATGGTGGGACGGTAGTGAACAGGCAGCCCCTTTCCTCAAGCGGTCAGTTGCCAACTACTACACGGTTGCGGCCGCCGTGTTTCGCGGCATAGAGCGCAGTGTCGGCCCGGCGGATGAGGCTTTCCGGGTTGTCGCCGCAGCCCGCAACGGCAACGCCGATGCTAGCCGTCATGCGGAAGGCGCCATCGCCGACCGGCACACGAACATCCGCAATCGCGGCCCGCAAGTCCTCTGCCGCCTCGGTCGCTGCGCTGGGGCAGGTGCTCGGTAGGATGATCAGGAATTCCTCGCCGCCCCAGCGGACCAGCGACCCCCGCTCGCCCAGCACACTGTGGCAGGCATCGACGGTAGCGCAGAGCGCTGCATCGCCGGCGTCATGGCCGTGCCGGTCATTGATTGCCTTGAAATGGTCGATATCAAGCGTGAGTACCCCGGGTTGTTCGGCATTCCCGTCAACCGCACGCTGTGCATTGGCTTGGAACGCATCGGCCAGAGTGGCCTGACCGTGACGCCGGTTGAAGGCCCCGGTCAGCGGATCGGTCGTCGCTAGCCGCCGCAGCTCGTCCTCCATCGTCTTCCGCCGGCTCATGTCGCGGGAGACGACGACGAAGCCGCGGATGCTGCCATCCGAATCGGGCAGCGCTGTCACCACGGAATTGGTCCAGATTCGGGCGCCGTCCCGGCGGATCTGCCAGCCCTCAGTCTCGACCGATCCGGTCTGCTGGGCATTTGCCAGCAAGGTGGTACCCCGCGCGGCATCCTGTTCCGCGGGAGAAAAAAATATCCCAAACGGCCGGCCGACGACATCTTCCGGTCGCCAGCCGCCGAAGCGCTGCAACGACTGATTCCACTCCTCCACCTTGCCCTGCAGATCCACGATGTAGATTGCGTAGTCGCGGACATTGTCGAAGATGGCCTGGAACCGCTGCTGGTCCCCATAGAGCCGGCGCTCCTGCTCGACCAGCCGGGTCACATCCTCGATGACGGCAAGGTTCACGCCACCATGGATGCGGTGCACGGTGATGGACAGCACCGCCTGGCGCCGGTCAAACACGGCGGTGCAGCGTTGGTGGTCCACCAGCACGCCATAGGTGGCACTGAAGTCGTGGACCCGTCGAGCGAGGTCCGGCATCAAAGGGGCCAGGGCAACATAGGCATTCAAGAGGTCCCCACCGGGAGTGAGGGGCATCAGTAGCTGGGCGACCAGCGGGTTCGCTAACCTGACGGTCCCGTCCATCGTGAAGGTCATCAGCCCGACCGGGACGACATAGAGAAAGCCGGTCAGCTCCTCCAACTGGGTCTCCATGAGCTCAGTCGACATGGGGCTGCCGCCGCTCGACCAGCAGGTACATGCGCGGTGCGCCGAGGCGCTTCAGCAGGCGCAGCCGGACCGGCTTCGGCGCCATGCGGAGCGTGAAGACGTAATCGACCGTGACATCGAGTTCGGGCTCCAGCTCGAAGCGCTGGGCCACAATATAATTGTTGGTGCAGGGCGCCACGGCGGTGAAAAAATGCCGGCCGATGACCCGGGCTGGCGCGAGGCCGGACAAGTCGGCTTCGGCCCTGTTGTAGCCCACGACCACACCATCCGACGTCATGACGATGACGCCGTAGGCGAGCGCATCGAGCGCCTCGGCAGAAGCTTCCTCCAGCCATGCTATGCAAGCTGTGTCACTGAAGGCGGGCGCCATACAGTTTTCTTCCCGATTGTCCAGCGCGGCCCGAAAGACATTCCGGATCATCCGAAATAGAAAATACAACCAATTAGTTTAAAACTCAAGAATTCCTACACTATCCTCAGATGGTATCCCGCTCGATCTCCAGGACATTCAGCCGCTCGATCAGCTTGGACGCGTCTATGGTCGCCCGGTCGGTCATGGTCGTTCTCACGTGATGGGAAGGGTGACCGGCCCGCGCAGAGGATGCGGGAGAACCCAAAATTCATGGACACAGCCAAAGGCCTACGACGCGGAGCATTCCAATCCTTCGTTGATCTCGAGCAGGCCATCGCCCGCTCTATCCGTGAGCACGACGCCACTTCGAGCGCATTCGTCTTGACCAACTCACCGACCGCATCTTCACTAGACTTACCTGGTTGCCTGCATATTCCGAATGATTCACTGCACACCTAGTGCAATGATGCGGACACAAGGTGCCGGTGGCTAGGACGTTCATCATGCCAAGCCCCGGTTGCCGCTCAGGCCGACAATCGGCACCGCCGCATCCGCAGCGTGACGATCAGCCCCTCTGCTGACCAATCATAGACGATGCTGCCGCCGAGGTGGCGGGCGATGCTGCGTCGGATGAGCTCGCTACCGTAGCCGGGCGGCGACGAAGGCTTGACAACCGGCGGGCCGCCCCGTTCGGTCCAGACGACCACCACATCGCCGTCAGCGACAACGCACCCCACGTCGAGCGTGCCGCGCTCCGTTGAAAGCGCACCATACTTCAGAGAGTTGGTCGCCAACTCATGCACCACGAGGGCGAGCGTCGTGGCTGCCTCCTCGCCAATATCCATCCGCGGCACCGAGACCCGAATGCGTCCCGAGAACCCGTCTGTGTCGTCGTAGGCCTGCAGCAGCACGGCAAGCAGGTCGCCGAGCAACGCCGCTTCCACCGGACGGCCGCCTCTCGGGCGGACGAGGTCATGGGCACGGCCCAAGGCGGTCAGCCGTTTTGTGAGATCCTGCACCATCTCCGCGGTCGTCCCCGTCGAGCGCGAGGTAACGCGGGCCAGCTGGGAGGCGACGAGCAGGAGGTTCTTCACCCGGTGGCTCATCTCTCCGGCCAGCAGCTGATTGGCTTCTTCGGCTTGTTTGCGCCCGGTCACGTCGAGGAAGATGCCGCGCATGACATGATGCTGAATATCCGCATCGTTGCCTTGGCCGCGCGCGGAAACCCACCGGATGTCGTCCCCGGACAGGATACGGAAGTCGATCTCGTAGGGGCCAATGATTACCCGCGTCGCGGCAAATGCGGCGCGTACCCGGTCGAGATCCTTCGGATGGATCTTCGCGGACAGGTCGCTGAATGTCTCGGCGACACTGCCGTGCATATCCCACAACGCTAGGCCATGCCCATCCAGGGCGATCTCGTCAGTCTCTACATTCCACCACCAAAGGCCGACGCCAGCGGCATCAATAGCCGTGCGCAGGTGCTCTAGATGCCAATCCAGTCGAGGTGACGGCGCTGTTATTAAAATTTGTTCATTCCTGTTCTGGCGGCCCAAGAGTCCGGCAAGGCATCGTTTAGGTTAAGTCATTGCTTCTTGCGTCACGAAGGCTATACTAAATGGTAGAATGATAACAGATATAATGTGTTTTTTTGGTTTTCAGCGGCCGCTGCCGTTGCATCAGGCATGCCGCTGACGATGGCTTCGTAGCCGTAGCGGACAACGCAGGCGAAATTCTTCATAGTTATTAAACCTATAATAATCTAAGACGGTACCGCAGTTGCTCGCATGCCAGGAGCTATGGGTTTTTGAAGGACGGGGAACCTAGGAGCCGCGAGCAAGTCCAAAAGCTGCTACGCCAGCAAGCGGTGTTGGCGCAGTTCGGTGAGCTTGCCCTCAAATCCGAAGACCTGGATGAGATCCTGACGCAGGCCTGTCAGTTGGTAGGGCAGGCACTCGGCACCGACTTGGCGAAGGTCGTAGAATTGCAGGCCGATGGGCAGACGTTGATCGTCCGTGCGGGGGTTGGATGGAAGCCTGGCGTAGTCGGTGTCGCCACGCTTAGCCTCCATGAGAGATCCTCCGAGGGCCATGCCCTCAAGACCGGGCAGCCGGTGATTTCCCCCGATATCGATGAGGAAACGCGCTTCGATTACGCGGACTTCCTAAAAGACAACGGCGTCAAGGCCGTCGTGAACGTTGCAATCCTTGGTAGTGAGGATAGGCCGCCCTACGGTATCCTCCAGGTGGACAGCCGCGAGGCCCGCGTATTCACCAAGGCCGACATTCTCTTCCTGCGCGGCTATGCCAATCTGCTCGCGGCGGCCGTGGCCCGCCTTCGCAGCCTCGAAGAGATTCGAGGCAAGAACGTAGAACTGGAGCGGTCGTTGGATGAGTGCCGACGTGTGTCGGAGCGCCAAAATTTTCTCTCCAGGGAAGTGGACCACCGCGCCAAAAACATGCTCGCGGTGGTGCAGGCCGCACTGCGCCTGACAAGGGCGGAGAACGTTTCCAGCTTCGTCCAGGCCATTAATGGACGTGTGGCGGCGATAGCGCGAGCACAGACCCTGCTGGCGGCCGATAGCTGGTCCGGCGCTGACCTGCACATGATGCTGCGCGATGAGCTGGCGGCCTACCTCGGGCAAAGCAGCCCTGGCCCGCGGGCTACGCTGGACGGGCCGCAGTTGGCACTCCCCGCCGCAGCAGCGCAGCCTTTCTCGATGGCCCTGCACGAACTGGCAACGAACGCGATTAAGTTTGGCGCCTTGTCGAGCCCGACGGGATCTCTACGGATTTCCTGGCAGATGGACGAGGCGGACAACATCCTTCGGTTTCGCTGGGCTGAGAATGGCGGTCCCCCGGTGCCAGGGCCACCAGACCGACGTGGCTTTGGGTCCCGTGTCCTGACCACCACGATGCGCATGCAGATGGGCGGCACAATCTTCATGGCATGGAAGTCAACGGGACTTGTCTGCGACTTCGCAGTACCCCTCCCCCGCATCAGGCCTGCCGACCAACTTGCTCCATAATCGTCGACTGTGGGTGGTGGTCTGCCCGCTGACCACGACCAGCAATTGGTTTGCCCAAATTGAGAGGTTCTGGATTCGCCGCGCAGCGAGCGGGGCCTATGACAGTGCACCGCCCCGCTCAACCGTCCTGGCCAGCATGGAGCAGCAAGCACAATGTCTACAGGACACTCGGAATGAAGGAGTGGGACGCAAAGCACCTGCGCCTGGCGATCAAGGCGGCAGGGGTCGCTCTCTGGTCATGGAATGTGGATACCGACAAGCTGTCCCTGGATGAGCATGCGTACGCCATATGGGGCATTCCAAGAAATGTGGATGTTTCTTTTGAT
>JBBSOT010000189.1:0-9534 GCA_038259455.1 Hyphomicrobiales bacterium | reverse complement strand
GCCGCAAGTGCCGCAATCACGTTGACGATCGATTCGAGGGCATCCGAATAGAGCGCGACGGAGCCCGTCATCCACCAGGCGACAAATTTCAGCCCCATCACCGCGAAGGCAATGATAATCGACCAGAAGGCTAAAGCCTCTATCTTCCGCTTGGCCGGCATCGAACGGTCAGGCCGCCTTGATCTTGGCCTTGCGCGGCAAATGGGCAACAACATTCTCGATCATGCGCATGCCGGCATCCTGGCCGAGCGTCATGATCGATTCCGGATGGAACTGCACAGCCGCCACCGGCTCCTTGCGGTGCTCGAACGCCATGACGATGCCATCATCGGTTTCGGCAGTGACCTCGAAGTCCGCCGGTAGCCGCACCGGATCGGCGAAGATCGAATGATAGCGGCCGACCGTCACTTCCTTTGGCAGGCCCGAAAAGATGATGCCTGGCTTCGAGACACGGATGCGCGAGGGTTTGCCATGCATGGGTACATGCAGTTGTCGCAGTTCGCCGCCATAGGCCTCTGCCAGCGCCTGCAGGCCGAGACAGACACCGAAGATCGGCAGATCACGGTCGCGCGATTTGCGAATCGTCGCGGCGCAATCGAAATCCTTCGGCGTGCCCGGTCCGGGCGACAGCACCACCAGATCCGGCTTCAGCCGATCGAACACTTCGTCGGCAACCGGCGAGCGCACAGTCGATACAGTGGCTCCCGTCTGGCGAAAATAGTTCGCCAGCGTGTGGACGAAACTGTCCTCGTGATCGACCAGGAGGATGTTGACGCCATCCCCAACCCTTGCGGTCTGACGTTCGGCGGCTGTGGCGTTTCCTGCCTTGGCGTCGCGAATGGCGGAGAGCATGGCTGACGCCTTCAGTTCGGTTTCGGCTTCTTCGTCTTCCGGGACGCTATCGAACAGTAGCGTCGCGCCGGCACGCACTTCAGCAATGCCGTCCTTGATCCGGATCGTGCGCAAGGTCAAGCCGGTGTTGAGGTCGCCATTGAAATGCACCATCCCGATTGCGCCGCCGTACCACGCACGCGGACTTTTTTCGTGCTTCTCGATAAAGCGCATCGCCCACAGCTTTGGAGCCCCCGTCACGGTCACCGCCCAGGCGTGACTGAGGAAAGCGTCGAAGGCATCCATGCCTTCACGAAGCCGGCCCTCGATATGATCGACGGTGTGGATCAGCCGGGAGTACATTTCGATCTGCCGTCGGCCGATGACACGCACCGAACCCGGCTCGCAGACCCGGCTCTTGTCGTTCCTGTCGACGTCCGAGCACATGGTCAGTTCGGATTCGTCCTTCTTGGAGTTGAGCAGTTTCAAGATCTGCTCGGAGTCCGAGATCGCGTCGTCGCCGCGTTTGATTGTGCCGGAGATCGGGCATGTCTCGACGCGCCGACCGTTGACACGTACGAACATCTCCGGCGAGGCGCCGATCAGGTATTCGCCTTCGCCCAGATTGATGAAGAACGAGTAGGGCGACGGGTTGATCTGCTTCAGACGCCGCGAGATTTCGGACGGAGGGGTCTCGCAGCGCTCATAAAACATCTGTCCGGGAACGACCTCGAAGAGGTCGCCGCGCTGAAAGCTTTCCTTTGCCTTGTGCACCAGCTTTGCAAACTCGCCGGGTGCATGGTCGCCGCGCGGAGGGATGCGATCCGATGGCTTGAAGGGTTCAGCCTTGCCACCGCGCGGCATACCGTGCGTGGCAAAGCCATCGCCGGAATAATCGTAACGGTCGTGCCAGGCCAATGCCTGATGGTGATCGACCACGAGGATTTCATCGGGCAGGTAGAGCACAAGGTCGCGCTGACTATCGGCGCGCTGCAGGGACAGGTCGACCGGGTCGAACTGGAAGGCGAGATCGTATCCGAAAGCACCGTAGAGGCCGAGATTGGAGTCCTGTTCAGTCCGAAATTTTTCGGTTATTGCGCGCAGCACTGTGAAGACCGATGGGACCCGGCTTCGTTCTTCCTCGGTGAAGATGCGCCCGGGTGTTGCGACGTCGAGCCGGATCAGCTTTTGCGAGGCTTGCGCGATGGTGACCTCGGCGAGTGCCTCGACGATTTTCAGCATGGTTGGCAGAAGCACCTCGCCCCGTTCGTTCAGCGCCTCGATCTTCATCGCGCGACCGCGCGCGGAGATCACAAGCGGCGGGTCGATGATCGCTGTATCCCAGCGCGTGTAACGGCCCGGATATTCGTAATTCGACGAGAAGACTGCACCGCGACGCTCGTTCAGCCCGTCAATATAGGCTTCAATGGCGCCAGCGTATGGGGTTTCGTGGCGCTGTCTGGTAATTGCGACGCCACCAGCCGTGACGAAGCGCTCCGCACCGTTTTCAAGTAGCTCGATGGTCATTCCCGTCTCCAACCGTTCCCGCGAAGGACCGGGCAAGCACTTGAAACACAAATGGCCGCCCGGATAATCCGTTGCGGCCAAAAAACTTCCACGCGCACGTGCTCGTCAGGCCGCTATCAGCAGGCCCACCACCAGAGCATCGTGTTTGATATCGAATTCATCGCATTTCCATAACCGCGAACGGCAGCCTGCGCAACCGGATTCAATCCATGTGATGGCACAACGGTTGTCGAAGTCGAACAATCGCTTGACGCCGCGAAACTCTGTGGCACTGTTCACTCGCATGAAAATAATAAGAACCTGTGGAATATCCATTCGGTCGGAATCAGCAATAATTTTTCTTGATCGGTCAAGGACGCGCCCGTGAGCGCTTGGAGGGGGAACTTTGAATGAGTAGTAAAACAGCGGCTACATCTGCGCCAGGCCAGTTGCACAGAACCATCAACTGGACAGGCGCATTCTGGGTAGCAAGCGGCGTGCCCGCACTGGTCTTGTTTTCCATCGGCGGAATCGCCGGGACGACGGGCAAGCTTGCCTTCGTCATCTGGACGTGTTCGGTCGTGCTCGGCCTGATCCAGTCTTTCACCTATGCCGAGATAGCCGGTCTGTTTCCTTCAAAATCTGGTGGTGCGTCTGTTTACGGCGCGACTGCCTGGCTGCGCTATTCAAAATTCATCGCGCCGCTGTCGGTGTGGTGCAACTGGTTGGCCTGGACGCCGGTGCTGTCGCTCGGCTGTTCCATCGCTGCAGCCTACATTCTGAGTGCGCTGGCTCCAGTTCCGGGTTTTTCCGAAGGTTCGGCCGAGGTTGCCGCCTGGCTCGCCGACCCGGCCAATATCGGCAAATCCGCTGCTGACGGTGTTGCATTTCTTACCGCAGCCGGCACTCCGGCCATTCGTGACTGGACGCTCTACAGCGGTTCGCTCGGCCCCGTCAGCTTCTCGTTTAATGCGGTGTTCTGGATCGGCGTCGTGCTGATGCTGATCGTTTTTGCAATACAGCATCGTGGCATTCTGGGCACCGCGAACGTCCAGAAATACATTGGCCTGATCGTGATCATACCGATGCTGATCGTCGGCATCGTCCCGATCCTTACCGGCCAGATCAACTGGGACAATTATTCTCCATTGGTGCCGCTGGCCGAGGCCTATGCTCCGGAGGCCGGAATGTGGAACGTCAGCGGATGGACGCTGGTGTTCGGCGGGATGTTTATCGCTGCTTGGTCCGCTTATGCATTTGAAACCTCGATCTGCTTCACAAGCGAGTTCAAGGATCCGGGTCGTGATACCGTGCGTGCCATTCTCTATTCCGGCCTGCTCTGCCTGCTGCTGTACACCCTGGTTCCCTTTACCTTCCAGGGCGTGCTTGGTCTGGAGGGCATGCTGGCCGGGCCGATCGTCGATGGCTCTGGCGTCGGTAACGCCATGGCGCAGATGGTTGGCGGCGCCGGCATCATCACGTCGATCATGATCATGCTGATGATCCTGGCACTGATGCTTGCCATCATGACGGCGATGGCTGGTTCGTCTCGCACTCTTTACCAGGGCTCGGTCGATGGCTGGCTGCCGCGCTACCTCAGCCACGTCAACGCGCATGGTGCGCCGACCGCCGCGATGTGGACCGATCTGGTCTTCAACCTCGGGCTTCTGGCAATCGCCGCGGCTGATGCGACCAGCTACTTCTTCATTCTGGCAGTCTCCAACTGCGGCTACATCATCTTCAACTTCCTCAACCTCAATGCCGGCTGGATCCATCGCATTGATAATGGCCACATCAAGCGGCCGTGGAAGGCTCCGACCGTCCTGATCGCGATCGGTGCGATTCTGTCCTACGTCAACGCGATGTTCATGGGCGCAGGCGCGAAGGTCTGGAATCCGTGGGCGCTTTGGGCCGGCCTGATCGCGGCAGCACTGATCATACCGGTGTTCTGGTACCGACACTACGTCCAGGACGGTGGCAAATTCCCCGAGCACATGCTGGATGACCTTGGCATCAGGCAGGCCGATCTTGTCGTGCGCAAGGCCGGTATACTGCCGTATCTGACGCTCGCCGCGGGTGCCGCCGTGGTGCTGATCTCGAACTGGTTCTTCGTGATCTGAATCGAGAAGCTTCGCCCGGTTGCCTGACCGGGCGAAGTTTCAATCCTCCAGGGCGCCCTGTTTCGCGGCGGCGCTCTGCGCATCACCGACAAGCTTGATCAGATTGTCGCCAGCGCGTGCCGAACGGCGTGATGAGCGGGTCAAAACGTATCCTGCCTGTGGTGCAAACACGTCCACCGACCCATCTTCTTCGCCTGGCCTGTTGATGATGGTTGCCACGCGATCGCCGGCACTCACGCGATCGCCCGGCTCGACATCGAACAGAATTGCACCGGACAAAGGCGCGGCAATCATCTCGACATGGTCGATCGAACGGACCAAACCTTCAAAGGCGGACGGTCGATCAAGGGAGGTGTCCTCGATGACGCCGCGTGCGACGAGCAGTCTATAGAGGCCTTCGGCGTCGGACTCGGCATGGGCGCGTGCGACATCCCGAATACCGCGATACTCGACCGTCGTGATCGCCCGATGCTCAAGGCGTGCTTGCTTCTTCGGTATTTGCAGCCATGGATGAAGCGACGCCTCATCGAAGGAAGAACCTGACGAGCCGGTCCATGTGATGACAGCTTCCACGCCCATGGCGGATGCGCAGTCGGCCATTGCCGGCCACAGTTCCGCAGGCACGTAGAGATAGGCCACGCCCTCGTCGTCGCAGTGCAGGTCGAGCACGATGTCGTGCCCCATGGAAAGCGCGATCAATTTGCGCTTCAGCCGCTCGTCGATCGTCGTGGCGAGGTCCGCGGATGGCAGAGCCGATGTGTCAGGGGTGCCAAGCAGAGGAAAGTCGCGGTTGAAGTTGGTGCGCGTGCCCAGATGGAAGCGTCCTTCGAGGTCGCCAAACAGGTACTGAGCGCGCCCGACAGGATTTGCCGCCGGCACGACGGTAATCTTGCCAAGAATACGGCCCTCGCTCTCTGCCTTTCGCAGCATGGGCATCAGCGCATGGACAGCCACGACGCCCGGCAACTCGCCAGCATGAAGGGCAGCCTGGATATAGGCCGAAGGCGCGCCCTGCACCGAGCCGCTGAAACGGAAGACAGGAAGCTGGTAAACGACACCTTCGGTGTCGCCTTGAAGTTCTTCGATTGCTTTTTGCATTTGATGGCCCTGAACGTTGCCCGACCATGCCCGGAGTTCTCGGAGCCTGCAACGGGAACGTTTTGAGCCAGGGAACTGTCTTTGACAAACGTAGCGCGGTAACGGAAACAGAAGCCAGCAGAGCAGGGAGATAGTTATGCCGACACCATCCGTTTCGATCGCCGATCTGTCGGGAAAGGCTGTCCTGATAACCGGGGGGTCGACTGGCATCGGTGCCGCGCTTGTCGCTGCTTATGCCGAACAGGGCTGCCGGGTAGGCCTCCACTACAACCAGAGCCGGGAGGCCGCGGAAACCTTGGCGACGAAACTGCGCGCAGACGGCGCCGACGTGTTTCTCGTGCAGGGAGATTTTTCGGTCTCGGCAGACGTTGTCCGCGTGGTTGATGAGGCAGCACAGAATTTCGGCAGGCTGGACGGCCTTGTCAACAATGCAGGCGGCATGCTCGGGCGCGTCAGTTACACGGACATGACCGACGAGCAATATGACGCCGTCATGGACCTCAACGCACGCTCCGTGCTGACTGCCTGCCGAACGGCTATACCCTGGCTGAAGCAGCAGGGAGGGTTCATCATCAACACTTCGTCGATTGCAGCGCGCAACGGCGCTGGCGGCGGCGCCGGACTATATGGCTCAAGCAAGGCGTTCGTCTCGAATGTGACGCGTGGCTTGGCGAAGGAATTGATCGGCAATGGCATCCGCGTCAATGCCGTAGCGCCTGGTGTGATTCTGACGCCTTTCCATGAGCGCTATTCGTCGCCGGAGCAGATGAAGGGAATGGTCGCGACCATCCCGCAGGGGCGTGCCGGCACCGCGCAGGAATGCATCGGCGCTTACCTGTTCCTGTCCTCGGATGCGATGAGCAGCTATGTCACGGGCCAGGTGATCGAGGTCAATGGCGGCCAGTTGATGCCGTAGGAGCGCTTTAGCCAAGCGCTGGCACGACTGAACAGACGCTGCTCGATCCTTCAGTCGGCTGCCGGCAACCGTCGGATCGTGAACTCAATGACCCCGCCTGGCCGCTCGAACCAGCTTTCGATCTCTGTCCAGTAAGCCTGCTTTGGCCAGCGGTCGAACCATTCGCGGGCTTTGTCGCGCGCATCGGGGCGCGGCAGCACGAAGGTCTCGCGCAAGAACCCGTCGCGCGGCATCCGCTCCCGTTCGGCCCGAGCGCGGTCAAGCCGCTTCTTGAGCCCGTCCAGCGGTGGTCTGGCCGGTGTGCGCATCAACGAACTCCTTGACCCATCCAGCGAACAGATTAGGGATCGTGCGGAAAATTACGAGTCAAAAGACGCGGCCCCCCTGGTCGGGTGCAAACGACGGAGCCAACGCATGGAACGTAGCGAAATACCAGCCGTTCTGCCGGACGATATCGAGGCCAAGAAGATCGCGGCGCGGTCGTGGTTCGAGACGTTGCGTGACCTGATATGCGCTGCGTTTGAAAAGGTGGAGACCGAGCTTGCCGATTCGGGCGCTGAAGAGGCGCCGGGGCGTTTCGAAAAAACTCCTTGGCAGCGCGATGACGGCAAGGGTGGCGGCGGCACCATGTCGATCATGAAGGGGCGGGTGTTCGAAAAAGTAGGCGTCCATACCTCGACGGTCTTCGGTGAGTTTTCGCCGGAGTTTCGCAAGCAGATGCCGGGTGCCGAGGAAGATCCGCGGTTCTGGGCCTCGGGCATTTCGTTGATCGCCCACCCCTGCAATCCCAATGTGCCCGCCGTGCACATGAACACCCGCATGGTCGTCACTTCGCGCCAATGGTTCGGCGGAGGGGCAGACCTGACACCCGTGCTCGACCGCCGGCGTGACCAGGGCGATCCGGACACCATCTCGTTTCATGCAGCGATGAGACAGGCTTGTGACAGCCATGCCAGCATCGCCGACTACACGCGACTGAAGCAATGGTGCGATGAGTATTTCTTCCTGCCGCATCGCGACGAGCCGCGCGGTACCGGTGGCATCTTCTTCGATTGGCTGCATTCATCGCCTGAAAAGGGAGGTTGGGAAGCCGATTTTGCCTTCGTCCAGGACGTCGGTCGTGCATTTCTCGACGTCTATCCGCGCCTCGTGCGCGACAACTTCAACAAAAGCTGGACCGAGTCTGATCGCGAGGAGCAGTTGGTCAGGCGTGGACGCTATGTTGAATTCAACCTTCTTTACGACCGTGGAACCATCTTCGGCTTGAAGACCGGGGGCAACGTCAATTCGATTCTTTCCAGCATGCCGCCGGTCGTCAAATGGCCCTAGTGTGCACTGGCTGGCAGGCCGCGCTGCATTGACGTGACTACCGCCAACGTCTAGTTGGAGCGGAAATTGCTGGCGCATGGCCCTTCGATTGCCACCCCCGCACCTTCAGGAAAGAATTTTAGTGACGAATCTTCCAGACATGGCTCCGGCATTGGCCGGGGCGCTCGCAGCGCGTGGTTACGACACGCTTACCTCCGTCCAAAACGCCGTGTTGGCGCCGGAGGCGAACGGTGCAGATCTTCTGGTCTCGGCCCAGACCGGCTCCGGCAAGACTGTCGCCTTCGGCATCGCCATTGCGCCGACGCTTCTGCAGGGCGCGGACCGTTTCGAAGGTGCCAGTGAACCAAGCGCACTGATCATTGCCCCGACGCGCGAACTGGCAATACAGGTGCGTCGCGAATTCGAGTGGCTCTACCGCGACACAGGCGCGCGCATCGCTTCATGCGTCGGCGGCATGGACATGCGCCAGGAACGCCGCGCGCTTGAGCAGGGCGCCAACATCGTCGTCGGCACGCCAGGGCGCCTGCGCGACCACATTACCCGCGGTTCGCTCGATATTTCCGCCCTGCGCGCCGTGGTTCTGGACGAAGCCGACGAGATGCTGGACCTCGGCTTCCGCGAAGATCTGGAGTTCATCCTGGCAGCAGCGCCTGCCGAGCGCCGAACGCTCCTGTTTTCGGCGACAGTGCCGAAAGCGATCGCGCAACTGGCCAAGCGCTTTCAGCGCGATGCGCTGCGCATAACAGCGACGGGCGAGGGCGATCAGCACGACGACATCGAATATCGCACGATCCTGGTCGCGCCGTCCGAGCGTGAGAACGCCATCATCAACTCGCTGCTCTTCTTCGATGCGCAAAACACGCTCGTTTTCTGCGCGACGCGCGAAGCCGTTCGGCGCCTGACCAGCAGGCTTGCCAATCGCGGCTTTTCGGTCGTTTCGCTGTCTGGCGAACTCAGCCAGGCCGAGCGCACCAATGCGCTGCAGGCCATGCGCGACGGTCGCGCCCGGGTCTGCGTGGCGACTGACGTTGCGGCGCGTGGCATCGACCTGCCCAATCTCGACCTCGTCATCCATGCCGACCTGCCGACCAATCCCGAAACCCTGCTGCATCGCAGCGGCAGGACGGGACGCGCCGGCCGCAAGGGCGTCTGCGCTCTCATCGTGCCCTTTCACCGGCGCGGCAGTGCGGCCCGCCTACTGAAGCTTGCGAAGCTCGAAGCGACGGTGCAGCCGGCGCCGGGGCCGGCAGAGATCGATGCCCGCAACCGCGAGCGCATCCTTGCCGATCCATCGCTGACTGAAGCGCCGGGCGAGGATGAAATGGATTTCGTCCGGGAATTGCTTGCAGGCCATAGTGCCGAGCAGGTGGCGGCGGCGTTTCTGCGCCAGCAGCTTGCGGCCCGTCCGGCAGCCGAAGAGCTTTCGGAGGGACCAGCCGTGGTCTTCGATCCGGCGAAGGGCGAGCGACCGGATACGCGCTTCACAGACGGCGTCTGGTTCTCGATCTCCGTCGGCAGGAAACATCGGGCCGAGCCGCGCTGGCTTTTGCCGTTGATCTGCAAGGCCGGCCACGTGACCAAGCGCGAGATCGGCTCCATCCGGATTCTTGACGCCGAATCCCGCTTCGAGATCACCGCAGAGCGCGCTGATGCCTTTGCAAAGGCGGTCAAGGAGCACGGTACGGGGGACAAGGGGGTCGTCATCCAGAGGGCCGACGACGCCGCAGCGCCTGC
>JBBSOT010000188.1:0-9573 GCA_038259455.1 Hyphomicrobiales bacterium | reverse complement strand
TGGGGCTTACCGGGATAACAAGCGGATACCGGCAAACAGAAGAATGGCTGCAAGAACGTATCGTGTAACGCGCTCTGACATCCAGCGTAGCCCGATGGCCGTGCCGATGACGGCTCCGGTGAGGGCGCCGACCGAGTAGAGGAGCGTTCCGGGGGCAAGTTTCTGCCCGGCAAGAAGGACGCCCAGAAGCCCCACCACGGAGTTGCAAAGGATGAACGGCGGTGAAAGGGCAGCCGCGTGCTTGGGTGACGCCCAGCCGAAGGCAATAAGCAGCGGCGTCAGGAACACGCCGCCGCCAACACCGGTGAGTCCCGAGATGAATCCGGCTCCGGCCCCCACAGCGGCGGCCGGGAGAAGCCGCACCGGGCGAGCTTCGGCTGTATCGGCCGCGCGTTTGAACACCATTAGCGCAGCGGCGGCGACCAGCAACAGGCCGGTCAGGACAAAATATATCTGTCCACCGAGCACGACCAGTCCGCCGAGAAAGGCCGTCACTAACGACGGAACTGTCAAAGGCAACAGCATCTTTCGGTCGATGGCGGCTCTTCGGTGCAAGCGCCATGTGGCGTAGCCAGCGGCGACAATGTTCAGCAGGAGCGCCGTGGCGCGCATCTCAGTGGCGGGAAACGCCGCAAAGGCCATAATGGCAAGGAAAGCGGTTCCTCCGGCCTGTCCCGCCGTGGCGTAAAGAAGCGAAACACAGCCGATCAGGCCAGCGATAAGAAGGGTATGACCCACGTTCAGAATTTTTGCACAATGCCAAAATGCGGCACGTGCCGGCGAACCAGCACCAACCCCAACAGCGCGGCTGACGTAAATCCAGCCCCCACCAGGAAGGTGGCTTGAGGGCCTGTGCTATCCCAGAGCGCACCGGCTAGGACGCTCGCGGCGAGCAGCGCTACACCGCCCAGTAAGTTGAATATCCCGTAAGCCGTGCCGCGCAGCTCAGGCGGCGCAGTGTCGGCGATCAGGGTAGCGAGCAGCCCTTGAGTGAAACCCATATGAAGGCCCCACAGTATGACACCGGCGGCAACGCCGATCAGCCCTGTAGCAAACCCAAGCGCCAAGTCCGCCGCGATCAGTAGAGCAAAACCGAAGGCAAGCACCGTCATCCGATTGGCGCGGTCGGACAGCACTCCCGCCGGATAGGCCGCCAGTGCATAGGCGACGTTCATCACCACGAGCACCAGAGGCACGAGAAAGACTGGTAGTCCGACAGCCTGCGCCCGGAGGATGAGAAACGCCTCGCTGAACCGTGCCAGCGTGAACACCGTCGCAACAGCAACGACCCACCAATAGGGCGATCCGAGCTGTTTCAATTCGGCACGGCTCAACGGCGAGTGCACTTTGCGCAGCCCTGCCGGCCGTGCCGGCTCATGCACCGCGAAGAGGATCAGCGCGAGCGACAAAAATGCCGGAATGACAGCGAGCCAGAATACCGCCTGAAAATTGCTGGCCGTCAGCCACATCAGGCCGATGGCGATGCCGGGACCGAGAAATGCGCCGACCGTGTCGAGCGATTGACGCAGCCCGAAACTCGCGCCGCGAAGATGTTCGGGCGCAATGTCGGCTACCAGGGCGTCACGCGGCGCGCCGCGAATGCCCTTGCCAATTCGGTCGATGAAGCGCGCTGCCACCAGCCAGCCCACCGAGGATGCGAGCGGGAAGATCGGCTTGGTGAAGGCCGCGAGCCCGTAGCCAATGACCGCCAGCAGCTTACGTTTGCCCAGCCAGTCGGAGATAGCGCCCGAGAACACCTTGACGATTGACGCCGTTGCTTCGGCAATACCCTCGATGATGCCGACCGTCACCATCGATGTGGCGAGCACGGTTACGAGATAGACGGGTAGCAGCGCATGAATCATCTCGGACGAGATGTCCATAAGCAGTGAGACGAAGCCGAGCGCCCAGATACCAGGGGGGATTTCACGGAGGCGAGCAAAATGCAACGTAGTGTTCAGCATGGGGAACAGTCGCACAGCGATAGGATCATACCAAGAGCGCGGCTTCCGCCGGTGATGAGCAACGTGGCGATGCCCTTCCTGCGCCCAACGCAAATATCAAGACTTTTGGTCGTTCCCGTTGACCTGGCGTTTTCAAGGGGTTGTGGTTCCCGTTAGATACGACCGAAACAGAAGATGCCGCGTCCATCAAAGTTATAGCCTCGGCGGCCTCGGCGACGGGGATTTGAGATCGCTCGTCCGGGCCGGTGCAGTTCTGCTATCGGCGAGAGGATCAACGTTTTCGGCCCCTGCGTCGCTTGCCAGGTATGCGTAGGCCCGTTGATGAACGCGATCCGCGAGCTTTGTCCGCCGATCTTCCGGCAGCTTGTCCAGCAGATCGAACCCCAGTTTGAACAGGCAGGTGATGAGAAGACAATCCAAGGCATCCCCGTCCGTCCGCTGAAACAGCCTCAGGGACACGCCATGCAGGGCGGCAGTGCCGGTTTCGACATCGGCGGGAGGCCCGGCGGGCAGACGGGGTGGAGGTGTAGAACGATGAGACATACCCCCCAGAATATCATAATTAATACATAACGAACCTAAACCATACGCTTGCTGACCCACAGCGTTTATGTTATGATCAATCAAACGATTAATCGTTTGACGAGGAAGCTATGGACCGCCGCATCGACGCTACCGTTGCCCGCACCCAGTTCGGCCAGATCATGGAACTGGCCGAAAGAGACAACACACGCTTTATCGTCGATAAGCGCGGCGAACCGTCTGTCGTCATCATGAGCATCAAGGATTTCGTCAACACGATCGCGCCGCCGCCGGACTGGCTGACCAAGGCCTGGTCGGACGCGAAGCGCCGCAGGCTGGATATGCTCAGCATGCAAGAGATCGACGCCGAAATCGCTGCTGCGCGGACCGAGACGCAGGCCGCCCACAAGCCGAGGTGATCCGGGCCGTCATTGATACGAATGTCCTTGTGTCCGCGCTCCTGTCGCCGGAGGGTAATGCGGCGCTGATCGTGCAAGCGGTCAAGGCAGGGCTGATCAGCATGTTTCTGACCGATGAGATCGCCCGTGAATATGCCGCTGTCCTGAAACGCCCCAAATTCGGTTTTGAACCGGACGTGACAAGCGGGCTGCTTGACATGATCCACATGCAGGCCAGCATCGTGCAGCCGGATCGATTGGCAGCCGCGTCGCCGGACCCGGGCGATACAAAGTTCCTGCAATGCGCCCTGGCTGCCCGCGCTGATGCGATCATCACTGGCAATCAACGACATTATCCGGATGGGCCTTACGGCCCGACGCAGATTTTCAGCATCAGCGAATTTCTCCAGCGGCTGACGGACGCGAAGCAATAACGGCCATTGCGCAAACCCAGGGTCTCGGAATGATTTATGAAGGGGCGACCGATACGGGTCGCCCCTTCATACTTAGCGATGCTTGCTGTATTCGAAGGCGGGTGCGTTTTTCAGATTGTCTTTTGAGGTATCGACCACCGCTTTGGCGGTGCCGTCATTCTCCTTATGCAGAACCACGTTGGCCGGATCGAGGACGACATAGCGTTCGCCCATGCCGAGAAAGCCACCAACGCTCACAACGAGGCCGGTCACGGTCTTGCCGTTCTCAATCACCAGATCCTTGATCTCTCCGAGTGAATCGTTCTGTTTATTATACAGATTCTTCCCAACGAGCTTGGACGAGAGGGTGTCCGTCGGCTTTACGGTCACGAAATGGGCGACCATCGTATTTGTCTGGGTCGTTTGTAGGGTGCCGGAAGTGGAGGGGGGATTACTTCCTGGCGTTGTTTGTGCTACAGCCGCACCAATAAGTCCGGCATAAAGCAGCGCCGAGCCGGTAAATAAGCGCATCTTGTTCTCCCTAATAGCTAATAACGCGAGGTGTGCGCTCGCTTCACGCTAGCCGTGATTGGGGCTAAAGTCCGCTTCTAGAACGTTCTTTCTCATGCAAAGTTTCAGCCGGCGATGAAATCTCGCGGCGTTGCGCCGCCCGGCTGTTACACTATGGCCAATAGTGTAACATAAATTGACCTTCCGACTCGCCATTCCGGCGTTTTTGCTGGCAATACATCACAAAAAGTGATACACTTCTCGTGATTTTATGCCCAAACATCAGCAAACCGCCCCTGACCCGTCGCTGATCCGCGTTCGGCCCGAGTGCAACGAATGGCGGTTCTATCGTCTGGAGGTCTGGCCCGACCTGTTCGGCCGTGCCTTGCTGCTTCGGCAATGGGGCCGCATCGGCACCGAGGGCCGCCGGCGCCTCGATCCGCATCCCGACCCGGGCGCGGCGATCAATGCGCTCGCCCATCTTGTCCGGCAAAAGCGCCGCCGTGGCTACCGGGATCGAGCACTATGACCGGGGCTGGACGCATATCGCCCAGGAAGAAGCCCGCTTCCGTCCCGCAAACCGGCATGACACTGCACACCGCGGAGGGTGCCCGAAAATATCTCACGGCCGGCGAACGCGGCGCGTTCCTGCGGACGGCCGAGCAGACCGATCGCCAGGTACGTGTAACGACGCACAATAATGAACGGTCTGATACCAGGCGGCGTTTGAAATAACTCTTCGGCAGCGCCCACGCCGTCATGGTGGCCGGAGGGCCACCATCCACGACTTTGCTGACCGCAACAGCGAAAGTCGTGGTTGGCAGGCCTTCGCCTGCCGTGACGGGTCCCACCGCCTTTGGGTCACTGTCAATGTCGGATGGTATGACGCGCAATAGAGTGCCATTTTCGGCGCAGATTATTTGAGATGGACGCAGCCGTCGGACGCACAATGCCGCCACTGACCAAGCTGTGCAGTTGCGCCCGCTCCACCTCGCTCAGTTGAACCCGATAGCGTATGTTCATGCCATGCCCCGTCGATGCTGGGACACCATCCGATCAAATCAGCGACCTGCAGCTTGCGCTACCTTCCAGATTTATCACCCCGAAACCCAGCAAGAGCCTCTGGCAATATGTCGATGAGTGCGTCGCGTAGAACAACCGAGCCCTCCTGATCAAGCTGAAGCGCCCGATCGCCGTGTTCATGGAAGGCCTCGCCCGTGGCGGCGGCTCTGTCGCCTTCATCATGCCGGAGCATGTGGCGAAGACTGATCCGTTCAAGCAGATCACCGAACACATCGGCTCCGGCCCCTACCGCTTCCTGCCGGACGAATACAATTCCGGCGCCCATGTCGCCTATGCCCGCTTCGATGGCTACGTGCCGCGTCAAGAGCCGGCAGTACGGATGTCCGGCGGCAAGATCGCGCATTTCGAGCGGGTGGAATGGCGCGTCATCCCCGACTCCGCCACCGCCGCCGCCGCCCTGCAAAACGGGGAAGTGGACTGGTATGAACAGGTGCAACCGGATTTAGTCCCCCGGCGGCAGGTCGCAATCTGATCTCGCCGCGCTGATGGTGCGCAGCGCCCGGACCAGACCGCCGCAGACGGATCTCCAGCCCCAGGACCGGCCTTGGGCCGTTTCGCTACTCCAAGGGCCGGCGCTCATTCAGCAGGTCGTCCTGCGGGCCCGAAGCCCGCTCCTCTTTCACCAAGGTTTCCACGTGACTGTCGGGCATGGTGTCCGATGCGACATCCGGCGTAATGGGGGCCTTCGGTTTCCTAGCGGGCTGAACCAGTCTGGGCTGCGGGCTCTGTACAGGTAAAGGCGCAGGATCATCAAATCGTAGGCGGTAGATGGGCTCCGGCAGCGCGAAGCCCGAGCCTTCAAGCGCGGTTTTTGCGGCCTCGATCGACAGGCTGCGGCCCTTCAGGAAGTCCGTCCGGGTCTGATCCACCCAACCGTAGAACCGAAGCACAACGTTGGAGTCACCGACATCGCGGATCACTGCGGTCGCCTTGGGCTTGTTTAGTACGAACGCCAGTGCATTTATTGCGGTCAAACCAACATGCATGCCGTCCACTGGGTTGTCGTTGGCGTCGATCCCGAGGTCGAATTCAAAGCGCCGCTGCGGGTTGCGGCTGTAGTTCAGGATCACAGCATTAAACACCGTTGCATTCGGGATCTGGACGTGGTTGCCGTCCAGTGTCAGCAGGATTGTGGCGCGCGAGGTCAACCTTACGACCCGACCTTCGTGTCCTTCGATGACGACGTGGTCGTTGGCGCGGAACGGCTGGCGCAGGCTCAACATGATGCTGGCGACGTAATTGGTGACAGTGTCCCGCACCGCGAAGCCGAGCGCGATCCCGACGACCCCCGCGCCGCCCAGCACGCCGCCCAGCAGTGCCGTCGCACCGAGCACCTCCAGCACCATGACCAGGCCGAGAATGACGAAGACGATGCGGATGGAGGTTGCCAGCAGCTCCGCCAGGAACACGTTGGGAGCGATCCACCGCAGCAGGCGGGTGCGGGACGCGGCAAAGTAGCCCAGCAGCACGATCAGCAACCCGGCACCCAGCGCCACACCGAACAGCGGAAGGGCCCGGACGAAGCCGCGTATCTCGGCTCCGAACTGCCCGATCGCCGGCGCGACCTTAGTTCCGACATCGACGTTACGGGTCAACTCGTCCTGCACCGTGACCACGCCGGCGACGCGGGACGCGATCGCCTCGGCGCGGCCCTTATCCTCGGCAACTGGCACGGTTCCGCTCAGCGTGACGACGCCTGCCGAGACCGTGGCCCTCACGTCCTGAAGCGCCTTGATCTGTCCGAAGATGCTGCGAATCCGATTCGCGATGTCAGCGTCCTCGGAGGCGTCCGCCTTGGTCGCGATCCTGGGAGTGGGCTGCTGTGCTGGCGTCTCCGGCACCGTCACGCAGAAACCCGTCGCTGGAATGGTCAGCGTCAGCAAGGCGGCGAAAACCACACCAAAGCGCCGGAACGCCACTATGCGATGCCGGGCCGGGAAACGCCGCCTGCTGGCCAAGACGCCAAGGCAGCACAGGAGCGTCCTCATTCGGAAGAGCCCGACTCAGACCCTGCCGGTGCGATCGACTGCGGGCTTGATGCCTTGCCCTGACCGCGCGCGATGATCTCCCAAACAGAAACCGCCTCGCTTTCCGAGAGCGGCGGCGACTTCGTGCCGACCCAGCCCGACACGCGGCACAGCTCGGCCATCATTGGATGGTGGTCGGACCCGAACGCCGGCAGCACGCGCAACGCTGCCACCGTGAAGCCTGGCCCCGGCAATATGTGGTCCAGCGGCCACTTGGCGAATGCGTCGTTCGCGTTCCAAGTGATGTACAATCCCCGGCCGACCCGCGGATCGAGCAGATTGCCGATCGCGCCGAGACGCTGCACCACGGCTTCCCACGAGACGGAGTTCAGGTCGCCCAGCAGCACGTGGCGCTTGGTGTCCTCCCGGGCCGCGAGCGCCGTTGCCATGAGCTGCGCGTCCCGCTCGGCCGTGCTTTGCCCCACCTGCGGCGGCCTGGGATGCACGGCGTAGAGCTTCACCACGTCGCCGGAGGGAAGCGCCACGGCGGTAAAGACCGACGGGTTGCGCGAGTTGGTGAGGTTCCGAACCGCGGGGTCGCGCAACGGCAGCTTCGAGAATAGATGAACGCCGAAGTAGTTGGGCTGCGCCTCGACCTTTCCGTATGGCATGATGCTGGTCAGCGGGGACAGCTCCTGCTCCCACCAGGCGTTGGTTTCTTGGAACCAGGCGATGTCTGGGTCCGCGGCGCGCACCATCTCCAGCAGGCGGTGGTCCTGCTTGTTCGTCATCTGCACGTTCGCTTCCAGCACGCGCAGGCGGTCTGCGGTAGGGCACGATCCCGCCGCCACCGCCACGGGCGGCAAGCCAAGCATGGGGGGCAGCAGGTAGGGGCCGAGCAGCACCGCATCCCACACGATCCCGACCAGCAGCGCCACCACAGTGACCATCCCGCTCCAACCGCGCACGCAGCCCGGTAAAAGCCAAGCTGCCAGCACGGTGGCCCCGAGGAGGACCAGCATCGGGATCAGGAACTGCAGCCGGGGGAAGTCGAGATAGCGGACCCACCAGGTATCCACTGACAACGCCGGCACCGCCGCCGCTAGCAGTGCCAGAACGGCGAGCAGCAGGAGCAGCCAACGGATCGCAACCGCGATCATCCAGCGGAGCCCGGTGACGGCCAAGCGATCCCAGGCGGCGGCCCCGCCCCACCGGATCCGGCCGGAATGACGCTCATGCTGCCATCTGTCTCCAGCACGACGGTCGCCGCCCCGGCCTCGCTGGCGATTCCTGAAGACCGTAGTGCGGCCCGGACCTCGTCTTGGGTGACCCGTTGAGCCCGGAGCGCCCGGGGCAGGAACGCGCCGTTATGCAGCAGCAGCGTCGGCTCGGATTTCACCAGGTCGCTGACCCGGTCCGACCGGACCGAAAGCCAGGCGACGACGTATTGCAGACAGACCAGCACGATTAGGCCTGCGATCCCCTCGACCAGGGGGACAGACTTGGACAGCAGCACCGTCGCAAGCGTGGAACCGAGGGCGACCGTGACGATAAGGTCGAAGGCATTGAGCTTGGCCAGGGTTCGCTTGCCTGACACTCGCAGCAGCAGGACGAGGGCGAAATATGCGAGCGGCCCGACCACGATGATGCGGAGCAGGCCATACCAGCTATCGAAGATCATGAGGTGGCACTCTTCCTGAGATCCGAAATCGCTGCCGTTGCACAGCGGGGAAAGCCCTTCATCTCGGCTTCGGAGCTGGGCATCGTGCTAACAGCGGCCGCCCAGCAACAGGTGCTCCATGTCACCCGAGACCGGGTTCGGTCCAACCCAGAGCTGCAGCATCGCGTTCAGCGCGTCGTCCCCGGGGCTGGTCCCCACCTGCCGCCCGTTCACGGAAACCGAGGTGCCGCGGCCCGGCACGAACAAGACCATGACCGTGTCACCTCCCTTGAGATTGTCGTAAAATGTCCGCAGCCCTGGTATCCGCACTAGGATCTGGCGGCGTGTCGCTACCGCGGCGCTCCGCCGGCCCCGCATCTCGTGTTAGGTTCAACGCGGTGTTCACCAGGGCAACGTGGGAGAACGCTTGTGGGAAGTTGCCCAGCATCCGCCGGCCAACCGGGTCGTACTCTTCCGACAGCAAGCCCACATCGTTTCGTAGTGAGAGCAGGTGTTCGAATAGCTCCTCTGCCTCCTTGTCACGCCCTTGCAGCACCAGGTTATCGGCCAGCCAGAAGCTGCAGGCCAGGAACACGCCCTCCCCCTCCGGCAATCCGTCGTGCCCGCTGCTTGTATCATAGCGCAGCAGCAGGCCGTTGCGGCTGAGGCGCCGCTGAACCAAGTCCACCGTTCCGGTCACGCGCGGGTCTGTAGCTGGAAGGAAGCCGACGAGTGGCATTAGTAGCAAGCTCGCGTCCACAGCCTTGCTGCCGTAGGACTGCACAAAGCTGCCCAGCGCTGCGTCGAAGCCGCGCTCGCACACCTCTGCATGGATCCGGTCCCGCACGGCACGCCATCGGTCTACCGGGCCGGGAAGCCCCAAAGTCTCGACTGACTTTACTGCGCGGTCGAACGCCACCCAAGCCATGACCTTGGAGTGGGTGAAGCATTGCCGCCCGCCGCGCACCTCCCAGATGCCCTCGTCTGGTTGCATCCAAATGCCCTCCAGGTGCTCGGTCAACGCCTGCTCCAGCGCCCAGGCCGCGTCGTCCGCGG
>JBBSOT010000187.1:0-9573 GCA_038259455.1 Hyphomicrobiales bacterium | reverse complement strand
AGTCTTTCTCGATTTCCATAACGCGAGAGACGAATGGCGCTGCGATTGTCATGTTTTTCCTTGTCTTCGCTTTTGCGTACCGCCCGTAGGCGGCATGCGGTCGTTAGGCGTTTCCGAAATCCGGTTTCACCCTTTACTGTGGAAACCAAATTCAATCATAGGCGGACCAAAGGGGCCGTCCATGGCCCAATCGCGCAGGAAATCATGGCACTCAGCGACCTCCAGATTATAGAACGCAACGAAGCCGGCATAGAGGCCGTGCTTGGCATCCTCAAGCAGCGCTTCGGCGAACGTTTCCAGACGGGGCGATCGCTGCGCGAGCAGCACGCTCACACGACGACCTATATTCCGCTGCAGGCGCCCGATGGCGTTGCCTTTCCGGAAAGCACCGAGGAAGTACAGGAGATCGTGCGGGCCTGCGCCGAGCACGGCGTGCCGGTCATCGCTTTCGGCACCGGTTCATCGCTGGAGGGGCATGTCAATGCGCCGGGCGGCGGCATTTCGCTCGACACGTCGCGCATGAACAAGGTGACGGAGGTCAATGCGCAGGATCTGGACTGCACCGTCGAGCCCGGCGTGACCCGCGTCGAACTCAACGAATTCCTGCGTGACACCGGCCTCTTCTTTCCCATCGATCCCGGCGCCAACGCAAGCCTGGGCGGCATGGCGGCAACGCGCGCTTCGGGTACCAATGCGGTGCGCTACGGGACCATGCGCGACAACGTGATTTCGCTGACGGCGGTGATGGCCGACGGCAGCATCGTCAAGACAGGCCGGCGCGCCAGGAAAAGCTCGGCCGGCTACGACCTGACGCGGTTGCTGATCGGTTCGGAAGGGACGCTCGGCATCATCACCTCGCTGACGCTTCGTCTCGCCGGCATCCCGCAGGCGGTGTCGGGCGGGGTTTGCCCGTTCCCGACCGTCGAGCAGGCTTGCGAGGCGGTGATTGCGACAATCCAGATGGGCATTCCTGTGGCCCGCATCGAGCTTGTCAACGCGCTGCAAATGCGGGCGATGAAGACTTACTCGCATCTCGATTATCCGGAGAGCCCCTGCCTGTTCGTCGAATTCCACGGCAGCGACGCCGGCGTTGCCGAACAGGCCGAGACATTCGGCGAGATCACCGCCGAATACGGCGGCGGCGCGTTTCAGTGGACGACTGTTGCCGAGGAGAGGGCGAAACTGTGGAAGGCCCGTCATGACGCCTATTGGTCGTCGCTGACGCTGCGGCCCGGCGCGCGCGGCCTGTCTACCGACGTGTGCGTTCCGATCTCGCGGCTGGCCGAGTGCATCGCCGAGACGGAGGCCGACATTGCAGAGATGGGACTGATCGCGCCAATCGTCGGGCATGTCGGCGACGGCAATTTCCACGTCCTGGTGCTGATGGACGTCGACGATCCGGCAGAAATCGCGCTGTCGGAAAAATTCGTCGCCCGGCTGAACGAGCGCGCCGTGCGCATGGATGGCACGTGTACGGGCGAGCATGGCATCGGCCAAGGCAAGATGGGCTTCCTCGAACGAGAGCTTGGCCATGGCGTCGATGTGATGCGTACGCTCAAGACGGCTCTCGACCCCAAGAACATCCTCAACCCCGGGAAAATCTTTCCCCTCGCGTAGCCAAGCGTGCGGCTGCGAAGCTGCTGAAGCACAACGCCATTTTATCGACATGGCGATGCAGGTAGATTAGCATCGCTGGGGTCAGGACCCTAGACATTCCGGAGAGGATCGACACTGGCCCGACTGTTCGTGATCATCGGTGGACTGATCGTTCTGGCGCTCACCGCAGCGCTCGTAGGGCCCTATTTTGTCGACTGGTCGAGCTACCGTGCCGATTTCGAACGCGAGGCCAGCGCCGTGCTCGGCCGCAACGTCACGGTGCATGGCGACGCCACGGCGACATTGCTGCCATTTCCCTCGGTGACGTTTTCTAATGTCTCGGTTGGCGGCGGGCCCGCAGGCGAGCCTGCAATGACCGTCGACACCTTTTCGATGGATGCCGAACTGGCGCCTTTCCTGCGGGGCGATTTCCTGATTTTCGATATGCGGCTTGTGCGGCCCAAGGTGATGATCGATGTCGATGCCAGCGGTGCGGTGGACTGGGCCGTGCGCCCGTCCGCGCCATTCGATGCAAGCCAGATCTCCATCGAAAAACTGACCGTCACGGAGGGCCAGGTGACGCTGCGCCATGCGGCCAGCGGGCGTACGCACCGCATGACCGAGATCAACACGCAATTGTCGGCCAAGTCGCTTGCGGGTCCCTGGCGGGTCACCGGGTCGTTGCGCCTCGACGGCATGAAGACAGCGCTGACGGTAAATACCGGCAGGGCAGACAGCGACGACGGCATGCGTCTCAGGATCCAGATGGAACCCGAGATTCACGCGGTTTCCATCGAGTCCGACGGCAATATCGTCCTGGACAAGGGCGCAGCGCAGTATGACGGTCAGTTCAAGATCGCCGCGCGCAAGGACCCGGATGTGGCAAGCGTCCCGGGCGAGGGGCCTGGCTACCGGGTCGATGGCAAGTTCTCCTTCGATCACGAGCGGCTGGCGCTCGATGAGTTCCGCTTCCAGACAGGCCCTCTGTCAAACCCTTATTCGGCCGACGGACAAGGTTTTGTCGAACTCGGCGAGGAGGCGCGTTTTGCGCTCTCCGTCGAGGGCGCGCAGGTGCGTTTCGACGATGCGATTGGCGATGGCGAGGCGACCGGCAGCCGTACGCTCGGACAGCGGCTTGAAGCGATACAGGAGGCCCTGGCCGACCTGCCGAGACCGACGATACCAGGCACGCTCGACGTCAACCTGCCTGCCGTGGTGGCGGGCGACACGACGATCCGGGAGGTGCGGTTGTCGGCCGAGCCCGCAGTCGAGGGCTGGACGATCAAATCGCTTGCCGCGACCCTGCCTGGGCGCACCACGCTTGAGGCTTCCGGGCAGTTGCGCACCGACGGAGAACTGGGATTTCGCGGATCGCTACTGCTCGCCATTGCCCAGCCCTCGGGATTTGCAGCCTGGGTGTCGAAAGATGTCGACGACGCGATCAGGCGCCTGCCGGCAGCCGGATTTCGCGCTCAAGTCGACCTCACAAGAAGCCATCAGTTCTTCGACGAGCTTGAACTGGGTCTTGGCGATGCGACATTCCGCGGCCGCGCTGAAAGCACCTATCCGCTCGATGCCAGACCGTCGACGATGCTGTCGCTCGAAGGCGGTGCCCTCGATGTCGACGGGCTCGCCGCCTTTGCCTCGCTGTTCGTCAGCGACATCGGTACGATCCGCTTCACCGACCGCGACCTCGACCTGCAGGTGGCTGCCGGCCCGGTCAGCGCCTTGGGCCTGACCGCTGGCAAGGTCGACACCTCGTTGCGGCTGCGAGACGGTCTTCTGGAAATCGACCGTCTGTCGATTGCCGGCCTGGCGGGAGCAACGGTCAGCGCAACCGGAACGATCAAGGATTTTCCCGATAACCTGGCCGGCAACATCGATGCTTCGCTGGTCGCGGTCGACCTTGCGCCGCTGATTTCGGCTGCCGCGGAGCGCTATGGCGACAACGCGCTCGTCAAGGGCCTGGTCGCCAGAGCATCGGCCTACCCGGATCTCTTCACGGACGCACGGCTCGACCTGGTGGCGACGTCGGCCGAAAACGACGACGGCACCACCGGTTTTGCCATCAGCGCGCAGGGCAAGGCCGGCGGGACCGGGTTGTCGGCTACCTTGTCGGGGAATGGCGAGCCCGAAAACATTGCCGACAGCGCGATTTCGCTGGTTCTGTCCGGCCGCAATGACGACGCAACGAAACTGCTGGCGCTCTATGGCCTGCCCGTCCTGCCGCTTCAGCTAACGGGACCCGGCGAAACGGACCTGACCGTGAAAGGCGCCCTCTCGGGCGACCTGGCGACGACAGCCAGCCTGACGGCCGGCGATGTTGCGGCGCGTTTCGAGGGAGCGGTGACAATCGCGGATGGATCGATTGCGCTGAAAGGCAAGTCGCGGCTCGATGCTGCCGACCTGGAACCATTGCTGATGACATCAGGCGTCGGCCTGCCAGGGATGGGTGCCGGCATGCCGGTGCAACTGGAGGCCGAAGCCGACTACTCGGACGAACTTCTGGTCCTCGGCGGGCTCGCCGGTATCGTCAGTGAAGGGGCGGTCGAAGGAGACATCAATGTCGCTTTCAAGGATGCCAAGCCGCACGTATCGGGACGGCTTGTGCTCGACGAACTGACGCTCGATCCCCTGGCCGCCATGGTCCTCGGCGAGGCGGCGCTCCAAAGCGGCGGAGCAGGCTGGTCGCAGACGCCCTTCCAGCCGGCGGCGTCGGCGCCGTTTTCGGCTGATGTCCAGATCGAGACTGCAACCCTGATCGCCGGCCCGATGGTCACTGCGTATGATGCCAGCCTGTCGCTCAATCTCGATGATAACGGGCTGCGGATTTCGGACCTGTCGGCAAAACTGTTTGGCGGCGTCGCGACCGGTTTGCTCGAGATCAGGAACAATGGCGGCAACGGGGCTTTCTCCGCGCAGATGAAACTCGACGATGCTGATCTGGCAGCACTTCCGGCAAGCGGCGATATTCGCGGCAGGGGCGACATCTCGACCGCGCTGTCGGCGAGCGGCAAGTCGGTCGGCGGGCTAGTCGCGACGCTGGCGGGATCGGGCACGGCGGCATTTCGAGCGCTGGTGATCGACGGCGTCAACCCGCACGCGTTTTCGCAATTCATCGAGCGGGCGGACGTTTTCGGCAAGAACATCGATGCGGCGCGCACGGCAGAGTTTGCTCCGCCGATTGCCGCGTCGGGAAGCTTCGCGGCCGATCCGGCGGAAATGGCGTGTACGGTGGCGGGTGGCGTCCTGCGCGCTCCCCCGCTGACGCTTGACAATCCTTCAGCGTCGATCGATGCCGATTTGCAGGCCGACTTCAATACGGGCCGCGTTCGCGCTGACGGCACGATTACCTATGAGGCAGGCATCGAAGCACTTGTCGGGTCCGATCCGGTGCTGCGCTTCAGCTTCGACGGTCGACCCGCCCAGACCAACGCGACGTTCGATAGCGAACCGCTGGCACAGTTCCTCACGCAGCGCGCTCTCGAGATGGAGCAGGCACGGGTCGAGGGAATGCAGGCGTCGCTGCTTGAGAAACAGCGTCTTCGCCGCGAGGTCCGGTACTATGCCGCCCTGCAGAGCGAACATGACGCCGCGATGGACCTGCTGCGGGAGCAGGAAGAAGAGGCGCGGCGCAAGGCCAAGGAAGCGTCCGACGCCCGTCAGCAGGTCGAGCAGAAGGCGCGCGAGAAGGCCGCGGCTGAGGCTGCAGCGCGGCGCGCGGCCGAAGAGAGTGCCCGCCGCTCCAGCCAGGAGTTGCCGGCAGAACCGCAAACTCTGATCGAAAGGGCGCCGCTGCGGGCGCCGGAGACGACTGGCGAGGCTGCAACCGAGCCCGTTCCGGAGCAAGAACCGGCGCTGTCCATGGATGGCTTCATGAAAATGCTGCAGGGCGTCGAATAGGGACTGCTAGTTTTCGCGTGCCTGCTTGGCGCGCTCGAGCACAAAGATCCTCAATGCCGACGATAGGTTGGCGTCGCGCGGACGGGTAGCGTCTATCTCGGCGACGAGGGCAGCGAGGGCCATGCCGCGTGCGGCTGCAATGACGCGCAGGTCGTCAAGAAACGGCTCTTCTATCGAAAAACTCGTGCGGTGGCCTCGAATGGTGACAGATCGCTTCTGAACCGGGCTCATGAAGCGCCGTTGCGGTCTTTCGGCTCGAGCCTGTGACTCTCGACAAAGGAGGCGGACTTTTCGCGCTCGAGCCGGTCGCGGCGCTTTTCGAGTCCGGTCCTGCCGTGAAACGCGCGGTTTTCGCTGGCGGCCTGATCTTTCCCTGCGCGCGCCTTGCGCTTGCGTGCGATGCGAAGGTTGACGACGTCAGCCAAGGCTACTTCTTGCGGAAAGCGTCGAGTGAAACGACGTCGGCGCCCTTGGTCTCGGTGTCTGCGGTGACCGGTTTTTCTTCGTCGTCGGTCTTCTTCTTATTGTCAGCCTTCTTGCCATCGGCCTTTTTCACAGCAACCGGCCTTGCGCTTTCGAGCTTGGGCTTTTCCGCAGCTTCTTCGGCAGCCTCTTCCGTGCCCTCGGTCTTGACATCGAACTCCAGTTCGAAATTGACCGATGGATCGTAGAAGCCGCGCACTGCGGCGAAGGGGATTTCCAGACGCTCGGGCACGTCAGAAAAAGACAGGCCTATTTCGAACCCGCTGTCGGTTACTTTCAGGTCCCAATATTGAAACTGAACGACAATGGTCATCTGCTCGGGATAGCGCTCGCGCAGGCGCGGCGATACGCGCACGCCCGGCGCGCCGGTCAGGAAGGTAATGAAGAAATGATGGTTGCCGGGCAGACCGGTCCGCGCCACCTCGGCAAGCACCTTGCGCATGACTCCGCGCAGGGCCTCCTGGGCCAGGATATCATAGCGTATGTGGTCTTCGGCCATCGGGCGGCGTGTCTCGTGAATCGATCCGATAGCTGTAATCAAGCTTGGGCCCGCCGTAAACCGGTTATAGCGGCCACCCTGGATCGCCCGAGTTCCAAGGCGCGCGCGGCGACCGGAAGGCTGGCGCAGATCGGTTCTCCGCCATGCTCGATGCGGCCATGCGCATCGGTCGCATTTTGAAGGAAAGCGACATGATGTGAACCTTGTCTATGCTGATTTCCAAGCCTGACCTGCCCCGGCAAGGAGGGATTGCACTGCGGAGGCTCCGGCAGCGGCGCGCCAGAGCCCGATCGAGTCTGCTCAGCGCTTTCCAAAGGCGCGCAGGAATGTGCGCACGGCGTTGCCGGCGGAAGCCTGCAAGGCGTCGTCGCCGGGGACAGCGCCAAGCATCATGGACATGTTCAGGTCTGCATTGATGAGGGCCACGAACTGGCGCGCGGCAAGATCGGGGTCGTCCAGCTCGAGATGCCCGCCATGGGCGAGGCGGGCGAAACGTGCCGCCAGGGCGATCCAGCTCCGGGCCGGTCCCTGGTCGCGCCAGCCTTCGAAAAGTTGCGGATAGCGCTCGCCTTCAGCCTGGACAAGCTTGCGCAGGAACGTGCCATCGCGATTGCAGATGCAATTGCGATTGAGACGTACCGCGAATGCCGCCAGATCGGCCTGCAGATCGCCGGGGTGGTCCGGGAAGGTCGAAATTGTGTTGAAATAGCTCGCGTTGGACCGCTCGGCGAGTTCGCGCACGACCGCCATGAAAAGCGTTTCCTTGTCGCCGTGGTGATTGTAGATGGTCTGCCGCGAAACCCCTGCCTGCGCCGCTATCAGATCGATATTGGCGCCGGAATAGCCCTCTCTGACAAACACGTCCGCTGCCGCCTCGATGATCGATAGGCGTTTTTCTTCGTGGCCGCGCGGCGCACAACTGTCAGGAGCGTTGTCGGTGGGCATCGGAAAGCATCATACAGTCGATTGACGAATTGGACAATACTGTCTAAAAATATTGACGCGGTTGTGGCGAACGCATGTCGGGGCGACACCCGGCTGAAACGTTCTTGTGATGATTGCATCTCCGCCGCGGGTCATCGCGGAAAATTTCCAGGGATTGGACTTATGAGTACCGGATTTCTCCGCATTGCCATCGTGCTCGGGCTGACTTCGGCAATCGGACCGTTCGCCATCGACATGTATCTCCCGGCCCTGCCGACGATCGGTGCCGATCTCGGGGCCAGCGCCATGGCCGTGCAGATGAGCCTCGTGGTGGTGTTCTTGTCCTTCGCGCTCGGGCCGCTGGTCGTCGGGCCGCTTTCGGACATCCATGGACGCAAGCCGGTGATGTATGGCGGGCTGGTCGTCTTCGCGGCGGCGAGCATCGGCGCGGCGCTGGCGCCGAGCGTCGAATGGCTGATCTTCTTCCGCCTGCTGCAGGGCCTGGGCGCCAGCACCGGCATGGTGGTTCCGCGCGCCGTGGTGCGCGACCTGCACACCGGTCCCGAGGCAACCAGGCTGATGTCGCTGCTGATGCTGGTTTTCAGCATTTCGCCGATACTGGCGCCGCTGACCGGCAGCGTCATCATCGAGGCGTTCGGCTGGCGCGCCGTGTTCTGGGCGGTGACGCTCGCTGCCGGGCTGGCCGCTGTCTTGATGGCTGTCGGGCTTGCCGAAACGCGAACGGTCGAACGCCGCGGCGGCAGTTCGTTTGCTTCCGCCTGGAGGGGCTACAAGGTTCTGGCCGCCGACCGCAGCTTCATCGGCTTGTCGCTGATCGGTGGCTTTGGCATCGCCAGCTTCTTCGTCTACCTGGCCAATTCGTCCTTCGTGATCATCGACCACTACGGCATGTCACCTTCGGTCTACAGCCTGTTCTTCTCGGTCAATGCCGTGTCCTTCTTCAGCGTCTCGCAGATGAGCGGCTGGTTGACCGGCAGGTTTGGCCTGCACCGCGTCGTCCGTATCGCGGTTTTCGGCTTTTCCGGGATGATGATTGCCATGTGGGCGGGGATGGCCACAGGACTGGATTCGCTCGCCTTCATGTCGGTTGCGCTTTTCGTCGCCTACGGCTTCCTGGGCCTGGTGATCCCCACAACATCGGTTCTGGCGATGGAAGACCATGGCGAGATCGCAGGCACGGCATCGGCCTTGATGGGCACGCTGCACATGGTGACCGGCGTGGTGGCGATGACGGTGACAAGCTTCTTTGCCAATGGCCTGCCAATGCCGATGGTGACCGGCATCGCTGTTTGCGCCGTGCTGGCGCTTCTGCTGACACTTGTGACGATCAGGCCGGCCGGGGCAGGCGCAGTTACGGCTGCCGCAGAATAAGGCGCCGCCAGCCCGGTCGCACTGGATGGATTGACGCCGCTGTCATTCGTCTGCGGACTGCTCGGGCGCCAAGGCGGCCGCCGCTTCCAGCAGAAATTCGACGCGCTGCTCGACGCTGGCATGCGGCAGTTGCACAAGCTGATAGCCCAGCTCCGCATAGATCTCGCACATCACCTCGTGTGTGCGTACCGCGACATCCCAGCTTTGCCGACGCTCTTCATCCGTGCCGTAGATCGCCTTCCAGGGGGGCGCGACGAAGACGCGGCCATTGTAGCGGAGCCGCAGTGCCTCCTCTTCCATCGCGGGCGGGATCTGCAGGTTCTCGAGCCTCAGATAGCCAAGCGTATCGGGCAAGCCCCTGTCGAAGAACACCGGGCCGGGGCTCCGCAAAGCCTGCCGGTATGAACGCGTTTCCCATTCGAACATCAGTTCGGCGAACCGTTCGCGGTCAAGCCATGGCAGCGCATCGCCATTACCGAGTTGCTGCTCGCGGATGACGCCGCGGCCGGCTTCGTCGGTTGTTGAATGACCGCGCGTCTTCAGCGCTTCGATCAGTGTGGTCTTGCCGGAACCGGGGCCTCCGGTAAGCACGAAAAAGCGATCGCCTTTCTGGCGCATGACACCTCCGGTGGCAGCGTTTGAAAGTTGCATGGCAAGGGCGAGAGCCCATGCGGCACAAGGTGGAATTCAAGGAGGGGTTAAGTGGAGGTTTCTGTTGCCAGGTACCTCCGAACCCCGCCTAGAAGTGCGAACCGCTAGGGCTTGAATTTGAAGCT
>JBBSOT010000186.1:0-9626 GCA_038259455.1 Hyphomicrobiales bacterium | reverse complement strand
CTAGGGTCATCGTTTCGATCTCACTGTCTCATTAGGTTCTAGAGTCAGAAGATCTTAGCGTCTCATAAGCGAGATCGAAGTCTATTGAGACGGTCTGTGGAAGGGACGAGACGCCTCGCAAGAGTATACCTGTTTGCGACACCCATGAGTTCACAGACAGCTAGGATGAGTTATATGCAAACACCAGGGATACGCTTGCCCTCGCATTGACAGGATCGCGATCAGCAGTCCCGGTTACGGTCGTGGCTGGGTGATAACCGCATTGCGTCGCCCATGGACATTAAGGTCAGGCCGCTTCTGCGACGACCCTACGCAGTTCATCGGTTTCGATGTCATCTTCGATCACTTCGGCTTCCTGCGATATAAGTGGAAGCCATTTGCCCATCGCGTCAATGCTGTCCACGACTGCTACGGGGACGGTATTTGGGCCGAGGTAGCGGACATCGCTGAATTTGCTCTTTGCAGCCACCACGGAAGTCCATTGAGGAGACACCACGTCAAAAACCACGCGACGTTTACCCTGCAAAACTTGCGCGGCAAACGGCCACTCGATGTTCGAAGCGCCAGCCAATTTCAATTCGCCAGCTACATTGTCCTTACCGAATGTATCTCGAAGCCTCTGGAACAATGCCGCGCCAATCTCTTGCTCGCAAGCCTCTGGCAGCGAATGGAATGCTTTCACGGCTGCTCGGTGAGAAGCGTAAGCCACCCGCCGGATAGCTGAAGTAAGCTGATGCTCGGTCGCACGCATTTGGAACTCGTGGTTCCCGTTGTATTCTACACCGACTTGATCCTTGATACGGCCCGCGTGTGCACCAAATGACCGTTGCGCTTCATAACCTTCGGCTTCACGCCAACCCAGTCCGAAATCACTGACAATGTATGAGCCTTGGTGCGGCGTGACCTTGACACCGACCGCGGTTCCAGAAGGATAGACCAAGGGGACGCTGATCAGGTAGGCATTACCCCAAGTGGACGCGCGGATAAGATTGGCAACAGCCTTTCTGACACCCGCGTCGCGGATACCTTCTTCGCTTATTTGCTGAAAAGCCATACTCATCCAAACAGGTCCTCTGGCCACGGCGAAGGCAATAGGGAAGTCGCGTTTTCGATTCTAAACAGGACAGCAACTCCGTCAAGCAGTTCCGTATATGACTGATAATCAGGAGAAATTTCTTCAGCAATCGGGAGCGCTTTTAGCGGTGCGCTGTTTTTGGACGACCAGTTTAGGTCGAATGCATGGTGATGACTGCCGAAGACGTCGCCGACTAATGCTGTAGGAGTATTCGGATGGTCGTTGAAGTGCGCCGTCAGCGGCCTCCAGTCGATCCTTCCGAGGCGCACCGAGTCACGACGATTATCAGTCGAAAGGTAGATCAGGCTGAAGCTGACGTAGGCGTTTCTGATCCCAAGCCGAGCACGACCCACTAGCTCAAGCCCTTGTAAAACCCTCCCACCAACTCGCAGGGAGGCAACGAGCCGCTGCTGGTCGTCGTTGCTACCCTTGTGCTGCCCTTTCCAGTTCGGTGTGCCAGCGATGAGTTTGTCGCTTTCGACCAGCATCTTGAAAGGTGTCGCCATGTCCCTGCTTATCGCGGGTTCGTTCAGTTGGCGAGTCACGCTTTCATTTCTCGGCGATGCTGCTTTTCCCGGTCTCCACGACCGCTCTAGATTGGGTATCCGGTGTCAAAATCCCCTCACCAATGTGATGTTGAGAACGTCATGTGTCGGCTTTTACTGAAACAAACTCTGCGCGTCTCGGTTGGACGCAAGCGCTATTGGCTTTCTCATTTCCGGCGCTTTCCCCGACCGACAATTTTGAACAGCGATATAATGTGTTGATAGCGCCCCGCTAGGCTTGGTCGAACGCACTTCGACAGCTAACACCCTCCGGTGCATGATCCATCGCTCTTCTTGTCAGGTGCTCTTTTCACCCAGGATTACATGATGGAAGGCGTCACGCGATCTCCGCAATATGATGCTATCGATCTCGTCGAATTACGCGGCCGCCTAGGAGCGCTTCTAAGCGCGTTCCCGCATCACAGCACACCGAACGAGGCTACGACCGAAGATGACGTTGTGTGGCCGGTTCTGGAGCTTCTGGGATGGTCCAGCTGGCTTACACAGCAGAACCTTTCCGGGACGGGGCGCAAGGATGTCCCTGATGGGCTTCTTTTCATCGACGATGCGGCGAAAGCAAGGGCCAACGAACACCGCGAGGAATGGCGGCGTTACGAATTCGGTGCTGCGGTCGTCGAGAGTAAGCGCTGGGGGCGAGCCCTGGACCGCGCAGAAGGTCGCAGCGGGTCTGATCGTGAGACCCCTTCGACCCAGATTCTGCGCTATCTACGGCGCATCGACGATCTGACCAATGGTTCGCTCCGATGGGGCATTCTAACCAACGGTGCGCGTTGGCGGCTATACTACTCGGGCGCCCGCTCGACAATCGACGACTATCTCGAAATCGATCTGTCGCGCGTCTTGAAGCTCGATAATGACCTGCTCGATGCCTCGGTGACACAAGACGACCGTGACCACTGGTTGCGCGTCTTCGCGGTCATGTTCTCACGCACTGCGTTCGAGCGCGAGACACGCGGTGCCGCCAGCTTTCATGACCGCGCACGGCAGGAGTCCGACTTTTACGAAGAGCGGGTGGCGAGAAACTTATCCGACCTGGTGTTCACTCGGCTCTACCCCACGTTGGGCAAAGCGATCGATGACGCTGCACCAGCCGACACTGACCTCGACGAGATCCGCAGCGCGACATTGATCCTGCTCTATCGCCTGTTGTTCTTGCTCTACGCCGAAGATCGCGGCCTCCTGCCGGTCAAGGACGACCGCTATGACAACTATGCTTTGCGTGAAGCCCGCCTCGATGTGGGCAAACGAAAGGACGAACACGACACGTTCTCGTCGGTTGCCGCGCAAATCTGGAGCCGCTTCGCAAGCCTGTCGCAGATGATCGACAAGGGCGATGCGTCGGTTGGCCTGCCGCCATACAACGGTGGGCTCTTTAGCTCATCTGAAACGCCGCTGCTTGATGCGATCCGGCTGCCTGACGATGTCATGGCCGAAGCGCTCGACATTCTTTCGTGGGAAAACCACGAAGGGCGCCGGCGCTATATCAATTACCGCGACCTTTCGGTGCAACAGCTTGGCTCGATCTACGAGCGGCTGCTGGAATTCGAAATGAAGCGCACCGAGGGCGGTGATCTGGAAATCCTGCCGAATATCTTCGCGCGCAAGGATTCCGGTAGCTACTACACGCCGGACGAGCTGGTGCTGCTCATCATTGACCAGACGCTGGAACCGTTGATCGCGGATGCCCACGCAGTCTTTCGTGATGCGATCAAGGCGATCCAACCGGCCGACAGTGAAGCCAGCATGTTGCGCGCACTTGAAGCCGCAGACCCCGCGAAGGCCATCACTCGGCTCCGGGTATGCGACCCGGCCATGGGTTCAGGCCACTTCCTCGTTTCGCTGGTTGATCGCCTCACAAACCATGCGCTGGAGGCTATCGCGCAGGCGCAGGTCGATGCGGCCGATGCCGGGGTCGATATTTATCATAGCCCCGTAGCCACAGAGATCGAGCAGATCCGCTCGACCATCTGGACCAACGCACAAGAAAAGCACTGGGCGATTGCAGAGGAACAGCTCGACGATCCGCAGCTTGTAAAACGCATGGTGCTGAAACGGTGCATCCACGGCGTTGACAAAAACCCTATGGCGGTCGAGCTCGCCAAAGTGGCGCTATGGCTTCACACGTTCACAGTCGGCGCGCCGCTGTCCTTCATCGACCACCATCTGCATTGCGGTGACAGTCTCTTTGGCCTGTGGGTCCGAGATGCCATCGATAAGGCAGGAACGGCTGGCGAGCTTCTCTACATCGAGGGCCTGCGCAACGCCGAGCGGCAAGCCAGCGTCATGCAACGCATCGAAGCGCTGACCGATGCCGAAATTGCCGAAGCGCATTCGAGCGCCGAGATGTGGCGCGACATCGAATTCCAGGTTGGCCCATTCGACAGCTTCGTCAGTTTCATGCACGCGCTCGACTGGCTGGACCTGCCGCGAACTGACCAGCCGCTAATTACCCAGTGGCTTGATGGTGGGTTCGGCGATCCCCTCCCGATTGCGCGCGGAAAAAAAGAACCTGAGGCACTTCGGGCAAAGCCCGAAGAAGCCGAACGCTTCCGCAAGATATGGAAGGCCGCGCGTAAACTGATCGAGGAAGAGCGCTTCCTAAACTGGCAGATCGCATTTCCTGGCGTGTGGAAGAACTGGGCGAGCGCGGGGCGTGAAGGAGGCTTCGACGCGGTTATCGGAAACCCGCCGTGGGACCGCATCAAGCTTCAGCAGGTCGAATGGTTTGCGGCCCGTCGGCCAGAGATTGCGCGCGCACAGCGGGCGTCGGACCGCAGACTCATGATTGAGGCGCTGAAGCGAGACGAGGACCCGCTATACAACGATTTCGCGAAAGCCGATCGCCGAGCGGCCGATACCAGTCGTGTTGCTCGCGCAAGCGGACATTATCCGCTGCTCGCTCGCGGCGATCTCAACCTCTACAGCCTTTTCGTTGAGCGAGCCCACGCGCTGGTGAGGCCGAGAGGGATGGTCGGGCTGCTTACTCCCAGCGGGATAGCGGCCGACCTGTCGGCTTCGCATTTCTTCCGCGGCCTATCGACCGGAGGGCAAATCAAGGCACTCTACGATTTCGAAAATGGCCGCAGCCGCTATCGCGAAGGTCCGTTCTTTCCCGACGTCCACCGTAGTTTCAAGTTTGCCGCTATGATCGCCAGCCCAGAGCGGGCCTTCGAAGCAACCCATTGTGGCTTCTTTCTTCAAGCAGTTAGCGAGATCGCCAACCCCGAAACAGCATTTCCGATTTCAGCCGAGGACTTCGCGCGGGTCAATCCGAATACCGGCACAGCCCCCGTTTTTCGCACTCGCCGCGACATGGAGATTACCACCGGCGTCTACGCGCGAGTGCCTGCATTGGTAGACCGATCGGCAGAAGTGGTCCGGTCGTGGAACCTTGCGTATCACCGCGTTTTCGATATGACGATCGATAGCCACTTGTTCCGCACCCGCGAGGAACTTGAAGCAACCGAAGGTGCGTGGCACGTTGGCGGCAATCGCTATCGATCAGCCGACGCTGAATGGGTGCCACTCTACGAGGGCAAGATGGTGCAGGCGTTCAATCACCGCGCCGCCAGTATCGTGATCAACCCTGAAAATTTAAACCGCCCAGCGCAGCCCCTTGCCGCGACTGAAGACCAGCGCGCAGACCCCTTATGGTTGGCGGACCCGCAATTTTGGGTGCAGCCGAACAGCGACTTGGTCCGTTCGCCTTACGCACTCGCGTTCAAAGACGTCACGGCACCAACCAACGCCCGAACGATGATTGCCTCTCTCATCCCCTCTGGTGCTGCCGGTAATACATTGCCGCTGCTAGAAATCACGGACGACACAGCTGGTGCACAGAGCAGCGCGCTGCTGCTTGCCAATCTCAATTCGCACGCCTTCGACTTTATCGCGCGGCAGAAGGTGCAGGGGCAGCACCTAAACTGGTTCATCGTCGAGCAGCTCCCGATTATCCTCCCAGACGCTTATAGTCGCGCGTTCGGTTCCAAAACCGCTGCGGAGATCGTGCGAAGTGCAGTTCTGGAGCTGACCTACACAGCGCATGACCTGGCTGCGTTCGCGCGCAACATGGGTCATGTAGACGAGCAAGGCGAGGTGCTACCGCCATTTCCGTGGGACGAAGACCGTCGTCTGCGCATAAGGGCTAGGCTCGATGCGCTCTACTTCATCCTCTACGGCATATACGACCATGCCAATGCCGAGCGCAGCCGCGACGACATTCGCTACATCTATTCCACGTTCACTATTGTAGACCGCCAGGAACGCGAGCGCTGGGGCGCATACCGCAGTCGTGAACTCGCACTTGCTTGGATCAACGCGCTGATGGCCGGGCAGCCAGAAGCTGAGGTTGCTGGTTAGCCATTCGTCAAATGGATCGACGAAAGGTCACGGCTGGTTTTTGCAGCGCCATCAATATGCTTCGTGGATAGGGCGCGCTGCTCCATTCAAGTTCCTCAATAAGAGGGTAACTTATTAAGGGGTCAGCAGTTTTCATGGCAAGGAATACAGAAGCAAGGAAAGCACGAATTGCTCAGCGACAGCAAATACAATCGGTGCAAAATATGGGCAGTATCGGCTGTGCGGTTCTAATACTCTTCGGAGCCCTTTTCGGCTTGCATCAGTGCACCCAACCCGATCAGCCCTCGGAGGATGAGCTCGAAGCGGAAGCCGCGGCCACTACGGCCAACCGTGAGAAAGGGTTTCATTGCTTGAGCCTTTATGATGGCTCCAATGCAAGCATTGTCACGCAAGTCGAATCTGGACTCAGGAACCCCGATAGCTTCGAGCACATCGATACGCTGATAACGCCTGTCAGTCCTGAATCAGGGAAGCATGGAGTAACCATGACCTTCCGGGCCGAAAATGGCTTCGGTGGGATAAACGTCGGACGCGCGGTAGGCGAAGTGGATCCCGAATCGTGCAACGCGGTCAACGTAATTGTAGACGGCTAAATCGCTGAACCTTGCCTTCAAACAAAACACCGAGTGAAGGCAAGGTCGCTTTGGCCTACCAAACCAGCCAGCGCTGCGTATCGTCGTCGAACTCAGCGATTCCGATCGGGCCGAGTTCAAGCAAGGTGGGGAGGTTGAGCAGCTCGTCGGCTGATAGGGTCTCGACCCCTTCAGTGATGCTGAAGGTGTGTAGCTTGCCCTTGGACGGCAATAGAGTGCTTCCGAACACCGCAGAGGCAACGTCGAAGTTGGGCGCGACAGCGTAGATGTCGAAGCCTTTGGGGTCTTTGCTCCGGTAGAAACGTAGCTTCTGCACTGGCGCCGTATGCGCGACCCATCCCAAGGTGCAGTAGCTCGCAAACCCTGCCGGACTGTTCTCCAGCAGCCCGTCCAGTCCAATGCGCAGGTCGTCCGATAAAGTGTCGTCGATCCGTTGGAGACTGAAGCCATCTTGCTTCGGACCGAGGGCATCCGCATGGTCGCAAACTATCTGTGCGGCCTGCTCCTCGAAAGGAGCGACGATGTGACCGCGAACGCGGCCGGTAGAACGGTAGATCTCGACGGCGAAAAGTTGAAAGCGCATTACATTGGTCCTTGTTGCTATTGTTGATGCATCAAGGTCTACAATCACACCGCGATGGAAGCGGGTGGCTTCGCGTTGGGTTCGACAGACCTTCGGCAGCGCATGGATTTATTGACTGATTAAACCACAGTCGTCAGGCAGCAAAAGCCGCAGGGCAGCACAACACTGGCGATGTCCGGCATCCTCAGTGACTGGCAGAATTCATTCAAAACAGATTTTTCATTGCCTTGGAGCCGAACACCAATGCGGCTATGTCACGGTAAGTTTCGTCTAAACCATGGTTCATCTGTTCGATCGGCAAGCAGCTTGCCGGTGAAAGGCTGACAAAGGGCCATGGCGTCCGCCTCGCTCCCCTCGGCATACTGCTGCAAGTCATGCGCAGCGAGGATCACCGGCATCCTGTTATGAACCTCCCCGACGACATGGTTCGCGTCGGTCATGACCATCGAATAAACTACACCCCATTTAGCTGAGTCTCGCCATAGGCCAGCGCAGACAAGCGTATCCTCATTAGGTTCGCCGAACCATGTTCGCGTCATCTTACCACGCGCGCCTTCCGCTTCTGCGAACGCCGATACAGGAATGAGGCAGCGTCGATCTCGGAAGCTGGCCTTCCAGAAGCTGCTATCGAGCTTATCAGTGCGGGTATTGTTGACCGGCTTGGGCTTGATGGGTTCTCCGGTGCGCTTGCTCTTCTGTGGAAGAGGAAAGCCCCAAGTCATTGCACGCACTGCGTCACCCTCGATCACCAGGCCCTGACTACCGGGATAGACATAGCTAGATGTGGCGGCATTCGTGATGCTTGCGACACTGAACAGATTAGCGATCTCTGCGGCTGTCCGGGTCATTCGATACAAGTTGCACATGGACTTTTCCTACCATGTTTCCACAGAGCCATGAACAAGAACCTATCTGGCAGGACATGCTATCGTTCCGCCTTTGTTCTAACCCAAGGCATGGGCCGCAAACGACACAAACATCTGACCGACCTCATAGCTTCGCGGCTGTGGTGGCATCTCGAATGTTTGGATTGCAAGCACGCCGCGAAATTGGATCCTTTGTGGGTTCTGGATCGAATAGATCGCCGTAGTCAAAGCTCCCGTCTCGACGAACTGGCGGGCATTATGAAATGCTCCCAATGCGGCGGTAAGCGGCTGCACAATGGGCCCTGCTACCAGCCGAGTTCAAGGGGCTGACGACGACGTGCGCTTCGGTGAGGAGCGCGACGGGATAAGTTGACCATCGAGCCCAGAAACTGGTAAAAACGGTCAACAAAAGTATAAGAACTGTCAACTTGACATAGAAATAATTCTGCAAATTCAGTCAGTTCTAACCTACGGTCATCAAGACGAAGTTTTCATCGGCGTAGGTTTCGAGAACGGGGTAAGGTAACCGAAGGCTATATAACCTTCGTCACCGCAATTCGTAGTTCCGGTCGTGTTATATCAATCCACAAGTCACGCGCCGCTGCCGTCATCGGCTGCGACATGACCAGCCGCCTTTCGTCGAGCCGCGGGTCGAACTTGCGCGCAAACTTGAACAGGTAGTCTCCATAGGCGACACGGAGAAGCTCGAACCACCTGCTGCTGGTCGCGCGGAGCGTCTGTTGTCGGCCACCTATGTTGTGACCAGCCGCGCGCAGCAGTGCGGCCTCCATCTCTTTTGCCTCGCCGCGATCATAAGCACACACCGCTCCGTGCATGTGGACGATGACAGGTTGGCCAGTGTCCTTGCTGAAGCTCTCGATCACGAAGAAGAATTCGCGCTTGCCCACAGCCATGGTGAGCTGCTTGCGGACTCGTTCCGCGAGCTTTTCACGTAGCCGTCCCGTTGCGACCAGCAGAACTTCCAAGTCGGGGTGCAGGTGAATGTTGAAGGTAAGTAGATCCCATTGGTGGCCGAGCATCGTGGCGACCATTACCTTCATCCACTGTGATAGGTCTTCCCATCTGGGCATGGGTTTCCCGTTGTCTTGGACTCCGATGGGAAAGGGAGTCAGCTGCCATGGGAGTTCTTGCTTCCCATAGAATACTGATAGCGGCTCCACAGGCTCGTTCACAGCCTGGTGCATGTGATCCGCCGTGGCAATCGCGCGCCGCAGAATTCCGTAGATTTTGCGGTCGCGGTCCAGCCGCCGAGCTTCCCGCCCGCGGCGGCGTCTAAGGCCGGTATTTCGATGAGGTGCTATCGACATGGCCTTGCGGGACAAACATGTGTGACAACAGGTTCGTTGCCGCATCTAACTACTTGAAAAACAACGAGTGGTGAGCCCTGCTGGGTTCGAACCAGCGACCTACTGATTAAAAGTCAGTTGCTCTACCGACTGAGCTAAGGGCCCGCACATGGGGGTGTCTCGGGCCGCTCACGTCGGGGCGGGGCGCGGGCGGGTCAAGCGGGTATGGAGCTGTTTTATCGTCAGCCCAGTAATCGGATCGCGCCAGCTTGCCGCG